>CAYRDY010000014.1:0-32917 GCA_964423195.1 uncultured Catenibacillus sp. | reverse complement strand
TCCGCGATGTCCCAGGTCGACACGTCCGCCGACTCGTGGATGATGCTGTTGACCGTATTTTGCACCGTGTCCCTCGCCATCTTGAGGATCACTTCGCGCATGTTCTCGCCGTTGAGCACCTGGCGGCGCTCTGCGTAAATGATTTCTCTCTGCTCATTCATGACCTCGTCGTAGTCGAGCAGATTCTTGCGGATGCCGAAGTTGTTGGACTCGATCTTCTTCTGAGCCTTCTCCACGGCGCTGGAGAGCATCCTGTGCTCGATGGCCTCGCCCTCCGGGAAGCCAAGGGAATTAAAGATGCCCATCAGGCGCTCGGAGCCAAACAGACGCATCAGATCATCCTCAAGCGAGATATAGACCTTGGACTCGCCCGGATCGCCCTGACGGCCGGAACGGCCGCGCAGCTGATTGTCAATGCGCCGCGCCTCATGGCGCTCCGTGCCGATGATCTTGAGTCCTCCGACCTCCGGCACGCCCTCGCCCAGCTTGATATCCGTCCCACGGCCGGCCATGTTGGTCGCGATGGTCACCGCGTACATCTGACCCGCCTGGGCGATGATCTCCGCCTCCATCTCGTGGAACTTGGCATTCAGCACATTGTGCTTGATCCCCTTCTTCTTCAGTCTGTTGCTGATCTCCTCAGATCCCTCGATGGTGATCGTGCCGACCAGCACCGGCTGTCCCTTTTTGTGGGCCTCAATGATCGCGTCAATCACCGCGTTGATCTTTTCGTTGTGCGTCTTGTAGACGGCATCCTGGTGGTCGATGCGGATCACAGGTTTGTTGGTCGGAATCTCGATGACATCCATGCCGTAAATCTCCCGAAACTCCTCCTCCTCCGTCAGAGCCGTACCGGTCATGCCGCATTTCTTCTTATATTTATTGAAAAAGTTCTGGAAGGTGATGGTCGCCAGCGTGCGGCTCTCGCGCTTTACCTTGACGCCCTCCTTGGCCTCAATGGCCTGATGCAGGCCGTCCGAATAGCGCCGTCCCGGCATGATACGTCCGGTAAATTCATCGACGATCAGCACCTCGTCGTCCTTGACCACATAATCCTTATCCCGCGCCATCAGATAGTGCGCGCGCAGGGCCAGGATAATATTGTGCTGGATATCCAGATGCTCGGCGTCGGCCAGATTTTCAATGCGGAAAAACTTCTCAACTTTGGCCACGCCCTCCTCCGTGAGGTTGACGGTCTTCTCCTTCTCATCGACAATAAAATCGCCGGTCTCCTTGACCTCCTCACCCATAATGGCATTCATCTTGGTCATCTCGCCGCTGCGCTCGCCGCGCACAAGCTGCCGCGCCAGAATATCGCAGACGCGGTAAAGCTCCGTGGATTTGCCGCTCTGTCCGGAAATGATCAGCGGCGTCCTGGCCTCATCGATCAGCACCGAGTCGACCTCGTCGATGATGGCATAATGGAGATCCCGCTGTACCAGTCGCTCCTTGTAAATGACCATGTTGTCGCGCAGATAATCAAAACCAAATTCATTATTGGTGCCGTAGGTGATGTCGCAGTTGTAGGCCACGCGCCGCTCATCCGGCGTCATGCTGTTCAAGATCACGCCCACGGAGAGACCCAGAAACTCATGAATGGCACCCATCCACTCGGCGTCACGCTTGGCCAGATAGTCATTGACCGTTACGATGTGTACGCCCTTGCCCTCCAGGGCATTGAGGTAAGCGGGCAGGGTCGCGACCAGGGTCTTGCCCTCACCGGTGCGCATCTCCGCGATGCGCCCCTGATGCAGGATCACACCGCCGATGAGCTGCACTTTGAAGTGCCTCATGCCCAGCACGCGCTTTGACGCCTCGCGCACCACGGCATAGGCCTCCGCCATCAGGTCGTCCAGCGTCTCACCGCCCGCCAGGCGCTCCTTGAATTCCGCGGTCTTTGCCCTCAGCGCCTCGTCCGAGAGCTTTTCCATCTCCGGCTCCAGCGCCTCAATCCTGTCCACGATCGGCATCACGCGCTTCACCTCGCGCTCACTGTGTGTCCCAATAATCTTGTTTAATAATCCCATAATATTGATTCTCTCCTTAGTTACCTTCCAAACATTCCCATCACACATTTTGTCGCTTAAACACTGCTATGCTATTGTAGCATTAAAACCCTTTCGTTGCAACTAAAAATATTTTTGGAAAAATGTGCGAAATCTATGTTGAGTTTCATGAAAAAATGTGCAAATCTTCTCCTAATTTCATGGAAAAATGTGTGGATTCCTCGTTGAATTTCAGAGAAAAATGTGATATGCTATGGATATCCACGTTGAAGGGGGAAATATAATGAGGCGAAATGCAATTTCCGATTTAATCCGATGGAAAGCCGCAAATGACCGAAAGCCGCTTGTCATTCGAGGCGCGAGGCAGGTTGGGAAAACCTGGCTAATGAAAACATTTGGGAAAAACTATTACAAAAATGATGTCTATTTCAACTTTGACGAGGAAGATGAGCTGAAATCCATTTTTGAATCAAATAAAAATCCCCGTCGCATCATCGAGCTGCTGTCCATGATCGCGGGCGAAAAGATTGTTCCACAGGAAACGCTTGTCATTTTCGATGAGATTCAGGAATGCCCTGAGGCACTGAACACACTCAAATATTTTAGGGAAAACGCAAACGAATTTCATGTTGTTGCCGCAGGGAGCCTGCTCGGAACACTTCTGGCCAAACCAAAATCCTACCCGGTGGGCATGGTCAATCTACTCGACCTCAATCCTCTCACCTTCGATGAATTCCTTGAGGCTGTCGACAGTGCGCTTTACACCTATTACACCAGCATCACGAAAGGGCAAAAAATCGAGGAAATCTTCCATAAACGACTGTTGGAGGCCTATGACAGCTACCTCATCATTGGAGGAATGCCGGAGTGCGTCTCTTCATGGACAGCGTATCGTGACCCTGCAAAAGTCTCACAGATTCAAAGAGAGCTTGTCGAGATCTATGAAAACGACTTTTCCAAACACAACGGGAGGGTAAACAGCGGGCGCATCCTGATGGTCTTTAGAAGTATTGTCTCGCAGCTGGCAAAACCAAATGAAAAATTCATGTACGGCGCGGTGCGCAATGGCGGCAGGGCACGCGACTTTGAGGAGGCCATTGAATGGCTTGTCTCTGCCGGAATATTGAATCGCGTCCGAAATGTCTCAAAAATGGAGCACCCACTCCCTGCCTTTGATATTTTGGATCAATTCAAACTCTTTGTCTTTGACACAGGGCTGCTCAAGCACATGGCAGGAATTGACAACAGGGCAATCCTGCTTCAAAGTGACTATCAATTCAAGGGGCCGCTGACCGAAAATTATGTTCTGCAGCAGCTCAGGGGGCAATTTGATGTTGAGCCCCGCTATCACTCCGAAAAAAACAGGGCGCTCGATTTTGTGTTGCAGTGCGGGACAGAAATCATTCCCGTTGAAGTGAAAGGCGGCACAGATAAATCTGCGCCGTCCTTCAAAAAATATGTATCCAGCCGACAGCCCAAACATGCGATCCGCTTCTCAAGGAACGGTTATCGCAAAGACGGGCCCATCACAAACATTCCTCTTTACCTCGCGCGAAAGACGAGGGAACTGCTCTAATTTTGTTCGCCCAGCCCCTGCTCGATCCGGCGCTCATTATAGAAGCAGAGCAGCACGCCGCCTAGAATCGCAAGGCCTCCCGAAACGGCGGCCACCACGCGATACCCCGTTCCGTTTCCGGAACCGATGGTCGCAAGTGCCGTAAAGAGCAGCATGGCGAGGCTTTGTCCGAGTTTAAAGGCAAATGTGCGCGCCGCGTAAAACATACCCTCCCGGTTCTCACCGGTTTTGCGCGCTTCATACTCGGCGATATCCGCCACAATCGCCTGTGGAAGAATGCCGAAGATCGCCATCGGAAACGCCGCCGCGACGACAAGAATAAAGCCCTGTACCACAGGCGAAATGCCGAGGGCCGGCCCCAGAAGCGATGTGTAGATGAACGCCGCCGCGAAAATGCCAAACGCGAGGATCACAAGTTTTTTCTTTCCCACTTTTCTCGTCAAGATATTGACAGGAATATAGAAGACGAGAGAAAGCGCCGTCATGGAGACAAAGTAGACCGTGGACATATTCTCGCCAAGCCCCAAGAGCGACGTGACAAAGAACGGCAGACCCGTCTGAAACATGGTAAGCCCGACCCAATAAAAAATGTCGGACGCCACGAACAGGCAGAAGTCGCGGTTCTTAAACGTTTTAATCAGGGATGACAGAGCGCTCCCCTCCGTCGGCTTGGTCACCACGTAGTCTTTCTCACGGATTGTCCAAACCGGCACCTGCATGCAGATAAAGGCGATGACCGCAAAGATAATGAAGGTGACGCGGATCGCGGCCACGCGGCCAATCGAGCCCTCCATCGAGCCCCAAATCACCGGCGCGACATACGCGAACGCGGTGCCCACGATAAATGTGAGGGAGATCGCCGTCGAGATGGTCATGCGCTGTTTCTGATTATGCCCGAGCTCCGGAATCAGCGCGTTAAACGGCGTACAGTAAGCCGTGATTGAGAGATAATAGGCCATCACGAAGATAAACATCCACGCGACGTTCCATGGGCTTTCCCTGTTAATCGGCGCACAGAACACCAGCACGGTACAGACGGCAAGCGGCAAAGATGCCCATTTCATAAACGGAATACGGCGCCCGTTCTTGGATTTGCACCGGTCGGAAAGCGAGGCGATCCACGGGTCGGTAATCGCGTCGAAGATACGCCCGATCGCCGTGATGGCCCCGATCACCGTAAACAGGCCGAAGACCACACGCCCCTGCGGCACAAAAATCGGTTGCCCTGCAGCTATAGACGCGGCATCCGGCTGATAAAAATAGACCAGCCAGTTCGAGATCAATCCGGACATCATCGCCCAGCCGAGCTGCCCCATGGCAAACGCGGCAATTTTGCCTTTTGATAATGCTTTCATAAACATCCCCTCGTATAAAAATAATCGAAAAGCCCCAAAGACTTTCATACATAATGATTATACATATTTTTGCCTATTTGTCAAATAGCATGTTTCGTTTGTTGCTTGCCAATGACACCCCGTTGTGATAGAATGGTTGATGTCGCCGGCAAAGCGGCGGCGGGATGAGGGCCGGATTGAAATATACCTTCATCACGATCTGTGCCGCCAGCGAAGGGCGGCGGAATGGAGACTATTATGGCCCGATTAGAGGATGAAATCAAAAAGAGAAGAACATTTGCCATCATTTCGCACCCGGATGCAGGCAAGACGACCCTGACCGAAAAGTTCCTGCTCTACGGCGGCGCCATCAATCTGGCCGGCGCCGTCAAGGGGAAAAAGGCGTCCCGCTACGCCGTGTCCGACTGGATGGAGATCGAGAAAGAGCGCGGCATCTCCGTGACCTCGTCCGTGATGCAGTTCAATTATCATGGCTACTGCATCAATATCCTGGACACGCCGGGCCATCAGGACTTCTCGGAGGATACCTACCGCACCCTGATGGCTGCGGATTCCGCCGTGATGGTCATCGACGCGGCCAAGGGCGTGGAGGCTCAGACCATCAAATTATTTAAGGTATGCGTGCTGCGCCATATCCCCATTTTTACTTTTATCAATAAAATGGACCGCGAGTCCAGAGACCCGTTTGAGCTGATGGATGAGATCGAATCCGTCCTCGGCATCAGCACCTGCCCGATGAACTGGCCGATCGGCAACGGCAAAAATTTCAGAGGCGTCTATGACCGGCGCACGGGACACATCCACGCCTTCACCGCCTTCGCCAAGGACCGGCGGGTGACGGACAGTGACCTGACCCTGGATTCACCGGAGCTGCAGGCCGAGATCGGCGACGAGCTCTCTGAGAAACTGCTGGAGGATGTGGAGCTGCTGGACGGCGCCAGCGAGGCCTTTGACATCAAAAAAGTGTCCGCGGGCAGACTCTCACCGGTATTTTTTGGATCCGCGCTCAATAACTTCGGCATCGAGCTGTTTTTAAATGATTTCCTTGAGATGACGGCGCCGCCGCTGCCCAGAATGTCGGACATCGGCGAGATCGATTCCTTCGACAGGGATTTCTCGGCCTTCGTCTTTAAGATTCAGGCCAATATGAACAGAGCCCACCGCGACCGCGTCGCCTTCCTGCGCATCTGCTCCGGCAAATTTACGGGCGGCATGGAGGTCTACCATGTGCAGGGCAACAAAAGGCAGCGGCTTTTGCAGCCCCAGCAGCTCATGGCCCAGGAGCGCAGGGTGATCGACGAGGCCTATGCCGGCGATATCATCGGCGTCTTCGACCCCGGCATTTTTTCGATCGGCGACACGCTGTGCGTGCCGGGCAGAAAGTTTGCCTTCGAGGGCATCCCGACATTCGCCCCGGAACATTTCGCCAGGATCCGCCAGGTCGACACCATGAAGCGCAAGCAGTTCATCAAGGGCATCAACCAGATCGCCCAGGAGGGCGCCATCCAGATTTTTCAGGAGTACAATACCGGCATGGAGGAAGTGATCGTGGGCGTGGTCGGCGTGCTGCAGTTTGACGTGCTCGCCTACCGCCTCAAGAATGAGTACGGCGTGGAGATCATCATGGAAAATATGCCGCATGAGTATATCCGCTGGGTGGAAAATAAGGACGAGATCGATCCCGCGAGGATCATCGGCACCTCCGACATGAAGCGCATCAAAGACTTGAAGGGCAACCCGCTGCTGCTGTTCGTCCACAGCTGGGCGGTCAAAACCGTGCTTGACAAAAATCCGGGATTGAAGCTGTCAGAATTCGGCCGGTGGTGAATAGCCACCGGCACATATAACGCCAGAATGCAGAAAGAAAAAAAGATAAAAAAGACCGGTCCGGCTGGCCTATGCGCTGCGTTTGGCCGACCGGAAACAGAGCACCACCAAAGATAAAAAAGGCCGATCCGGCCGGACATACATTCAAACAGCCCGAATGGCCATCAAAAAAACCAGTCGGGCTGTATATTTTTCACATTCTATCCCCTCATCTGTGCGCTGACAACGGCGGCGATGCCCTCGGCATCGAGGCCGTACTTATGCAGCAGTTCCCTGGCAGGTCCCGATTCCCCGAACACATCCCTGACGCCGATCCTCGTAAGCCTGGTCGGGCATTTCTCGCTGAGTACCTCGGCAACCGCCGACCCAAGACCGCCGATGATCGAGTGTTCCTCAACCGTAAACAGGCGTCCGGTCCCCTCGGCCGCCGCGATGATCAGATCCTCATCCAGCGGCTTGATGGTATGAATATTGATGACCTGGGCGTCGATCCCCTGCGCCGAGAGTATCTTGGCGGCGCCAAGCGCCTCCGACACGCAGAGGCCGGTGGCAATGATTGTGCAGTCTTTGCCGTCTCTCTTCACGACGCCCTTGCCCAGTTCAAATCTGTAATCCGGTCCGTCATTGATCACAGGCACCGCCAGACGACCAAACCTGAGATAAACCGGACCTTCATAGGCATAAGCCGCGTGTACGGCCGCCCGCGCCTCCACATCGTCGCTCGGATTGACGACCACCATCCCAGGGATCGCGCGCATCAGGGCGATATCCTCGTTGCACTGGTGGGTCGCGCCGTCCTCGCCGACAGAGATGCCGGCATGCGTGGCGCCGATCTTCACATTCAGATGCGGATAGCCGATCGAGTTGCGCACCTGCTCATAGGCGCGCCCCGCCGCAAACATGGCAAATGTGCTGATGAACGGCACATAGCCGCAGGTGGAGAGGCCCGCCGCGATACCGGTCATATTGGCCTCCGCGATCCCACAGTCTATGTGGCGCTCCGGAAAAACTTTTTTAAATGTCCCCGTCTTGGTGGCCGCGGCCAGATCGGCGTCGAGCACGATCAGATCATCATGTTCCCGGCCAAGTTCGACCAACGCGTTCCCGTAACTGTCCCTTGTCGCGACACTCTTTACCTCTGACATAAGCTCTCCCCCGCTTTCTCAAGTTCCTCCATAGCCGCGGCATACTCGGCGTCATTCGGCGCCTTGCCGTGCCAGCCGACCTGATTTTCCATGAAGGAGACGCCCTTGCCCTTGATCGTCCTGGCAATGATCGCCGTCGGCATCCCCTTTGTCTGTCTGGCCTGCGCGAATGCCCGCGCAATCTCATCGAAATCATTGCCGTCGATATTGATCACATTGAAATTAAAGCTCTCAAACTTTTTATCGATCGGGTACGGCGAACACACATCGCTGACCGCGCCGTCTATCTGCAGATTGTTGTTGTCGACGATCACGCACAGATTGTCCAGCTTGCGGGCGCCGGCAAACATCGACGCCTCCCAGATCTGGCCCTCCTGAATCTCGCCGTCACCGCACAGCGCGTAGACACGGTAGTCCCTGCCCTGCAGCTTTCCTGCGAGGGCCATGCCGACCGCCGCTGAGAGTCCCTGCCCAAGTGAGCCGGAGGACATGTCCACGCCCGGAATGTGTTTCATGTCCGGATGCCCCTGGAGATAGGAGCCTGTGTGGCGCAGTGTCAGCAGATCCGCCACCGGGAAAAACCCTCGATTGGCCAGAGCCGAATAATAGCCCGGCGCCGTATGTCCCTTGGAGAGCACAAAGCGATCCCTGTCCGGATCCCTCGGATTCTTCGGATCGATATGCATCTCCTCAAAATAAAGATAGGTAAAAATGTCCGCCGCCGAGAGAGAACCGCCCGGATGTCCGGCCTTCGCGCTGTGGACGCCCTCGATGATCCCCTTGCGCACCTCGACGGCCATTCTTAAAAGTTCTGTCCTGTCCATGCTGACCTCCCTTAGCCTATTCGCCGAATACAGCCCTGTAGTCCGCCTGGAACTTCGCGATGCCCTGCTCGGTCAGCGGATGTTTGACCATCTGCTCGATCACACTGTATGGCACAGTCGCGATATCCGCGCCGGCCAGCGCGCAGTCGGTCACATGGATCGGATTGCGCACGGAGGCGGCAATGATCTCCGTCTCAATCCCTGAGACAGCGAAGATCTCCGCGATCTCCCGGATCAGATCCACGCCGCGCACGCTGATGTCATCCAGGCGTCCGAGGAACGGCGACACGTAGGCAGCGCCCGCTCTCGCCGCCAAAAGCGCCTGATTCGCGGTGAAGATCAGGGTCACATTGGTCTTGATGCCCTCCTGGGAGAGGACTTTCACGGCTTTGATGCCCTCGACGGTCATCGGGATCTTGACGACCATATTCGGGTGGATCCCCGCGATCTCACGCCCCTCGGCGATCATCCCCTCGGCATCCGTCGTCGTCGCCTTGACCTCGCCGCTGATCGGGCCGTCCACGATCGTCGTGATCTCCCGGATCACCTCTTTGAAATCTCTGCCCTCCTTGGCGATCAGCGACGGATTTGTGGTCACGCCGCAGATCACGCCCATGTCATTGGCCTTGCGGATATCTTCAACCTTTGCTGTGTCGATGAAAAATTTCATTTTGAACACTCCTCCTCTAAATCAGATCTCTGTCTGCCCGTAATAGGCATTGGCGCCGTGCTTGCGATAATAGTGCTTGTCCTGGAGCGCCTGAGGCGCCGGCTCATTCTGCGGGTTGAGCCACTCGCACCTGGCCGCCATCTTCGCCACTTCCTCCAGAACGACCGCGTTGTGTACCGCCTCACGGGCATCACCGCCCCAGGTGAACGGTCCGTGGTTCTTGCACAAAACCGCCGGCGTTGCCATATAATCCAAACCCCTCGCCTCAAACTCATCCGCGATCAGAACGCCTGTATACTTCTCATAGGCCTCCTCTATCTCCGCCTCGGTGAGATTTCTCACACAGGGCACCTCGCCGTAGAGGTAATCCGCGTGCGTCGTCCCATAGCACGGAATCCCCCGGCCTGCCTGCGCCCAGCTTGTGGCCCATGAGGAATGGGTGTGCACGATGCCGCCGATCTTCGGGAAACGCCTGTAAAGGACGACATGGGTCGGCGTATCCGAAGAGGGATTGTATCGCCCCTCCACCCTGTTGCCGTCCAGGTCGACGACCACCATATCCTCCGGCGTCAGCTTGTCATAATCCACACCGCTCGGCTTGATGACGACAAGTCCGCTGTCTCTGTCAACGGCGCTGACATTCCCCCATGTGAATGTGACCAGATGGTATCTGGGCAGCATCATGTTCATCTCGTAAACTTCCTGTTTCAATGCCTCCAGCATATCTTTTTCCTTTCTGCTTCAAAGTTTCCGACGGATGTCATTCTTCCGCTCAGACCAGGTGCTCTGCCGCCGCGGCCTCGATGGCCACGCCCTTTTTATATCTCTCGGCAAAAACTTCAAAACCCCTGACGCCCTCCGGCTGCGGATCCAGACGTGTCCCTCTGTCGCCGCCGAAGACGCTCTCAGCAAGATAATGCTCCAGCGTCTCCCCGTCCGCCTGATACAGCATATAGGATGCCAAGAGCGCCATGCCCCACGGGCCGCCCTCGCCGGCGGTTTCCATGACAGACACCGGTGTCGCGAGCGCATCCGCCAGAATCTGCTGCGCCACGCCCTGAGTCTTAAACAGCCCGCCGTGGCCTAGGATTGAATCGATGGCCACGTGCTCCTCTTTCAGCAAAATATCCATGCCGACTTTCAGAGCGCCAAGCGCCGTGCTCAAATGCACGCGCATCAAATTGGCCAGGTTGAACCTGCTCTTCGGCGAGCGTACAAGCAGCGGGCGCCCCTCAGAGATGCCCGTGATATTCTCACCCGAAAGGTAGCCGTAAGACAAAAGTCCGCCGCAATCCGCGTCGCCCTCCATCGCCTTGTGATAGAGCACGCTAAACAGGTGATCCATATCCACTTCGATGTCAAAACACTCGGCAAACTCTCTAAAAATCCCCACCCAGGCGTTGAGATCCGACGTGCAGTTGTTGGCGTGCACCATGGCCACCGGACTGCCGTCCGGCGTCGTCACCAGATCAATCTCAGGATACACCTTTTTCAGAGGATTTTCAAGAACCACCATGCCAAAAATTGACGTGCCCGCGGAGACATTTCCGGTGCGCCTGGCCACGCTGTTTGTCGCCGCCATACCGGTCCCCGCGTCACCCTCCGGCGGACAGATCGGAATCCCCGCCTCAAGGATGCCGTCCGCGTCCAGCATTTTCACGCGCTCAGAGAGCAGCGTGCCCGCGCGCTCCCCGGCCCTGAGTACCTTCGGCAGGATGTCGCGAAGTGTCCACGGATAATTTTTATCGGCGATCAGCGCGTCAAACTTCCGGATCATATCCTCATCATAATCTCCCGTCTCCGTGTCAATCGGAAACATCCCCGACGCGTCGCCGATCCCGATCACCTTCTGCCCCGTCATCTGCCAGTGGATATAGCCCGCCAGAGTCGTGATATAGGCGATATCCTTGACGTGCTCCTCACCGTTTAAGATGGCCTGATACAGATGGGCGATGCTCCAGCGCTGAGGAATATTGAAATCAAAAAGTTTGGTCAGCGCCTCGGCCGCCGGGCCGGTCGTGCTGTTGCGCCAGGTGCGAAACGGCACCAGCAGATTCCCCGCGCTGTCAAAGGCCAGATACCCGTGCATCATCGCGCTGAAGCCGATGGCTCCGATTTTTTTGAGTGAAACGCCATACTTCTGCATCACGTCCGCCGCCAGTGCGCGATAACACCCGCGCAGACCTGTCCAGATATCGTCCAGAGAATAGGTCCAGTAGCCATTCTCCAGGCGATTCTCCCACTCGTAATCCCCGGACGCGATCGGCGTGTGTGCCTCGTCGATCAACACGGCCTTAATTCTCGTCGAGCCCAGCTCCAGACCGAGCACCGTCCGTCCGCTCTCTAATATCTCTTTCATTTGACTCATATGCAAATCTCCTCCCGTGGCAGAAAATTCCATCATGTGGCAGATCATTCCCGCCTATGGCAAGCCGACGCGCCTATCGCTTCTCACCGAGAAAGAACAGCGCCACAGTCCCCGGGCCGGAGTGTGCCCCGACCGTCGGACAGATAATATTGATCATAAAATTGTCAATGCCGAACCGTTCCTGCACCCTCTGCTTCACATAGAGCGCGTCCTCCTCTGCATCGCCGTGGCTGATAAAAACAATCTTATTCTGATCTCTGAATTTGCCCATCGACTTTTCCATATTGTCAACGAGGGCATTCAGCGCTTTTCTGCGCCCGCGCACATTGAACAGGGAGACCAGATGTCCCTCGTCGTCCACGTGCAGCACCGGCTTCACATTGATGAGTGTGCCGATGACCGCCGTCGTCTTGGACACACGGCCGCCGCGGTGCAGATGCATCAGATCGTCCACCGTAAACTGATGGCAGACATTTCCCTTGATCCGCTCGACATACGCCGCCGTCTCATCCATATTTTTTCCGGCCTTTTTCTGTTCATTGGTCAGATAGACCAGAAGTCCCTGACCCATCGAGGCGCAGAGGGAATCCAGCACCAGCACCCGACTGCCCGGATATTCCTCCTCCATCTGCTTGGCCACGACCTGACCTGTGGCATAGCTGCTGCTCAGGCCCGATGAAAACGATATATACAGAATATCCCTGCCGCCCTCAAGCACCGGCCTGAAAGCGCACTCAAACGCATTCGGGTTGAGTGCCATCGTCGTCGGCATCTTGCCCTCGCGCATCTTTGCGTAAAACTCCTTCGGATCCATTTGCTCCTCTTCGCCATAGATCTTGCCGTCCAGATTAAATGACATCGGCACAAGCAGAATCCCCTCCGCTTTGGCATAATCCTCCGGAAGGTCACCGTTGCCGTCCGTCATAATCACATATTCTCTCATTATCTCTCCATTCTGCCGCGAATCACGGCGTTTCAACACATCGTTTTTATAACTACATAGCATGTACATTATAACATCATGTGCTGATTTTGTATAGTACAAATCTCATTTTTGTGATTTAAAGAAATCCGGAGATGAAGATTATCATTGATTTATTCAGGCAAATAGTTTAAGATGAGAATGATAATAATCATTTCCGAAAGGCAGGTGGTTTTTAATGAAGCATTCGATAGACAGCAGTCATCTAGACGTTCCCAAACCTCCCTCAACATTAAAAACCACACGCAAAGGAGAATGATTATGCTTGAAAAGATTACTGAGCTGATTGAAACCAGGCAGTATCTGAAGCTGCGCAAGCTCATCGAGGAGACAAACGTCGCCGATACTGCCGCTGTCTTTGAGGAACTTTCCAACGACTATGTCGTCAAAGTCTTCCGCATCCTGCCCAAGGCACTGGCAGCCGATATTTTTTCCTATCTTCCGAGCGAGGACCAGCAGTATATCATCAACAGCCTCGGCGACAGGGAGGCCGCGCACATCATCGACAATCTGGCGTCCGATGACGCCGCCGATCTGATGGAGGAGCTCCCGGCCATCGTCGTCAAAAAACTGCTGGCTCAGACCACGCCGGAGACACGCCGCGACATCAATCACCTGCTGCAGTATCCGGAGGATTCCGCCGGCAGCGTGATGACAGTGGAGTTCATCGACCTCAAAGTTTACTATACGGTCTCCCACTCGATCGCCATTATCCGGCGCGAGGGTATCGACAAGGAGACCATCAATATCTGCTACGTCCTCGACCAACGGCGCAAGCTGATCGGCACCGTCTCCCTAAGAGACCTGCTGCTCGCCGACCCTGACGCGACGATCGGCAGCATCATGAGCGAAAATGTCGTCACCATCAAGACACTGGACGACCAGGAAGATGCCGCCTATATGTTTAAAAAATACGACTTCACCTCCATGCCTGTCGTTGACAGCGAGGGGCGTCTGGTCGGCATCATCACGGTCGATGATATTGTGGATATCATGGAGCAGGAAGCCACGGAGGACATCGAGATGATGGCCGCCATCACGCCGACGGACAAGCCGTATTCCAAGACCGGCATCTTCGAAACCTATAAAAAACGCATCCCATGGCTGTTGCTTTTGATGATCTCCGCGACCTTCACCTCAAAGATCATCCAGACCTATGAGAACGCTCTGGCGACTTACGTCGTCCTCACATCGTTTATACCGATGTTTATGGACACAGGCGGCAACGCCGGCGGCCAGGCATCCGTGACCATCATCCGCGGCATCTCTCTGGGAGAGATCGAATTCAAGGATACTTTTAAGATTATCTGGAAGGAAATCCGCGTCGCCGTCCTGTGCGGGCTGACGCTCGCCGTCGTCAACTTCGCCAAACTGATGCTGTTCGACCGCGTGACCATGCCCGTGGCCTTTGTGGTGTGCATCACCATGGCCATCACCGTGCTCTTTGCCAAGATCGTCGGCTGCACACTGCCGATCCTGGCCAAAAAGATCGGCTTTGACCCGGCAGTCATGGCAAGTCCCTTTATCACGACCATCGTCGACGCCGCGTCGCTGATCATCTATTTCCAGACGGCAAAGATAATTCTGAAAATATAAATTCGGGAGGCGGTTCACAGACTGCCTCCCCCAAATATCTCACACCTTAAACCGGTACCCCACGCCCCAGATCGTCTCAATGTACTGCGGCTTGGACGTGTCAAACTCTATTTTCTCACGGATTTTCTTGATGTGCACCGTCACGGTGGCGATATCTCCGATCGACTCCATATCCCAGATCTTGTTGAACAATTCTTCCTTTGTGAAGACGTGGTTCGGGTTTTCCGCGAGAAATGTCAGCAGGTCAAACTCCTTGGTGGTGAAGGCCTTCTCCTCGCCGTTGACATAGACGCGCCGCGCCGTCTTGTCGATCTTGATGCCGCGGATCTCGATGATCTCATTCTTGTGGAGATTGCTGCCCACCAGCCGCTCATAGCGGCTCAGGTGCGCTTTCACCCGCGCCACGAGCTCACTCGGACTGAACGGCTTGGTAATGTAGTCATCCGCGCCAAGGCCGAGCCCCCGAATCTTGTCTATGTCTTCCTTTTTGGCCGAGACCATCAGCACCGGAATATCCTTTTTCTCGCGAATGCGCCGGCAGACCTCAAAGCCGTCCATCCCCGGTAGCATCAGGTCGAGGATCACCAGATCGACCTCATGATCCACAGCGGCCGCCAGCCCCGTATCGCCCGCCGTCTCAATGGCCACCTCAAACCCGCTCAGTTCAAGATAATCCTTTTCCAGCTCCGCGATACTCACTTCGTCCTCAATGATCAAAATTTTCTTACTCATAGATCCTGTTCTCCTCATATTTCCTGATCACAAAACAAATGCTTGTGCCGATACCCACCTTGCTCGTGGCCCAGATGCGCCCGCCGTGATCCTCTATGATCTTCTTGGCGATCGAGAGCCCGAAACCGCTGCCGCCCTGCGCGGAATTTCTTGAGGAATCCGTCCGGTAGCCGCGCTCAAAGATATGGCTCAGCTCTTCCTGCGTCATCCCCTTGCCGTTATCCTCGATCTCCACCTGGATATACTCCGGCTCATCATGCAGGCGGATATTGATCAGGCCATGCGGATTATCGATATATTTCGTCGAGTTGCTGATAATGTTCATGATCACACGCTTGAGCTGCTCCGGGTCGGCGATGATCACACAGTTCTTGTCCACATAATTAAAAAATCCAAGGCCGATATGTTTGACCTCAAGATCGACGCTGATCTCCTCCACGCAATCCTCAAAATAGTCGTTCAGATTCACCTTCTGGAAATAATAGGTCGTCGAATTGCTGTCCAACTTGGAATATAGCGACAGTTCATCGATCAGGCTCTGCATGTCATTGGCCTTCGTGTAGATCGTCCGGATATAGCGCTCCTGCTTCTCCGGCGTATCGGCCACGCCGTCAAGAATGCCCTCCACATAGCCCTTGATGGCCGTGATCGGGGTCTTTAAGTCATGGGAAATGTTGCTGATCAGCTCCTTGTTGTCCTTCTCGTACTGCATGCTGATCTCAATCTGCTCCTTGAGCTTGCTGCGCATCTCCTCAAAGGCCACGCACAGTTCCCCAATCTCATCGTCCGCCTGGGCGTCAATGCTGAAATTCAGATTGCCGTCCTTGATATTTTCCACAGCGGTCTTGAGCTTGTCGACCGGCTTCACGATGCTCTTATACAGCCAGAACATCAGCGCCGCCCCCGCGATAATAAAAATACAGATGGTGACCACAAGGATCAGCAGAATGGCCGTGCGCAGATGCGGAATCACATTGTCGATATTGGTAACGATAAAGACGCTTCCCGGACTGCCGTCCGCGTGTACAAACGATTTCATGCTCACATGGCAGGGTATGTCACTCATCACAAAGATATTGCCCTCCGCCGCGCGCAGATCCAGATAAGCCGCATCGATCGGCGCAGCGCCGTCCGCCGACATCCCTGAATAAAATACGCCGTCGTCCTTCTTTACGATCAAATAGGAGGACTGCGCCTGCAGACGGCGGTTGACCTCCTCAAGATAGGCCGTATCCAGCATCTTTTCCGGCTGCGACTCGATCGTATCCTCAATCTCGCGGAGCATGGTGTCCGTCATATTCCCAAGCAGCCTGAACGGGTCATACAGCGCGCCCACACCGGCGGAATCGCTGACATCATACTGCTTGTCTATGGCATTCATGCTCACAAAACTGATGCCGGTCACCGCCACGCCGATCAAGAGGAGCGGCACGACAATCAGCACAATATAGGAAACCCTGAGTTTCGTCAGTAACTTCACAAAAATCACCCGCGCATTTCAGGGATATTTTATCATATTTATAGAGAAAGGAAAAATATTCAATCCTTATATATTTATAAATTTTTCATTAACTCTTTAATGCGTCGCTAAATCCGCCGACCACCTTACACGTCTTTTTGTAAAAAGCAATCCCGTATTTCAACACCTTTTTCATGCCATCCCGATACAGCGCAGCATCATATCCGCGCGTCTCTATCTGCAGCAGCGCCGCATCGCATTCCTGTACCATATTGCCATTTTCGGCATATTTCAGTTCAACTGCCACACCTATGCCCTCCGGTGTCCTGACAGAAATATCACAATAACCCCTCCCGGACTCCTCATTTGACCTGACAAGCCAGTTCTCTCTGTAATGCAGCAATCCGAGGAGCAGGCCGTGATAAAAATTTTCCTTTTGTGTATTTCTCACCCCATAATCACGAATGCTGATGGTATCCCACAAATACTCTCGCAGTATTTTTTCAACGAGATCCGCCCTTCCCTCAATAAACGCTCTGCAAAACGCATCATTCTTCCCTGTATCTTCCTGGAGCGATTCACTGAACCATTGCCGGATCTGCTCAATAAACAATTCCCTGATCTCCCGATTTGGAATCACAAGATCATAAATTCCTCTTCCGGACTGTCGCCGCCAGGTCAGGTAACCCGTAGAAAACAGCACGCTCCAAAGATTTTCAACAGATGACTCCATTTCACTGTAAGTTAACTCCGGTTTGATCTTCTCTGTGATTGTCTCCCCCGCAATCAACTGTTCTATCTCATCTTTCGTCCCTTTGCCGGCTCGGCCAATGAATCGCCGCACAATAGCATTGCCGCTTGTATTGGCCCAGTAATTTTCCGGCAAAGCCTCAGGGTCATCCAGCAGGGCATCGCAGTAATTCAGCACATCCCATGGGCAATAGATTGAGGCGGAACCAAACCGATAACCGTCATACCAATCACGAATGTCATCCGCCCGCCCCTGGAGACCATAATATTCCAGAATTTCCCGAACTTCCTCATCCGTAAATCCAAAATATTCGTCATAGCGTGTATCCGTAACCGTGTGGACTTTCAGATTGTTCAGACCTGTAAAGATACTCTCCTTTGAAATGCGCAGACACCCTGTAAGGACGGCAAACAAAAGGGCATCGTTCGTCTTCAGTACGCTGCTGAAAAGATTTCGAATGAGAAATATCATTTCATCATAATAGCCTGCCTGAAAAGCCCTGTCCAAAGGGACATCATACTCATCAATCAGCAAAATAACCTTTTCCCCGTAATGCTTTGCCAAAAGCACCGATAAGGTGCGCAGGCTGTCCACAAGAAGATCATCCGCCATTGAAAACATACCGTCTTTCACAAGCGTCAGCGCACGGTACATTTCCTTGTCATTGGCGTCCAGGCGGTCACTCTCGGATAAATATCCAAACCGTCTCGCCTCATTTCCGATCACCCTGCACAGGGCGGCGCGCGCCGAGCGCTCATCCATCCCGTCTACATTTTTCAGGCTGACAAAGATCACCGGAAACTTTCCCATATAACGCTCACACAATTGCTGCTCCCGCGAAATCTTTAATCCCTCAAACAGCGACTTGTCACAGCCAATCTCAAAAAAACAGCGCAGCATGCTCATATTGAGGGACTTACCGAATCTTCGCGGACGCGTAAACAGGTTGACTTTGCCCCAGTTTCTCAAAAGTTCCGCGATGAACATTGTCTTATCAACATAATAAAAATTCTCTGATGAGAATTCTTCAAAATTCTCAATACCGACAGGAATTTTTTTCATCATATTCACTTCGCTTTGCCTATCTAAATTCACCATTCACAGCCAGCGACGCATGGAAGTTTATTCTGTCTCTGTCCTGTAGCCATCCGGATTCTGTCTCTGCCAGTTCCATGCGTGGGCGCACATCTCGTCGATGCCGTATCTTGCCGTCCAATGGAGCTGTTTTTCGGCCTTGGCCGGATCACAGTAGCACATGGCTATATCACCGGCCCTGCGCGGCTTGATCTCGTATTGAATCGGATGGCCGCAGGCCTTCTCAAACGCGTGGACAACCTCCAGCACGCTGTAGCCCTTTCCGGTGCCGAGATTATAAATGCTCACGCCGTCTCTATCGGCCAGCTTCTGAATGGCCCTGACATGGCCGACCGCCAGATCGACGACGTGGATGTAGTCGCGCACGCCCGTGCCGTCCGGTGTGTCATAATCGTCGCCAAACACGCCCAGGCAGTCCAGCTTGCCGATCGCCACCTGCGCCACATACGGCAGGAGGTTGTTCGGTATGCCTTTTGGATCCTCGCCGATCTTTCCGCTCGGATGCGCGCCGATCGGATTGAAATAGCGCAGAAGGATCACTTGCCACTCCGGATCCGCCCTCTGAATATCTGTCAGAATCTGCTCGATCATCCATTTTGTCCAGCCATACGGATTCGTGCAGGTGCCCTTCGGGCATGCCTCCGTGATCGGGATCATGGCCGGATCACCGTATACTGTGGCCGACGAGCTGAAAATGATATTTTTGACGCCGTGCCGCCGCATCGCGTCGCAGAGTGTGAGCGTGCCGCCGATATTATTCGAATAATACGCCAGCGGCTTGGCCACGGATTCACCGACGGCCTTCAGTCCCGCGAAATGAATCACCGCGTCGATTTTTTCCCTCTCAAAAATATGATCCATGGCCTTCGCGTCGCAGATGTCCGCCTCATAAAAAGTGATTTTTCTGCCCGTGATCTCCTCGACGCGGTCGATCGCCTTTTTGTTGGAATTGTAGAGATTATCCACAACCACAACCTCATAACCCTCATTCAAAAGTTCCACGCAGGTATGGCTTCCGATATACCCCGCGCCGCCCGTCACTAAAATTCGCATTCTCAAACTCCCCCTTCCTCCGGATAACCCGAAATGAAACCGTTATGCGCCGCTTCAGCCGGCGCCAGAAACGTGCGCTCCGCCTACAATGTATGGATAAACCGCATAAACGCCGCCCGTCCCTCCGGCGTGCACTTGTAAACCCCGGCATCCTCAAGCACATGGACAAAGACAAGGCCGACCTCTTTTTTGAGAATGTCCATCACATTCTCCGCGTTGATATCCGGATATTTCGGCAGAAATTCCTCCGCCCAATCCGCGTGGCACAGCAGCTTTTCATTGGAACGGATATCCCTCTTCTCCAGAATATATTCCGCGAGCAGCGCCAGCTCATCCTTCAGGCGTGCCGGCAGAATGGCAAGCCCCATCACCTCGATCAGCCCGATGTTTTCTTTCTTGATATGATGGTACTGCGCGTGCGGGTGGTAAACGCCCAGCGGGCATTCCTCCGTCGTGATGTTGTTGCGCAGCGCCAGGTCAAGCTCAAACACGCCATCCTTCATGCGCGCGATCGGCGTGATCGTATTGTGCGGCTCGCCGTCCGTCTTTGCGAAGATGAACGCGTCCTCGTCACTGTACACACGCCACCGATTCAAAATGTGCTCCGCCAGGTCGATGAGTCTCGTCTCGTCCCGATGGCGGATGCGGATCACGGAGAGCGGCCACTTGACGATCCCCGCCTCCACATCCTCGTAGCCCGGAATCGTGATCTCCCGCTCTATCGGCGCCCGCTCCATGGCAAAGGTATAATGTCCGCCCTGATAATGGTCATGGCTCAAAATGGATCCGCCCACGATCGGCAGATCCGCGTTTGACCCGATAAAATAATGCGGCAGGAACTTGATAAAGTCAAACAGTTTGACAAACGTCGAGCGGTCGATCCTCATCGGCACATGCGCGCTGTTGAACACAATGCAGTGTTCATTATAGTAGACATAAGGGGAATACTGGAAACCCCAGCGGGAGTTGTTGATCGTCAGCGGAATGACCCTGTGGTTTTGCCTGGCCGGATGATCAACGCGCCCCGCGTAGCCCTCATTTTCCCAGCAGAGCTGGCACTTCGGGTAACCGCCCGCCCGCGCCTTTCCCGCGGCCGCGATCGCCTTCGGATCTTTCTCCGGCTTGGAAAGGTTGATGGAGATATCGACCGCGCCATACGCGCTGTCCACTGTCCATCGAATGTCCTTTTTGATGCGGTAACGGCGGATATAATTGCTGTCCTGGCTCAATTGATAAAAATAATCGGACGCCGCCATCGGACTCTCCCGATAGAGCGCATAAAACTTCGCGATGACCTCGCTCGGTCTCGGCATCAGGCAGTCCATCAGTTTCGTGTCAAACAGATCCCGATAAGTCACACTGTCCGCCTCAAGAAGCCCCCGCGACACAGCCTCGTCACAGAGCGCCTCCAGCGTGCGCTCAAGATCAACGGAGGGCACCGAGCCGTTAGAACTTTCCCTCACGCCGCCGTGCGCCGGCTCTGTATCTCCATGCACCGGATCGGCGACCGCTGCTTTTGTAACCGTCTGTGGTGAATCGGCGGCGACGGCCTCTGTGCCCGCCCATTCCGGATCAGCGGCTGCTGCTCCTGTGCCCGCCTGTGATGAATCGGCGGTCGGCTCCTCGTAACTGTTCTCGTGCATGACCGCGAGAAGCCGGTTCGTGACATAGATCCGGTCCGCCTCATGCACAAGTCCGGTTTCCATGCCATACTGCACAAGTTTTTTGATATTCTCGCTCAACATTTGATTTCCCCTCATCTCAACACACCCGCGCCGTCGCCGATGTCCACCGCGTAAAAATCCGCCGCGTAGCCGATCTTCTCTCTATAGGCACGTCCGACTTTCTCAATGAATGCGTCAATGGCCTCATTTTTCACGATGCTGACCGTGCATCCGCCGAATCCCGCGCCTGTCATCCTCGAACCGATCACGCCCTCGCATTTCCAGGCCTCCTCGACCAGCGTATCCAGCTCGATGCCCGTCACCTCATAGTCATCACGAAGCGACACATGTGAGGCATTCATCAGCGCGCCAAACCGCGCGATATCATTGTCTTTAAGTGCCTCCACCGCTTCCACGGTCCGCTGGTTCTCACAGACCGCATGCCTGGCGCGTTTGACACAGACCGGCCGCCTGATGGCGCCCTTCACTTCCTCAAAAGCATCCGCCGTCAGCTCGCCGAGCGCCTTGACCGCTCTGACCTTCTGAATGTCCGCCAGCGCTTCCTCGCACTCACTGCGCCGCTCGTTATATTTTGAATCGCCGAGGCCGCGCTTTTTATTGCTGCAGGCGATGACAATCCGCGCATTCTCAAGTTTCACCGGCGCGTACTGATAGGACAGATCGCTCGTGTCCAGAAAAATGGCATGATCCTTTTTGCCCATGGCGATGGCGAACTGATCCATGATGCCGCAGTTGACGCCGTTAAAATGATTTTCCGAATACTGGCCGTAAAGCGCCAGGTCAATCATGCTCAGATCATCGTAACCGTACATATCGCGAAGCATCACGCCGGTGACCAGCTCCACGGACGCGGATGAGGACAGGCCCGAACCGTTCGGAATATTGCCGTACAACAGCATATCCACCCCATACGGCACCGCGTGATCTCTCTGAATGAATGTCCACATCATGCCCTTCGGATAATTCGTCCAGCCCGCGGCCCTGTCACACACGAGCGCGTCCAGGCTGGACTCGACCACGCCCATCTCCTCAAAATTCATCGAATAAAATCTCAGCGCGCGGTCCTCTCGCCTGCGGGCGATCGCGTATGTGCCGATGGTCAGCGCGCACGGAAAGACATGCCCGCCGTTGTAATCCGTATGCTCGCCGATCAGATTGACGCGGCCCGGCGCGAAATAAGTCCGGATATCGCCGCCCCCGCCAAAAAGTTCCTCAAATTTTTCAAGTAACGCATCTCTCATCAAAAGCCCTCCGTTC
Organism: uncultured Catenibacillus sp.; assembly: GCA_964423195.1. Taxonomy (GTDB): domain Bacteria; phylum Bacillota; class Clostridia; order Lachnospirales; family Lachnospiraceae; genus CAKRHR01. The sequence goes on along the minus strand of CAYRDY010000014.1, from coordinate 10,536 downwards.
CCGAATATCCATTGTCCTGACTGCCGCGTATTTTCATTCCCCTACCGCCTCGGAGAGGACTTTGCCGATCGAATCGTGAATCAGAAGATTCGCGTACTTATCATATGGCGTCTCACTCTTATTGATCAGCACCAGCTTGTCACCGCGGTAATACTGCACAAAGCCGGCCGCCGGATAGACATTGAGCGAGGTGCCGCCGACAATGAGCATATCCGCCTTTGAGATCGCCGAGACACTCTTGTCGATCGTGGCGCTGTCCAGCCCTTCCTCGTAGAGGACGACCTCCGGCTTGATGATGGCGCCGCACTTATCACAATACGGCACGCCGTCTTTGGCCATGATCTCATCCAGCGTATAAAACTTGTGGCACTTCGTGCATCTGTTTTTCAGCACGCTGCCGTGGACCTCATAGACCTTTTTGCTGCCCGCGAGCTGGTGCAGGCCGTCAATATTCTGGGTGACGATGGCATCAAGTTTCCCCATTTTCTCCAGCTTCGCCAGCGCCAGATGCGCCTTGTTCGGTTTGGCGTCCCTGTAAATCATGGTCGACTTGTAAAATTCATAAAATTTCTTCGGATTCTGCCAGAAAAATGTGCGCGACAAAATCGTTTCCGGCGGAACCCCGAAATTTTTCACGGTGTTGTAAATGCCCTGCTCACTGCGAAAATCCGGTATGCCGCTCTCCGTGGACACGCCGGCCCCGCCGAAAAATACAATGTGTTTCGATTCACTGATCATTGTCTTTAAATCCATAATAACACCCTTCCTGTGCTAAATTTTTGGTTAATAAAATACAAAATAATACCTGAATCCCTACGGGGCTAAAATAATGCTTGAATCCCCGCGGCGCAAAAGTTATAATGAGAGCGCAGAGCTCAAAGGGCAAAAGTCACGGGCCTGGCACGCCCGCTTCATCCCACATCAGGGGGCACAGCGCAAAAGCCCTGCATCACTCATTCACGAAAGGAAGTTTTTTAATGGCACAGAATCCTATCGTCACAATCACCATGTCAAACGGCGACGTCATGAAAGCGGAACTCTATCCTGAGATCGCCCCGAACACGGTCAACAACTTTATCTCCCTGATCAAAAAGGGCTTCTACGACGGCATCAGCTTTCACAGAGTCATCGCCGGATTTATGATCCAGGGCGGCTGCCCGAACGGCACAGGCACCGGCGGTCCCGGCTACCGAATCAAGGGCGAATTCTCCCAGAACGGCTTTGACAATCCGCTGAAGCACACGCCGGGTGTCCTCTCCATGGCGAGAGCCATGATGCCGGACTCCGCTGGCAGCCAGTTCTTTATCATGCACAAGACGAGTCCGCATCTGGACGGCGCCTACGCCGCTTTCGGCAAAGTCATCGAAGGCCTTGACGTCGTAGACAAGATCGCCAATGTCGCCACCGACTACAATGACAAACCGCGCGTACCGCAGATCATCGCCTCCATGACCGTGGAGACCTTTGGCGTGGATTACCCGGAACCGGAAAAAATGAAAGCATAAGACATTTAAAGGCAGATATTTAATTTTTTGAGTTAAATACCTGCCTTTCCCATGTCGCATATACAAATCGCTTTTTCGCCGTAGCTGCCGTCAGTCCTCGTCGTCCTCCTCGGCGATCACGCCGCCGAGCGATGAGATCAGCCCGGACACAACGGCCACCACCACGATGATCACCAGCAATATGATCAAACCGAGAAATATCAAAATGCCCATTCGTCTTCCTCCAGTTGTATGGCGCGGCGCGCCGCAATCTTTCTTTACATTTTACCACGATTCTCTTATAATGAAAATAGCAATTTACATTTTTTTCAACAGCCCGGAGGAGATCCACCATGCTTCCCATCATTCAAGATATGACCGATTTCATTTTTGTCGAACACACCCCGGAAAAGGCGGACATCATCTTTATCCCAGGCAGCGGCTACGGCGCGCTCTCCGTGACAGCGGCCAATCTCTGGCACGGCGGCTTCGCGCCGCTGATCATGCCATCCGGCGGCCACAGCATCCTCAGGGGAGAATTTGCCGGCGCGGAAGACGGCATCACGCCGGAGTCCCTCACCGACCGCGAACCCTCTGCCGCGCAAACTTTCGTCAATGAATGTGACTTCCACCGCGCGCTCCTGCTCGCGCAGGGCGTGCCGGAAGCCGCGATCATCACCGAGAATCAGGCATCCTATACGTACGAAAATGCCATTTATTCGAGAAAATTGACGGATGATCTGGGGCTTCACATTTCCAGAGCCATCATCTGCTGCCAGGCATTTCACGCCAGGCGCTGCCTGCTCTATTACGAACTGCTCTACCCCGAAACGCGTTTTTTCATCTGCCCGACCGTCACGCAGGACATTTCCCGCGACAACTGGTATCTCGACGACGCAAAAATCGACCGGGTGCTGGGAGAGATCGAGCGCTGCGGCGGCCAATTCCACCAGATCCTGCGCGCGTTGAAATTATGAGCGTTCAGAATCATCCAATAGTCTCCGAAGTCTTCACGCCGATCTTGGCGGCATTTCTGGCGTCCGCCAGGGCAAACGCGATATTGATGGCGTGATCGCCCACACGCTCAAGGGCGGAGATAATATCCGAGAAATAGATCCCCGCCTGGGCGCTGCACTTGCCCTCATTCAGATCGAGGATGTGCTGGCTCTGCAGCTCGCGCTCCATCTCGTCGATCTTGCTCTCAAGGCGGCTGATCTCACGCAATCTCTCCGAATTCTCATAACTCTTATTCTCCTCGTCGGACACAAACATATCGATCGATTTCTCAAGGATCTGATTGACCAGATCCATCATCTGCCGCAGCCCGTCAATGCTCTGATCCGTGAACTGGATATTATTTTCCTCGATCTGCGGGATCAGCTCCGCAATATTCTCCGCATGGTCGCTGACACGCTCAATATCGCTGACCACATGGAAATAGGCGGCGATCATATTGATGTCGGCAAACGGCAGCGCGTTGTGGTTGATCTTGACCAGATAATTGCTGATCTGCTCATCCAGATAATCCACATATTTCTCATTGGAAAAAACACGCTGGCTACTCTCCAGATCATCATTGATCAGGCATTCGACGGCAAGATTCAGATTCTCAAAAGAGATACGCGCCATACGGCGGATTTCCTGGACAGCCAGCACGACAGCCACCGCCGGATTCGGCAGGGCACTGCTGATATACTGCAGATGATAATCCTCCCCGGCGACTTCCACGTCCTCGCCCGGCACCAGAATGTAAGTCAGCTTGATGATACCGTTCATAAACGGATATAATACAATCACCTGAAATACCTTGAACAAGAAATGCGCCATGGCGATGCTGCGCCCTAGGCTTGCGGCGTCGTTACCGTTGCCGCTGATAAACGTGATGATGCCGGCGATCTGGTCTGAGAAAAAGATCAGCAGGACAAACATCAGGATCGTGCCGAAGACATTGAACAACAGATGGATCAGCGAAGCACGCTTGGCATTTTTATTGCCGCTCAGGCCTGAGATCACCGCTGATGTGCAGGCGCCGATGTTGCAGCCCAGAATCACGAACATGCAGATATGCAGATTCACCAGACCCTGCGATGCCATGACGACCAGTATGCTGACGGTCACGGACGAACTCTGGACAATCGAGGTGATGATCAGCCCCATCAGCACCGCCAGCAGCGGATTCGTAAAATTCGCCAGAATGTCGAGCACTTCCGGTATCTCGCGCAGCTCGCCCATCGCCTCGGACATGGTGCTGATTCCGACAAATAATATACCGAACCCCAGCACGACCTCACCGATCTTTTTGACCGTCGGATTTTTGACATAATTGAGCATCACCGCGCCGGCAAACACAAAGATCGGCGCGATCAGGCTCATGCGGATGGCCACAAGCATCGCCGTGACCGTCGTGCCGATATTGGCGCCGAGAATAATGCCGCTCGCCTCGGTCAGCGTCAGAAGCCCTGAGTTGACAAAGCTGACCACCATGACCGTGGCCGCGCTCGACGACTGGATGACCGCGGTAAAAAGCAGCCCCACGAGTAAACCGAGAAATTTTGTCTTGGTGAACGCCTGCAGAATGCCGCGCAACTTATTGCCGGCGACCTTCTCAATACCGTGGCTCATCATATTCATGCCGGCGATAAACAGCCCCAGGCCGCCGACCAATTCAATTAAAATTGTTGCCATATAATTTCCCTCTTGATCTTGCAATTTCACAATTCTCAGAGGCATTCAACCCATAACCCCGCTGAAAAAGAACAGGCCTATGCCCTCTGTGAAAGTTCATTTAAATATCGATCTCCTCCAGAGAAGGCACGTCTTCCGTATAAATTTCTTTTCCAAGCTCGTTGATCTTTGTTTTGCCAGACTGATGATACAAATACAGCTGATCCAGGAATTCTATCGCCGCCCGGATTTTTGTGCGCAGCAGATAGCCGGATCGGGTGGCCCCCATCAGAGAATCAACGGACACGCCAGGCGTCCACGCATAGGCACGTCCATGAAAATCCTGTATTTTATACAGAATTTCACTGATCTCCTCCTTCGAGAGTGGCAGAAGCTGCGGTGCTTTGATCAATATGTCAAGAACAGTCTTGGCTGGCTCCATCTCTTCCGGATAGACAGCCTCAAGGTTTTCATATTCATGTTTTCCATCAATCACATCCTCCACATAAGAGGCACTGAGCGCGAAAAGGCTGAATGTCGATTCCAGATTTTCGCCCGGCATGAGAAAATCCGCCATATTCCGGTAAGCATTCAGGCGCGCCTTTTTGCCCAGCCGCCCCATGAGTTCCGTCTCATCCACAAGAATCACCCAGCCGTGATAGCCGAGCTGCACAAACAAATGGCTCATAAATGAAAAATAATCACGGCAATGCTTGGTCTTGGCAAAATTCACATTATATTTTACAGGCTGATTGAAAATACGGCGGTATATCTTTTTGATCGGCGCGTTGGCCATAAAATCGCCCTCCAGATCCGCCTGCAGCAAAAATTTTTCGTCCGAATCCTCTGTATTCAGATATGACCGAAACAAGTAGTAGAGCTTGTCCGTCTCCAACTGTTTTGCGGCAAAAAACAACATTTCGCTGGCGATAGGGCTGTTGGCGGAAATCTTTTCCAATTCCTGCGAAAATCCCGGCTGCAGCCGTCTCGGCAGATAAGTGTTTTGAATAATCTTCTGATAGACCAGATACAGCTTATCCATCGGCGTTTCCTTGCTCAGAGAAATATAAGAAACGACCATGTTGTTTGAATGTGCCAGATTAAAAACAGTATTGAGCAGGTGGGTCTTTCCCTCGCCATATTTCCCGCAAATGACCATCCCACTCGATCTGTCCGCATCACAGACCGCATCCAGCCGGTCGGAAATTTCCCGCATAATCTTAGGGCGCGCCTCCGAAAAATACTGTCCAACCGCGCGGGACGGGACGCCCGACCGCAGGGCCTCTATGATATGCCTCGCCTCGGTGTCATATACAGGCCCTGTTGACTCCACCACTTCCGGCGTATATTCCTGAAGCGACAGCCTGTCCATATCCACCATATCCGCAAAGCAATTAAAACGCTCGCTGACAATCTCATTCTGTATGCGCATCCACAAGGCCTGGTAGGACTTCAGGCCGGCATTCTCATCGTCGATCAATGACCTGTCAAACGCATAGATGAAAAGAATATTCCTCATGCTGTCAATATCATCGATGAGCTGGCGGATGCTCTCATAGGTATCTTCGCGCTTCATTTTCGTATAATGGATCGGCTCCAGACTGGAGCGGCTGATCAATATTTCCATGTCGTCAATCGCCACCAGAAGGCCTGAACAACCGCCCATGCGGACGACTTCCGCCAACGACCTGAGCATATGGCGCGCATTGTATTTTGTGATCCGGCTCGGATAGAAACCCAGCGTGCGCAGCTGGGACAGCTTGACCGAGCGGTCGCCCTCCAGCCATGCCAAAAGCAGCGCCTTATTCTGCTCCTCCAAAACCGGATATCCCAAAATGCTGCCCGTCAGCATACTGCATGCCAGGGCAAAATTGTTGTCAAGCATCGGATTGTCCAGAAAAATCTGACGAAGCTGCGCGCGTATTTCCCGCTTTGTGATGGCGTCGCCCATGCCGTTTTGCGAGAGAAAATCAATAAACCGCATGCCCTCCGGAATGTCTCTGTCATCATAGCCCATCTCCCGGATCAGATAACGACTGACACTCTCCAGGCAGTCCATGATGTCGCACTGGTGCAAAATTTCGATATATATTTCCCGAAAATCATGCATCCAGACGTCTCTGGCCGAAAACTGGACTGTCTTATAATTTTCCTCCTTGGCGATGGCCGTCATGGCATTCAGAAAATAAGTCTTGCCGCTGCCCTTGCGCCCTGTGACGAACTTGATCTTGCTGCCGCCGCCCCTGATATATTCCCGAAGATATTTTTCTCTCCAAAAATCCGTAAGAAAATCGATTCCATTCATTTGCCTGCCCCTCATTCATAAAAACGGATCGTCGCCAGGAACTGTTCCTTTCCGTCCTCATCCAGAATTCTGATCGCCTTACCGTTCTTTCGGCTCGGCCCGAACTGAAATCTTCTGCCGCTTTTTGTCTCCTTGAGCCTCGAAGCGTACAGCCGTGCCAGGTCAAAGGCAAAACTGTGCTTGTCATAATCCTTTCTGAAACGGCTCATCAGCGTCATGATCTTATACAAGCTGTTCAGATAAATATCAGTGCCGCTTTGCAGATTTTGCTTCATCACCGCGAGATCATAGGCTTCCGCCAGCTCATCGGCAAACTTTTGCGCGTTGAAAGAAACCTTTTTGAGCTTCTCCTGCCCATCCCTGACAATCTGGGCAAACTTCTGAGGTCGCACGCAAGGAATCTTTTTGCGGTCAAGGTAAATCTCCTGATTTTCCTCATCTACGCGCACGCGATAGGGAAACATCTCGTATATCGGAGCATCTTCGCGCACATCGATGTCGTACGCCCTGCAGGCGTCAAGCAACTGCGCTGTAAATTCACCACTCTTATAATAACTCTCAATATCAAAAGCATCGACCGTCGCCCGCATGGCATCAATCGCATTCAAAAGATCCGCCGCAGTCGTCCTCATCGACTCCGCGTCCTTTATCATGCCGCGGATATCGCCGTTCTCCGTCTCCCGGCCGACCGCCCTAGATAATTTCTGCAAACCCGCCAGTCCGTCACTGACGATCTTCTCCTGCGCCCGCACCGTCAAATAAAAATCTTCGTAATTCATCATCTCATCCTTTGCGTTTTACTAATGACCATTCAGATCTCCCTGAGTTACCACAATTATTATAACCAAATCTCCGGCAGATTTCAACATCCTGTTTCCATATCCCTCAAAATATGCTATACTAGCCGTATCGGGTCAAGCTATTTCCCGTTGTGAGACCTGACTGTGGATGCAAAAGAGATAAATGTTCAGACATGTTCCGGAAGGTTACAGAGAAAGGGCGATTAAAAGTATGGCAGATGAGCTTTACGCATGGCAGGAGCGCTGCCTGAGAAACTGGTTTGCGAATCAGGGACATGGCATCGTCGAAGCGGCCACAGGCAGCGGCAAGACATTGCTGGCGTTGACCGCCGCCAGCCGTCTGGGGACGCGTCTTACTCAGGAACTGCGCGTCAAAATCGTCGTCCCGACCAGCGCCCTGATGCACCAGTGGCACCGCACACTGAGAGACTTTCTTGAGCATTCAGAAAACACCGGTAAGACAGACAGCCACCCCAAAATCGGACTTCGTGGCGGCGGATTCAATATGTCGCAGGGCTGCCAATATATGATTTATGTCATTAATTCCGCTCGCTACGAGCTGGCACGGCAGATCATCTCAGACCTGCGGGATGGCGACGCCGTGCTTCTGATCGCTGACGAGTGTCATCGCTACGAGAGTGAACAGAACCGGCTGATTTTTGAGTTTCTTCCATATATTGAAGCCTACAAGAATTCCTTTTTCTCGCTTGGTCTGTCCGCGACGCTTCCATCGGCCCGGACGGAAAGCTTTCTCAGAGATGCCCTCGGCCCGACCATCTACAGCTATAGTATGGCAAATGCCGCGGCTCAGGGCACTGTAAGCCCCTATGACATTTTCCATATCAGCCTGTCCTTTCTGCCGGCAGAGAGACAAGACTATCAAGTGCTCACGGAGCGCATGCACTATTTATACACACAACTCTCAAGGCGCGTGCCCTCGCTTGCGCATATGGATCAAAAACAATGTTATGAACTGCTTCGCACTCTCACCGCCCACAAAGATCGGAAGCTTGCAGAGATGGCTTCTCTGTATCTCAACCTCTCTTATAAAAGGACAAACCTTGTCAGTCTCGCCTCCGCAAGAATTTCATGCGCTATAAGCTTAATCGAAAAATTGCCGGACAACGAAAAAATCCTGGTCTTCGGTGAACGAATCCGCCAGACGGATGAACTCTACCGGTGTCTGCAGGAAAAATACCCCGGAAAAGTGGGGCGATATCACTCGCGGATGGGCGCACAGGCCAATCAAAATACCCTGACGCGTTTCCGGGACGGCGACATCCGAATTCTGATCGCCTGCAAAGCATTGGACGAGGGCATCAATATTCCGGACGCCTCCATCGGCATCATTCTCTCCGGAACCTCCGTGCAGCGACAGCGCATCCAGCGCCTTGGACGAATCATCCGAAAAAGTGAGGGGAAAGAACGGGCAAGTCTTTACTATCTCCACATGACCGAATCCATGGAAGATGCCTGTTTCCTTCCAAAAGAGCATCCCTGCCGGATCATTGAACTGGATTACATCTCCGGTACCCGCAAATTTTACAACTTTGAATATCAACGCGCCGCGGAAGGCCTGCTCCTCGAACTGCGAAAGAAAAATACGGATTCCGCCAAAATCTCCGAGACCAAACGCTGTCTGGACTTGGGCAGCGTCCGCGCGGACTGGCTGTCCGGATCCGAGCAGATAGAAGAAAAAATCCGAAAGGCGACATCTGTCAGCGAGAGAAACTACTGGATATGTATGAAAAAAATGGTCAAATACAGAGTCGGAAAGTCAGAAAAACAGCGCCGCCTGTGACAATGGAATACGCCCTCTCACCACGGCGTCCACGCCGTTCAGATAGATGAAATTCGGGATCTCCGGATACGGGAGAAAGTAAACCGAATAGACACTCACGAGAAGGAGAGCAAACAATCCGATTAAAATGATCTGAAATGTGTGGCCTTCCGGTCTTTTTGCGGCTGCTGGGTACACTTTCAGCCGAAAGAAAAGGACGATCAGGAGCCGCTGAATGACAAGTATAACCACAAGACCGATGAGATATGCGGGCCAGTACACCCGAAGGACGTCTTGCTCCACAATTCTTCCCCAAGTAGGCTTCCTATACAGCGCCACCCCTGCCAGGACGACAAACAAAATCAACCAGACGATCTTGCGCGGAAACAGCCGCCAGTTTTCAAGTTGGCAATCCACCTCATTTTGCTCGCGAAAAGACGGCGCGCCAAGAAAAACGATAATGAAACTAAAGAAACCCGACCAGATACTAATATCCCTGCGGAGCACTTCAACCCTCGGATGAACAGTGATCTGCTGAAACAGGCAGACATAATAGAGCACATTCTGCCAGATTTCACCAACCGTCAGTGCAAAAGCTAACGATACGCCAAGAATACAGCCATCAAGAAAATCTTCCCTGTCCATTCCGTTCACCTTTCCTTTTCAGACTCGCGATCTCCCGGCGAAGGCTATCGCATGCCTCATCCGTCCGCCCATGCATGGGAAATCGTAAATGCCTCATCCGTCCGTCCATGCATGGGAAATCGCAAATGCCTCATCCGTCCGTTCATGCATAACTCGCACTGAGCTCACACTTCGCCGTCGCCCGTGCTCCCTAAGTGTTCATATTATCTCATATTTGAATCAATTTTGCAATCACTCAGAAAGAAAACCACCCGCGCATGCGCCGTTCCCATAGTCGCCTGAAAAGGCCGTGAAAGCCAAAGAAAAGGCTGTGAAAATGAGTGCCTCAACACCACATTTTCCACAGCCTCTTTTTTCATTTAATACTGCTTCCCGTGCATCCCCAAAGGCTCTGCCGGAAAAATTTTTTATCCACTCGCGGCATCCGCATCCGCTACATCTCAATTTGCAAGAGCATCCTCTGCCGAATCTTTGCTCACAGGATCCGCGTCCGTCGGGCTGACAACACATGTCCCGTCAGAATACGCGGTGATCCGGATCCCGTTGGCACCGGTCTTCTCCTTTAATTCCTGAAGGAAGTCTCCGCCGGTAAAGAGACTTGAATTTTTGAGGTTCTCTCCTGTGTTGTAATCATTTTGCATGTCATGGACTTGTGAAGCCATATCCATGAATGCTTCTACATCTTTTGACGCTTGTCCATTTTCTTGATAGTATTCATCAGCCAACTTCGATAAGTTTTCATCAGCTGTGATCTTTGATTTCACTGCCTCAATATTTTTTGCAAGTTGCATGAGCCAATTGCTTCCCTTGTACTGGTGATCTCCCGTTGCCATAGTTTTTGTGAATTCATCTACAAGG
>CAYRDY010000013.1:21254-33326 GCA_964423195.1 uncultured Catenibacillus sp. | reverse complement strand
CAATGCAGTGGACGGCCGAGCATGCACTGGAAATATTGAATATTTCAGAAAATGACAGGGGAAAATACGTCGCGATGTTGGAAACAAAATAAAAATAGAACCCCGCCTGCCAGGTGCGTGTGGTTATTTTTAAATGATTACATACAACGGAGGTTTATTTCATGGGAACAAGATTCAAATGCAGCAATCAGGAAACTGTCGTCACGACATCCAAGGGCAAGCTCAAGGGCTTTTACATGGACGGTGTCTACGCTTTTCACGGCGTTCGATACGCAAAGGCCAAAAGATTTCAGGCGCCGGAGCCTTTAGAAGCCTGGGACGGCGTCAGGGAGGCCTTAAGTTACGGCTACATCTGTCCGATTTTAAATCAACCGAGGCCAACCGGAGAGGTCTTGACGCCACACCGTTTCTGGCCGGAGAATGAGCACTGCCAATACTTAAATATCTGGACGAATAGTTTGAGGCCGGATGACAAAAAACCGGTCATGGTATGGCTTCACGGCGGCGGATTTTCCACCGGCTCATCCATCGAACAGGTCTGCTATGACGGCACAAATCTGGCAAAATACGACGATGTCGTTCTGGTCTCCATCAACCATCGGTTAAATGTATTCGGCCATCTGGACATGTCGATGTACGGCGAGGAATTTGCCAATTCGGTCAATGCCGGCATCGCGGACATTGTGGCGGCGCTGGAGTGGATCCGCGACAATATCTCCGCTTTCGGCGGCAATCCCGACAATGTCACCGTTTTCGGGCAGTCCGGCGGCGGCGGAAAAGTCACCGCCCTTGGACAGACACCGGCGGCGGCAGGCCTTTTCCACAAGGCGGTTGTCATGAGCGGCGTACTCTCCGACGACCTGACGGCGAATGACATTGAGCCTAGGGAATTGGTGCTGATGATCCTCAAGGAGCTAAATCTGAAAGAGAATCAGGCCAGGGAACTTGTCACCGTGCCGACTGGACTTCTGATCCGCGCTGTCAATAATGTCGAGAAAAAGGTCAGGGCTGACGGCAAAATGATCAACTGGGCGCCGCAGGCCAACGACTGGTATCTGGGCGATCCGCTTGAGCGCGGCTTCACGGAGAGCTATCTGAAAGTGCCAACCATGGTTGGCACTGTGATGGCGGAGTTCGGCTTTGATCCGCCAGTTGAAAATAAAGATCAGCTGACCGCCGATGAGCGCAGGGCCATTGTCGCCAAAAAATACGGCGAGGCACACGCCGACAAGCTCATCGCGCGCTTCAAAAAAATCTATCCGGATAAAAATGAAGTTTATGTCAATAACCTGGATATCATGTTTCGCCCGAATACTGTCAGATACATCGCCAAAAAAGCCGCTGATGGCAGTGCGCCGGTCTATTCCTATCTATTTAACACGGAATTTGACTATGACGGCGGCAAACCGGCATGGCACTGCTCGGATATTCCGTTCTGGTTCCACAATGCGTCACAGCTTCCGGTCTGCCAGATTGACGGTGTCACCGAACGCCTGGAACAGCAGATGTCAATGTCGATTGTCAACTTTGCGCGCACCGGCAATCCGAACACCGCAGGCCTCTGCTGGTGGCCGCCGTGCACCAGAGAACATATCTATACCATGATGCTGGACGCCGAATGCCATGTGGCGGAGGATGTGGACGACGTGATCCTTCCATATCTTTTAAAGGCCGCACCGAAATTTGTCTTCGACCCGTCGATGTTTGACAACGAGGACGAGGAGGGCGGGCAGGCCTGGATGTACTGAAAAGATCTCACGGCTCCCAGTAATCGACAACCACATCATTTCCGTTCTCATCCGGCGATGTCACCCTGCCGTCGCTCCACCACTTATCATAGCCCGGATTGCCGTTGCAGCTCGGACTCTGCTCCACGACGTATGGTGCCTGAGGTTCCTGGGCCTGGGCCTGGGTCTCAGGTGCTTGTGTCTGCGGCTCAGAAGCCTGTGTCTGAGGCTCAGGCGCCTGAGTCTGCGGTGACTGAGTCTGTGGCTGCGTTGACTGAGTCTGAGTCTGCGGTGAACTGCCATTATTTGAACTGCCCTGATTTTTTGCCGAAGTCTCAGGTATCTGGGCATCCGGCTTTTCCTCTGTCTCTGCCTCGGTTTCCGGTTCCGTCTCAGTTTCTTTTTCTGTCTCAGTTTCCGGCTCCATCTCTGTCTCGATTTCTGTCTCCGTCTCCGTCTCGGTCTCAATTTTGATGCCTGATTCCGCCTCAGTTTCAGAAGCACTCTCGTTTTTGCTGCCGCTGCAGCCTGCCAGACCAAATATCAATACAATGCCTAATAAAAATAATATTTTTCTCATATTCTCCAACCTTTCATTCCTGATGAAGCGCCGCGCGGACAGCTTCAATTTCTGATGAAGCGCCAAGGGCAGCTTCGATCTCCGGTAAATCGCCATGAAGGCGCCAGCTTCCGACCACATTTTCTGCGCATCCGCCGAAGGCGTGCAGCCAATCCTATTTTGAGACATGATGATGCCGGTATCGCCGACATGAGGGGTTTACTGTAAACGCCCAATCACCCCGGAGGATATCCACTGACCATCCTTTCGGGTGATCACCTCAATGTCGTAGATGTCTCCCGCCAGATCCTCTGCCGGAATATATCCCGCAAATCCGTAATCCGTCGTCACCTCCGCCAGGTCCTGCTCATAGGCCGGAAACATCTCGTAAATCCGGCGCTCCCCCTGCGAACCGATGAGGCGCACATAGACGGGCGAATCATCGTCTGTCAGATTCGCATCGACCATACCCGACAATTTTTCATAAGTATCATACGCCGTCACTTCCACGTACGCGGCGTCTTCCGCTGCCGTGATGGTTTTCGTCTCAAGGTCCCTTTGCGGCGCGGGCATGACCGGCGCCATGCGCTGAAACTGATCCAGATTCCGCTCGACGATCTCAAGTATGAAGACATCCGCCTTTCGCTGATCTGTCTCATCCACACGGATGGGCACCGTCTTTGTAAAATAAGCCTTCCCGAACGCGTCCGCCATAAACGGCACAAGCGAGTTGCCGAAGGAATCCCTGAACATCACGAGAGACCCGTCCGCGATAGGATTGGTCGTCTCGATGTGATTTTGGGTCGTATCGGGATTGCCGTCGTCATAGGTAAAGTGAAAATACCGCGAATAATCCCATTCGCGCTCGCGATGCCGCGCCAGCGGATAGAAAATGGTATCGAGGTCGCCCTCAAAGTCCTCTCTGATCTCCGGCGTCTGATCCAGCACAGATGTATACGGCTGTCCGATCGAATCTAAGAGCAATTCCTGCACCATCGCCGCGCCCCTGTTATTCCAGTGGGAATCACCGGCGTGATAGAGAATCTCATTCTCGCCCTTAAACATTTCCTTCGCGTCCGCATAGGCGATGCCGCGCTCAGCCAACAGCGGTTCGAGCAGTTCCAGCGTGTTGGCTGACTTCCGCTTCGGATAATAATAGAGCATGTACTGCGGATACAGCGTATTTTTGTTTGGCGCGGCCACAAATAAAAATTGGCTGCCAAGACGCTGCACATATTCCTGGATCAAAGCCAGGGAAGTCACAATGTTGTTTAAGCCTCTGGCCGTCACGCGCTTTGTGCCCTGATAGTCCGCAAGCGAGTCCCTGTAAAACAGCCAGTTCTCTCTCCCGACGATCACGATGTTTTCACTCGACGATTTCAGCCATCTGCCATTGACTAGAGCATTGGCCGTGACCATCTCCTGCCGTCCGGCAAAATGGTCGGAAAACCAGTCGCCGAATTCACTCATATAGTTGATATTCAGCCTGCCGCTCTCCGCATCCCAAATCGCCGGAAATGCCGCCGGGACTTTATTTTCAGTGACTTCCGGCTCCTCATACCACAACAGTCCGTACAGCGGAAAGGCACAGATCAGGAAAAAAGCGATGATAAAAATAAATTTGAAATATCTGCCCATCTCATCTCTCCCTAAAATCTAAAATAGATAAACGGATTGTAGGCATTGGAGGCCAGACTCATCATGCACAGTCCCAGCAAAATGACAGAAACGACGCATCGCCCTGCCTGCACAACGGACGGATAAAGCCCATTTTCGCCGAGTGCCGCCTCACCGAAGGTATATTTTCCGAATTTCCAGCGGCGCATAGACAAAAAGCAGCAGAGCAAAATGATCAGATTGACCGGTGTCAAATGATTGACAAATACGGTCATCGCCGCGGCGCCAAAATTTACGCCCGCAAACATCGCGCCGATGTACCGAAACGCGGAAGAAACCGTGTCCGCGCGGAAGATCACAAAAGCCAGCACCACTAAAACCCAAGTCAGAGCTTGGCGCACCCATCTGACCGGAATCCGCCGGATCGTAACCCCTGTGTTCTCCAGTACCAGTAGGGTGCCATGGATCAGTCCCCACAGGATGAATGTCCAGTTGGCTCCGTGCCAGAGTCCGGTGCAGAAGAAGACGATGTAGCGGTTGATCACTGTGCGCACTTTCCCCTTGCGGTTCCCGCCCAGAGGAATGTAGAGATATTCCTTAAACCAGGTGGACAGGGAAATGTGCCACCGGTGCCAGAAATCCTGAATGCCGTCCGCCGTATAGGGCACATTAAAGTTTTCCTGAAAATGGAAACCGAACATCTGAGCCATGCCAAGCGCCATGTCGCTGTAGCCGCCGAAATCATAGTAGATCTGAAAGGCGTAGGCTATGGCGCCGAGCCATGCGCTGAAGATGTTTAATTCCCCGGCGGGCAGCGCGAAGATATCGTCGGCGATCACGGCCATCATGTTCGCCAGGAGCACTTTTTTGGCCAGGCCTGTGCAGAACCGGCAGATGCCGTTGACGACCCGATCGACACTGTGTGCGCGGTGGTGAATCTGTTCGATGACATCATGAAATTTGACGATCGGACCGGCGATCAGCTGCGGGAAAAATGATATATACAGAAAAATATTCAGTATATTCTTCTCACCCAGCTTCGGGTCCCTGTACACGTCGATCACATAGGAGAGCGCCTGAAATGTAAAAAAGGAAATTCCCACCGGCAGGCTGATCTGAGGGACCGGCACGGACAGGCCGAACGCCGAATTGACGGTCTGAACCAGAAATCCGGTATATTTAAAGACACACATCAGCCCGATATTGATGATCACGGCCAGCACCGCGAATATCTTTTTCCGATCCTCCCGCCACATGATCATCCTGCTTATCCAATAGTTGAATAGGCAGGACGCAAACATCAAAATCACATACACCGGCTCACCGTATGCATAGAAAATAAAGCTGGCAACGATGAGGAGGATATTTTTCAGTCGCATTGTCGGAGTCAGGTAATAGAGCAGAAAGACAACCGGCAAAAATATACACAAAAATATCAGTGAACTGAAAACCATGAGCTAAGCATCCACTTTCGAATCAATAACCTGACGGCAGTGCATAGCCGGCAAAGTATGCGGTCGTCTCGCGGTACTGAAGCGTGGACGCGCCGAAATAGCTGAGGTCATAAGGATAGGTATCGGCAAATGACAGGTCATATTTTTTGCCGCCAATCTCGACCCAGCCGTGTTCCGCCCAGACGGAAGCGTTCGTCCTGCGCGTCTCACCGACCTTCACACAAGCGTCCTCATAACCCAGCCGCTGGGCGACCGTCTGAAAGAGGCTTGCAAAGCAGTAACAGTTGCCCTTTCGGTCACGATACATGCGCAGTGCGTAATACTCCTCAAAACGCTCGTCGGCTTTCGGGCGCTCGCTGTTTCTGAGACCCTTATAGCTGCAGTTATTGATGATCCACTGATAGCAGGCGTACAGTTTCTGATCCTGAGTCATGGAACTGTCGGTGCACGCTCCGATGATGCTGTCCGCGGCCTCGTCGAGCGGCGAGCGCTCATCCGAGACGCCTAAGCCAAAATCGCTGCAGAGTTCCGCAAACTCATCCGACGCAGCAAAACCGTAAAACACATTCAGTCTTGTCTTTCTTTTTTGCGCCAGCTGCCCCGTCCAGTCGGTCAGCCCGTCATCATCCGCCTCTCGGTCCATAAAAAGTCTGTAAAGCGTTTTGACGTATTCCTCATCTGAGGTATTCTTTTTCAAAAATTCGTTTGAAAATACGAATCCATAGGCGACCTGATCCGCAGTTTTGGCCCCGGTCAATATCTGGTTCGTCCAGTCATTTAAGCCCACGGCGTCCGGCTTTCTGTTCAGCGTTTTTTCGTAACAGCGCGAGACAAACATTGTCACGTTGCTGTTTTGATCCGCGGGCGATGAGAGCAATCTCGGATCCACGTTCCCCCTGACAATGCCATAGCGCTCACACAAATTCTCAAATTCCTCGGATTCCGCAAAACCGCGAAAGACATATGTCCTTGAGACACTGTTTGCAAGCAGGTGCAGCCAGTTCGTCCTGCCCGCGTTATCCGGTTCGCGATTGAGAAATGTCCTGTATAGAATTTCGACATACTGCTCGTCACTGAGATGCTTCTTTTGAAATTCGTCACTCATAATAAAACCAGTTGCGACACCGGCGCCGGTATTTTTACCGCGCTCCAGCTGTCCGGTCCAATCCTCAAAGCCATCATGGTCAACCTCACGTCCCAAAGCCTCTTGATAGAGCCGAACCACAAACTGCTCCAGAGGCGTGTATGCCTCCTCAGATGCCCAGGCGTGTCCTCCGGCAGCCATCCCCAGACAGACGACCGAGACCAGAAACGCGGTTAGATATTTTTTCAGAATACGGTTACACATCCTAATTCTTCCTTTCAAAAAATCTCATCAGAGGTGATCGTTCAAAAAATTCAAACTGCCATCGCCCAACTTCATTATAAAATAGATGCCCCTTTTTTTCAACAATTTTTCCCAGAGGATCCGTTCATTGTATTTCCCTTAGAGGATCAATTCGTTCAAGGTCCGCTTCATATATTCATTCAATTTATCAGCCAGTATCGGGTGATTTTTAAGCCCCGGATCCTCCGAGAGCACCCGCTTTGCCGCCTCACCCGCGGCCTGCAGCAGGGGAATATCCTGATAGATATCACCGATCTTAAAATCCATCAGTCCACTCTGCTTGAATCCGAACAGATCACCCGGACCTCTCAGACGCAGGTCCTCGCCGGCGATATAAAAGCCGTCGTTTGATCCCACCAACACCTTCAACCGCTCATCCGCCTGCGGGCTGTCGGAGGTATTGACAAAGATACAGTAGGACTGCCACTGTCCGCGACCAACGCGGCCGCGGAGCTGGTGGAGCTGCGCGAGGCCAAAGCGCTGGGCGTCCTCAACCATCATCACCGTCGCGTTGGGCACATCCACGCCCACCTCAACCACGGTAGTCGACACCAGCACCTGAATCTCGCCCGCCGCGAATCGCCCCATGATCTCATTTTTCTCTCTTGGCTTCTGCTGGCCGTGCAGATACTCGACACAGATATCCTCCGGAAAGACTGACTTTAATTTCCGCGTGTAATCGATGACATTCTCCCCATCGGCGAGTTCACTCTCTTCCACCATCGGGCAGATCACATAGGCCTGATGCCCCATGCGCACCTGCTTTTCAATAAAGCGGTACGCCGCTGGCCGGTAACTTACGCCAACCGCGCAGTTCTTGACGGCAAGCCGGTCGGCCGGCATCTCATCGATCACCGAGATATCCAGATCGCCGTAAAGAATCATGGCCAGCGTCCTCGGTATCGGCGTGGCGCTCATGACCAGCACATGCGGCGCGCTGCCCTTTTCGGCAAGGAACTCTCTCTGCCGCACGCCGAAGCGATGCTGCTCGTCAGTGATGACGAGTGCCAGCCGGTCATAGATAACCTTTTCCTGGATCAGCGCATGTGTGCCGATCATAATATCCGCCTCATGATTCTCTATTCTGGCATGAGCCAACCGCTTTTCTCCCGCCGTCATCGATCCGGTCAGCAGCTCAACCCGCACCCCAAAATCCCCGAATGTCCTCACGAAGGATTCATAGTGCTGTCTGGCGAGGACCTCCGTCGGCGCCATCAGGCAGCCCTGAGCACCCGCGGATGCCACCGCCAGCAGGGCAAGCTGGGCGATCACCGTCTTTCCGGAGCCGACATCGCCCTGGATCAGGCGGTTCATCACCCGCTCTCCGGACAGATCCGACTGAATTTCACGCCACGTGCGCATCTGGGCGCCGGTCAGTTTATACGGCAATCCGGCGATCAGCTCATCACATTTTGAGAAATCTCTGATCGGATACTGATTGCTCGCCGCCTCCCGAACTTCCCTCATCGACTGGATCGCCAGAGCGAACAGATAAAACTCGTCAAAGGCCAGACGTCGTCGCGCCGCCATCATCGACGCCTCACTATCCGGAAAATGGATCTGAGCGACACTGAAATTGTATTCGGCCAATTGATAGCGCTCACGCGTCTCTCTGTCGAGATGTTCCTCGCTCAGGTCCAGATCAGCAAGAACAGCCCTCATGCATCTGATCAGCTGATTGTTGGTCAGTCCATGGGTGAGCGGATAGATCGGCTGCATCTCATTCATTTTTTTTTTATATTCCTCTGAGGTCAGCACTTCCGGCTGTTCCATGGCAAAATTTTTGCCCTTCTTGAGGACTTTGCCCCGAAATACATAGGTCTCACCGACTTTGAGGATGCTGCGCAGATAGGGCATATTGTACCACTTCAGGGAGAGCGTCCCCGTCCCGTCGGCCACTTCCGCCGTAACCACAGAAAGCCGGCGCAGCGGCGCTGCATCCGGCTTCTCTGTGAGCGTCACAGCGACGGCAGCCTTCTGCCCCTCTGTGAGCTCTCTGATTTTCACAGGCATCTGATAGATATCATAATTTCTCGGATAATATTCCAGGAGTTCGCCGATCGTAAAAATGCCCAGTTTATTTAAAAGTCTCTCCGTCTTCTCACCGACGCCCTTTAATACGCCGACTCGATCCGTCAAATTCACCGGCCGCGCCTCCCATTTACTCTGAAAGCCCCGTCAAGCAGCTTTCATCCATGATGTTGCGCCGCGATAGCGGCGCATGAAAGTTTACTCGACAGACATAATATAATAGTAGATCGGCTGCCCGCCGTACTGCAGCTCGACATCGCAGTTCTCGTACTTCTCGCCGAGTTTATCCGCAAGGACCTGAGCTGTCGCCTCAGAGATATCAGCGCCGTAATAAATGCTGATCAGCTCGGAGTCCTCATCGACCATCGCCGCCGCCATCTCCAGCGCTGCCGCCTCGATATCTCTGTCGACAGAGAGGATCTCACCGTCGCCGATACCCATGATGTCGCCCTCACGAATGATTTTATCGCCAATCGACGTATCCCGCACCGCGTATGTCAGTTCCCCGGACTTGATATGTTTCATCTCCTCGATGATATGCGCAAGATTTTCCTCTGTCGTCTCGCCCACCACATAATTGATCAGCGCCGTGATCCCCTGCGGGACCGTCTCCGATGGAATGATAATCACCTCTTTGTCTTCGATCAGGTATCTGGCCTGTTCCGCCGCGAGGATGATATTTTTGTTGTTCGGCAGAATATAGATGGTATCCGCATTCACCTCGCGCGCCGCCTCGACAAAATCCTCCGTACTCGGATTCATGGTCTGACCGCCCTCGATCATATAGTCGACGCCCAGCCCCTTAAATATTTCATTCAAACCGTCGCCGACGGACACCGCGATGAAACCGGCTTCCTTGTGCGGCTCCGCGGCCCTGGACGCCGATTCATCTCCCATGTGCGACGTCTCTTGCCGTGCCTCTTTGGCTTTCTGATCCTGAGCCGTCTGCCCTTCCCGGACCGTCTCCTGTCCCGGCTGGACTGTCGTCTCAATTCCTTCCCTGCCGTCAGCCGCCTGTCCCTTTCGGCCGTCCGCCTCCTGACGCAGGGTCGCCTGCTCTTCCTGTTCTTTTGCCAACCGCACCGCTTCCCACTCGCGATCCTGCGTCGCCTGCTCGGAGGCCAGCTTCTTGGTCTCCTTGAAGAGCTTCTCGTGATGCTCCTCGCGCATATTGTCGATCTTCATGCTGGTCAGCGAACCGTAGGATAATCCCTTCTGAATGGCAAATCCCGGATCATTGGTATGGACATGGACCTTGACGATATCCTCATCGTGAACACAGACGATGGAATCGCCGATCGACGAGAGATACGCCTTAAATTCAAGCTCGGTCTCATCCGTGAAATCTTTTTCAAGCATAATGATGAACTCCGTGCAGTAGCCGAATTTGATATTCGCCGTCTCGATATCCTCCCTGACCGTCACGGTCTCACTGCCCGACCCGCTCTTCGAGACACTGATCTCGATTTCCTCCTTGCCGGTAAAGCAGTCATAGGCGCCCTTCAGAATCTCAAGCAGCCCCTGGCCGCCGGAGTCCACAACGCCGGCCTCTTTAAGCACTGGCAGCAGATCCGGAGTCTTCTGGAGCACCGCGTCGCCGTATGCGATGACCGCCGCCATCGCCTCCGCCAGGTCATCATACTCAAGCGCCGCCTCCGCCGCCTTCTGGGAGATTCCCCTGGCAACGGTGAGAATCGTCCCCTCCTTCGGCTTCATGACCGCCTTGTAGGCCGTCTCCGTCGCCCTTGCAAGCGCGGCGGCAAGAATCGTCAGGTCGATCTGATCGACCTCCTTGATCTCCTTGGTAAAACCGCGGAACAACTGGGACAGGATCACGCCGGAATTGCCCCGCGCACCGCGCAGCGCGCCCATGGAGATCGCCCTGGAGAGATTCTCCATCGTCGGCTCCGCGATCTGCTCGATCTCATGTGCCGCCGACATGATCGTCATTGTCATATTGGTCCCCGTATCGCCGTCTGGCACCGGAAACACATTGAGTTCATTGATCCATTCTTTTTTCTCATCAATCCTTTTAGCACCGGCTAAAAACATCCTTCGCAGCATCGCCGCGTCAATCACATTGATGGCCACAGCCAAATCCTCCTTAAAAGTATGTTAATCGATCACCCGCACACCTTCAACATAAACGTTGACTGCGCCCACTTTCATTCCTGTAAACTGTTCGATCTTATATCTGACCGTCTGCATCAGATTCTTCGCGACAGCCGCGATACTCACACCGTAAGATACGATCACATGGAAATCAAACTGCAGGCTTCCATCCTTCACCTCTACACCAATGCCCTTCGAAAGGCTCTCCCGTTTTAGCAGTCTCGCCCAGCCGTCCCGCATACTCACGGCCGCCATCCCCACGATGCCAAAGCACTCGACCGCACACATACCGGCATACCTGGCGATGACATCTAGGCTGATATTGACATTTCCGGTATCCGTAACAAACTGACCCTTCATATAACTACCTCCGCATTATATACCTTTTTCTCACTTGCGCGTATAACAGTAGTATTATACCCTGTTTCGAAGAAAAATGAAAGAAGTTTATTTCTTTTTTTTCAGAATTCACTTGCAATTTGACAACCCATCTGTTAGAATATAAGCGTTGTGGGCCTGAGGCCTGAAGTAGATACTTGAAGGAGGTGCTTAAAATGGCAAAATGTGCAATTTGTGGCAAGGGGGCTCACTTTGGTATCAAAGTCTCCCATTCGCATAGAAGAAGCAACAAGATGTGGAAATCCAACATTAAGCGTGTCAAAGTCAACGACAACGGAACACCGAAGAGAATGTATGTCTGCACAAAATGCTTGCGCTCCGGTCTGGTCGAGCGGGCATAAGCGTTACAGGCATTATTAGAGAAAGAGTCAAAAAATCGTCAAAAAAACCCGCAAAAGCGGGTTTTCTTTTTTATTTTTCTTTAATTTATAATTTTTCTTTATTTCGTTTTTCTTTTTTATTAACATCTTCCGTATTTATTTTGCTGAGTTGTAATCTGATCCTTATTTATTTTGGCTGAAGGAAGGTAAACTCCTCATTGGCGAGAGAAACCCTCACGCCGTTGAGCAACAGATAATTTCTTCCAGGCTCCAGCCGCTCGCCATTCAGATATGTGGCGTTGGTCGAATAGTTATCGCAGATATAATAGGCGCCGTCCACATTGTGAATGATCGCGTGCATACGGCTGACCGCCCGGTTATCACTGAGCAGATAATCCGCCATGCCCTGGATCTTGCCGATCTTAAATTCATCCTTATCGATCGTCACAATCTCCCGATTCTTTGT
>CAYRDY010000013.1:4941-21154 GCA_964423195.1 uncultured Catenibacillus sp. | reverse complement strand
CTGGGGCCGACTTCCTGACATATGACGGGCGAATGTCCCTTGGCAGAGGGATACGGGATTTTCTGGCGGCATCCGGCATCGCTGTCTCGGAAGTTTCCACAGCCGGCCCGGCGGTCGATTCTGGCGCTGTCTTCTCAGCAGGAGACTCATAGGCAGCCTCACGCCCTGCTTTTGCGACGCCCTCCGGCGCGGCAGTCACAGGTTCGGCACCCTGATCCTGGGCGGCTACACTCGCAGATGTTATCTCTGACTCGACGCTATCGGCCGCAACCTCTCCCGCATTCTCCGATTCCGCCACAGCCGACTCGAAACTTTGATCAACTGATGACGCAGCCGACTCGAAACCTTGATCAACTGATGACGCAGCCTGCTCGAAACCTTGATCAACTGATGACGCAGCCCCTGCCGTTGCTTCGGTTTCCCCATCATATGCATCCTCTGACGCTGACGACTCGGCCACGCTCTCCCCCGCGCTCTCCGATGCGGACACACTGCCCTGAACCATCGGCTCTGCCATGGCTGCGGCGGATCCTGCAATCACCGATGCCGCCGCCACATGCCCGGCGACAGTTGAGCCCGTCCCCGCATGGGCACTGTCAAAGTCAAATGGAATGTCCGACGCGGCACTGTCAAGTGCGCTGTCCTCAGTCGATGCCTCAATGCGCTCAAGCAGTGCGCGCATTTCATCCAAATCTATCTCCCGGTGGGAATTGATAAAAGTCAATATCCGCCCCACATAGTCCAGATTCTCTTCCTCATCATAGACGGCATTGGCAACCACTTCTTTCACGAAAGCCCGAAACGGCTTCACGGTCAGACCATGATCGCTTGCCGGCACCGTTATGAAAGTGATCTCCTCGCTGTCCTTATCGACAAGGACGAGATCAGAATCATACATGATATATTTCTTATCGATACCCCTGTCGCTGAAAAATTTTTCCACATCCATCAACCGGCGAACGATATGTGTGATCGTCTCCTGATCCATGCGCATGGACAAGTATTTGCGCAGCGACATCTTGTTTGTGATATTGTATCTGAAAACTTCATTGTTCATCTTGGATTCCGCAAAGAGATCGTCATTGGCGACGATGACCTTGTGCGATTTCTTGTCAAAATCAGAACCCTCAAACAATTCAAAGGCCAGAGTCACGTCATACGGTTTATTCCTTACGATTTCAAATTCCTTGATATTCATCCCCATACCTCCCGATCACTCACTCACGGTCTTCGTCTCAGAATCCTTGATCTTGCTGACGGCTTCCTCCACATCCTTGTCGCCGGATTTTGTCAGCTTATCGATCACTTCCGGCACAAAATCGATAATTCGGGTCAGCATATCCTGATTCGGATTGACCGGCAGCATCTTCATGCCGCTCTCCGAGATCACAAGAACCGAGGACGGCGTCATTTTCCCGCCAAGCGCACCGGCGGCGCTGTCCTTTCCCGACTTGTCCCAGGCACCAGCGCCGACGCCGAATGAGACATCCACAAATGGAATGATAATCTTATCCTTTACATGGACAGCCTCCCCCACCACCGTTTTGGAAGACATAAATTTATCCATACCGCCAAACAATGATTCGATTGTTGTCCCCAGCTTATTCTCCGCCATAATTGACCTCCATTCGTTATTTTGCAAATTTGACGCGGCAGCGCAAACCGCCACAGTGTGATTTTATCTGAATCTTCACAGATTCTTCAGGGCACTGATCATGCCCTTGATTCCCTTGTCAAAATAGACCCTCAATGCGATCACCAGGATCGTGGCCAGACGAATACGCCCCTTAAAACTCAAATCGCCCTCGATCACTTTATTCTGAAAATCCGGTGTGATCTCCCACTGCGGACTCAGAACGGGGTACATCACGCCCAGTATCGAGAGCACCCTGGCTGTCGCGTAGGCATCGCCCATCCCCAGGCAGACATGGCCGCCTAGTTTTCTCGGCCGTATATGATTGAGGAGCTTGATCACATAAATTTTAATCCTGAGCAGGGTCTGTCTTCCGGAATCAGAGAATAAAATCTCCCACAGTTTATCCTTTTTCTGCTTGATTTTCTTAAACCAGGCGGAGACATCCATCAACTTTTTTTTCACTTGATCCTTGAATTCCCCGAATTTTTTGCTCAAAATCCCGAAAATTTTATCTCTCCCCGCTTCCGCCTCCGGCGCCGTCTCGCTCCCGGCCGCCTGTCCGGCGCTCTCCTTTTCCTCTTTTCCCTTTCCTGCGGTGATATCGGCACTTTCTTTCTCTTTTCCTACAACGGCATCAAACCACTCTTCCTCATTTTCGGCAGCGGCATCAGCCCACTCCTCCTCATTTTCGGCAGCGGCATCGTTACCCTCTCCCTCATTCTCGGCAGCGGCATCGGACGCCTTTTTCTCCTTTGCCGAGTCATACACTGTGATGCCGAAAAGCCGCGCCGTCACTCTGTTTTTGCCCCCGGCGTTTGAGAGCGTCACCGAGACAACGCCCGGTATCCATCCGACCTTAAGCGTATACAACAGCTTCTCCGCGAACTGTGCCTCTCCCCGGTAGCGGATCGAGACAAACAGTATCAAGGCGAGCAGAAGCAAGACCAGTCCGATGATACTTCCCAGCACGATGCCGGCAATTTTTAAAATGAGCAAAATGATATGTAACATTTACATCCGCCGCCCCTTATCGATAACCCAGATACGCGCGCACATCAAAGCCGCCGGTCTTCTTATACGTCTTCCAGATCATGATGCCCGCAAGCTCTTTGGCCTCCGACAGCGATCCCGCCACGCCGACCACATCCACCCGCGACTGACTGCACCATGGCCTCATGATCTGTTCGCTGCTCCAAATATCAAAGAGATCATGCTCAGCCTCCGGCAGCGTCACAAAATAATATCCGTAAGGTATTTTCCGATACTTCATCTCGTACAGGAGCGTCCGCTTCAGCGGCCGCACTGACGGTGCGAAATATAAATCGCTGTGCCAATACAATTTTCGCTTCATTGTAGATTCCTCTCTTGATTTAGAGAGATCAGTCTGCCGAGGAGGTCCTCACAGGCGGCCCGCTCCGCCCTGTCCCGGCATCCTTCGAGGCTCTCTTCGATGTAATCCCCCACATCCTCAATCCGGTCATAAGTAACCGGCAGGATCATAAATGCCACCGACATGACCGCGCGCTTGAGCGGACGACTCAATTTCTTAAAAAGTTCGTCGTAAAGATTCTCCGTCTTTGCGAGTTGCACGTTCAGCCAATCTCTGTCCACCTTAAAAAAGCAGTCCCGCACAACCAGTTTTCTGATCATCATCGGTTTTGAGAGCTGAGCGCACATCTGTAGTTCGCTGTACTGATCCCAGAGCCCACAGGAATGGATGGCATCTTTGCACAGATTGATGATCTCCGGCATCGCATTCTCAAGCATCAGATGTTGGTCCTGATAAACGGACTGCCGGTCGGTCAGCTTGCGCAGTAACCCCACAATATCCTCATCCGGCCGCAAAAATGTCCCCATTTTTTCGGAGCGCATGACTTCCCGAATGACGCTCTCCGCCCTGGTCATATCCACCGACTTCTGATCCACAGAGGGCAGTGTCATCATGATCTCCAGAAGATCATTGACAATATCGATCAGATACAGCCATACTCTCAGATTATCCGCGATAATTTTGCCTGCCCTGGACATATCCGCCGCGGCCCGCTCATATGTCTCACTGTCGATATTCTCGACATCCATTGTCAGAAAACGCTCGCAGATCGCGTAAAGCTCCGTATATTCCGGATCATGCCCCTCCAGGACGACAGGACGCATGCATGAATTGAGCTTCTCAAAATAAGTTTCGACGATATCGTTTCTGGCCCCGATATAGCTCTGACTGCTGTGCCGGACCATATCATAAAATTTGATTTTCGTCAGCCGCACGGGCAGTTCACTCATCACCATCTGGATCCGTCTGTTGGTCACCGAGATATCTTTGTCCGATTGAATATAATCCATGACCTTACGTCTGAGCTCTTTGGGATCCTCGAAGTCTTCGATATCCTTAAACCGGTACTCCACCCGATTGATCACATGTTCATAGAGTTCCAGAGTATATGTGTATCGATTGAGCGCATCTGTCTTCCGTGTGAGCGCATCTCGAACATTAAAAATCTCCCTGGTGCCGGCCGAGAGATCCGACAGGTCACCGCGCACAAACACTGCGTCCACCACTCGCAGCACACGCTCAAACAGTGACCGTACCCGCTCGGCGTCCTCACAGTGATCCTGCATGATCAGATCATAGTTGAGCGTCAGATTCATAGCCAGCGTATAGACGGACATATTGTAATAGGATCTTGCCAGCTCGCCGGCGTACAATGCCAGGTTGTCCCCGACATTGACACCGTCTTTCAAGTCTTTGATCACTTTATTTAAATTCATCGCTGATCGCTCCCCCTAAACTGCAAAAATGCAGGTCACTGGATATGCTTATGCGTAAACAGATGGTCCTGACAGTATTCGTAATTGCCGTTGCACTTTGAACAGAAGCGGAATTCCAGATCGTCGCCGTCAAGCTCGCTCCGTCCGCAGACCGCGCAGTGGTGGCGGGTAATCCGCTTGCCGCCGACATTTCCCGGCGCCCCCCGATATGACGGACCCGCCCCGGCGTAACCGCTATTGACCTGGCCACCATTGGCACGGCCGCCATTTGTATAACCGCCGCGCTGATAGCCCTGGTTCACAGCCCGCTTAAACTTCTGACGGCGTATAAAATCCTTCGGCGAGTGCTGCCTGCGCATGAATCCGAAGTAAAAGATGATGAAATTGAGCAGCGCCACGATAATCGCCAGGCAGGTGCCGTAGTCGCCGCGCAGGAAAGACCGCACGAGCGTGATCGCCAGAAAAGCGGCGTCCACGTAGGCGACCCATTTGACCTTGATCGGAATCAGGAAATACAGCAGCACCTTCTGATCCGGCATATTGACCGCGAAGGCCAGGAACATGGAAAAATTCAGATATGAACTGCCGATCATCAGGTAGCTGTTCGGCGAGATAAAATAGGCGATAAAAGCCGCGATGACCGTCAATATCACACCGGTAAAATAGTAGAGATTGAACTTGAACGAACCCCAGATACTCTCCAGGGTGCGCCCCAGATAAATGTAAAAGAAGATCGAGATGGCTAACAGAATCGGATTGGTATCCGGCGGAAGCATGAGAAACGTGACCACACGCCAGATCTGGCCATGCAGGATCGCGCCGACATCCAGAGATAGATAATTAATGTAAAGCATCGGATCGATCCACATGATCACGCAGCCGATGACATAGAGAATGCTGACATAGACCATCAGATTACGTATCGCGTAGCGTCCGAATTTGCGCTCCATCTTATCGATCAGATTACCCAATTCAATCACCTCATTATTTTTGCGGGCCGCTGGGCAGCCGGCGTGTATCAAAAGCACCGGAATCTCTTTCCGCGTTATCATTTATTATATATTAATCATCGAATCATTGTCAATATCCCTCAAAACTTTATCGCGCACCAATATCAATCGGTGGGCGTCCGCTCATGCCTCTGTCAGCCACAGGGATCCCGAATCCGGACCTCACCGTTTGGTTTTTTCTTTATATGATGCGATAATTTTTATAAAAAATTTAACATTTTACCGTCGGATTTTTAGAAGTTGCGGTTGTTTTTTTAAAATGGTTATCGTATAATGAAATGCGTCAAAATATGATGAAGTATCTTGAAATGTGTTGAAATCCATCAGATTGGAGGATAGGCCCGACGGCCGGATACATGATAAATTCTTTATATACATTAGGCATTGATATCGGCTCCACCACCGTCAAGGTGGCCGTGCTCGACGCCGATAAAAACGTCCTTTTTTCAGATTATGAACGCCATTTTGCCAATATCCGCGAGACCCTGCTGACACTTGTCAGGAAAGCGCGGGAGGCGCTTGGCGGCATCGACATCCATCCGATGATCACCGGATCCGGCGGCATGTCGATCTCCAAGGCCCTTGACATCCCGTTTGTCCAGGAAGTCATCTCCGTGTCCTCCGCGCTGGAGCTCTACGCCCCGCGCACGGATGTGGCGATTGAGCTTGGCGGCGAGGACGCCAAGATCATCTATTTTTCGGGCGGCAGCATCGAGCAGCGCATGAACGGCATCTGCGCCGGCGGCACCGGCTCGTTTATCGATCAGATGGCTTCCCTGCTGCAGACGGACGCGGCGGGACTCAATGAATATGCCAAAAATTACAAGGCTGTCTACCCGATTGCGGCCAGATGCGGCGTGTTTGCCAAATCGGACATCCAGCCGCTCATCAATGAGGGCGCGACAAAGGAAGACCTGGCCGTCTCCATCTTCCAGGCCGTCGTCAACCAGACCATCAGCGGCCTGGCCTGCGGCAAGCCGATCCGCGGCAACGTCGCCTTTCTCGGCGGTCCGCTGCACTTTTTATCCGAACTGCGCGCCTGCTTCATCCGCACCCTGAATCTGACCGGCGACGCGATCATCGCCCCGGAAAATTCCCATCTCTTCGCGGCGATTGGCGCTGCCCTGAATTACCAAGAGGACAACCATCAAAATATCGATACCCTGATTCAGACACTGTCCGGCGACATCGCCATCATGGCGGAGTCAAAGCGCATGGAGCCGCTGTTTAAGGACCAGGCGGAATATGACGCGTTCACAGCCCGCCACAATGTTCACACCGTGGCGAAGGCACCCCTAGAGGACTATGAGGGCAACTGTTACCTGGGCATCGACGCCGGCTCCACCACCACCAAGGTGGCCATCGTCGGCGAGGACGGCACCCTGCTCTACTCTTTTTACAGCAACAATAATGGCAGCCCCTTAAAGACGACCATCCGCGCCATCAAGGAAATCACGGAGCGGATGCCGGAGAGCGCCCGCATCGTCAATTCCTGCTCCACGGGGTACGGCGAGGCGCTGATCAAGGCCGCGCTCATGCTCGACGAGGGCGAGGTGGAGACCGTCGCCCACTACTATGCCGCGGCCTTCTTTGAGCCGGATGTGGACTGCGTGCTCGACATCGGCGGCCAGGACATGAAATGCATCAAGATACGCAACAACTCCGTGGACAGCGTTCTGCTCAATGAGGCCTGCTCCTCAGGCTGCGGCTCATTTATCGAGACATTTGCCAACTCGCTGAATTATTCGATCGAAGATTTTGCCAAAGTGGCGCTGTTTGCCGAATCGCCGGTCGATCTCGGCTCCCGCTGCACCGTGTTTATGAATTCCAATGTCAAACAGGCACAAAAAGAAGGCGCCAGCGTGGGCGATATCTCGGCCGGCCTGGCCTACTCTGTCATCAAAAATGCCCTGCTCAAGGTCATCAAGCTGACGGATCCAAAGGATCTGGGCAAAAAGATCGTCGTCCAGGGCGGCACATTTTACAACGACGCGGTGCTGCGCAGCTTTGAGCGGATATCCGAGTGCGAGGCGGTCCGTCCGGACATCGCCGGCATCATGGGCGCGTTCGGTGCGGCACTGATCGCCAGGGAGCGCTATGACGGCACGGAGTCGACCATGCTCTCACTCGACCAGATCATCGACCTCAAATACACGACGGCCATGACACGCTGCAAGGGCTGCACCAACAGCTGCCATCTGACCATCAACCGTTTTTCCGGCGGCCGCCAGTTCATCACCGGCAACCGCTGTGAGATCGGCCTTGGCAAATCCAAAAAGAATGACAGTGTGCCAAACCTGTTTGCCTATAAGCTGAAAAGGATGCTGGACTACGAGCCATTGACGGACGATCTGGCCTTTAGAGGCACCGTCGGCATCCCGCGCGTGCTGAACATGTATGAGAACTATCCGTTCTGGTTCACATTTTTCAATGAACTGGGCTTTAAGGTGGTACTATCGCCGCCTTCGTCGGCAAAAATTTACGCGCTCGGCATCGAGTCCATTCCAAGCGAATCGGTCTGCTACCCGGCCAAGCTCGCGCACGGCCATATCATGTGGCTCATCAGACAGGGCGTCGACTTTATCTTCTATCCGGCCATCCCTTATGAGCGAAATGAGACGCCGGACGCCAACAATCACTACAACTGCCCGATCGTGACCTCCTACTCGGAGAATATCAAAAACAATGTCGAGGAGATCCGCGAGCAAAACATCCGTTTTCTGAATCCTTTCCTGGCGCTTGACAGCCTGGAAGAGCTGACAAGACGCCTGAACGAGGAGATCGGCGTCCCGTTTGGCATCCCGAAAAAGGAGATCACGATGGCCGCCAGCAAGGCCTGGATGGAGCTTGAGGCGGCGCACCGAGATATGCAAAAAAAAGGCGAGGAGACCCTCGCCTACATCAGAGAACATCGGATGAAAGGTATCGTTCTGGCCGGCCGCCCTTATCATATCGACGGCGAGATCAACCACGGCATTCCAGAGCTGATCACCTCCTACGGACTCGCCGTACTCACCGAGGACAGCGTCGCGCATCTGGCGACGGTGGAACGCCCGCTGATCGTCTCCGACCAATGGATGTACCACTCGAGGCTTTACCGCGCCGCGCAGGTCGTCAAAGCCAATGATGACTTGGAACTAGTTCAGCTCAATTCTTTTGGCTGCGGCCTTGACGCCGTGACCACCGACCAGGTGAAAGATATCATGACCGGCTCCGGGCGCCTCTACACCTGTTTAAAAATTGATGAAGTGAGCAACCTCGGCGCGGCAAGGATCCGCATCCGCTCCCTGATCGCGGCCATGAGGATGCGTGAGCAGCGCCAGATCACGGGACATGTGAGGTCAAGCGCCCACGACCGTGTGATCTTCACAGAGGAAATGCGCAGGGAATATACGATCCTGATCCCGAATATGTCGCCTCTGCACTTTGATATCCTGGCGCCTGCCCTAAACGACAACGGCCTAAAAGTGGAGCTTTTGCCGGACTGTGACAGGGAGGCCATCGACACCGGCCTCAAATATGTCAACAATGACGCCTGCTACCCGTCCATCTGCGTGGTCGGACAGATCATGAAGGCGCTGCTCTCAGGCAAATATGACCTAAATAAGACGGCCGTAGCCATGACTCAGACAGGCGGTGGCTGCCGTGCCACCAACTACGTGGGCTTCATCCGGCGTGCCCTGAGGAATGCCGGCATGTCCCAGATTCCTGTGATCGCCATCAGTGTCCAGGGTCTTGAAAGACATCCGGGATTCAAGTTTACGCTGCCGATGCTCAAGGCAGCATTCGAGGCCGTGGTCTACGGCGATGTCTTCATGCGCGTGCTCTACCGCATGCGTCCGTATGAGGTGACGCCTGGCTCCGCCAACGCGCTCCACGACAAATGGCAAAAGATCTGCATCGACTCGATCACGGGCAAAAATAAAAACAGCTTTGCCCAGAACGTGCGCGGCATTATCCGAGATTTTGACAATCTCCCAATCCACGAGGATATGGTCAAGCCGCGCGTGGGCATCGTCGGGGAGATCCTCGTCAAGTTCTCGCCGTCGGCCAACAATTATCTGGTCAACCTCCTTGAGGCGGAGGGCGCCGAGGCCGTGATGCCGGACCTGCTGGATTTCTTTTTATACTGCTTCTTCAATTCAAACTTTAAGTATGAGAAACTCGGAAAAAAGAAGAGGACGGCCATGCTGGGCAACGCGGGCATCTCCCTCCTGGAGCAGATCCGCAAAACCGCCAGAAAAGAACTGATCAACAGCCGACACTTCAGCGAACAGGCCAGGATCAGCGAGCTGGCCAAGTATGCTGAGCCGATCGTCTCCCTCGGCAACCAGACCGGCGAGGGGTGGTTTTTGACCGGCGAGATGATTGAGCTGATTCACCAGGGCGCGCCGAATATCGTGTGCACACAGCCATTCGGCTGTCTGCCGAACCACATCGTCGGCAAGGGCGTCATCAAGGAACTGCGTCGTCAGTACCCGCAGGCCAACATCGTGGCCATCGACTACGACCCCGGCGCCAGCGAGGTCAACCAGCTCAACCGCATCAAACTGATGCTGGCGACCGCCAATAAAAATCTGAGGGCAGAAAATCCCTCAGCATAAACTTCCATGCCCTGCAAGCGAGCTTGCCGTCTGCATGGTCGCTTGCCGGAACTTTCAGCGTAAATAGAACGGCCCTTGACGCTCACACATTCTCTATCTGCCAGTCGATCGGCGTCAGGCCGTTCTTTTCCAGAAAGGCATTCGTCTTGGAAAAAGGCCGGCTGCCAAAAAATCCCTTATATGCCGACAGCGGACTCGGATGCGGTGCCTCCAAAATCAGGTGCTTTGGATTGTTCAACATCGCCTTTTTCATCTGCGCCGGGCGTCCCCAGAGAATAAAGACAATCGGGCGATCCTGCGTATTCAGAACTCGGATCGCCGCGTCCGTAAATTCCTCCCAGCCGATGCCCCGGTGCGAGTTGGGCTGATGCGCGCGCACAGTCAGCACCGTGTTCAACAGCATCACGCCCTGTCTGGCCCATTTCTCCAGATAGCCGTTGTTGGGGATATAGCAGCCCAGATCGTCGTGCAGCTCCTGATAAATATTGACCAGCGACGGCGGGATCTCGACATCCGGCTTCACAGAAAAACACAGACCGTGTGCCTGCCCGTCATTGTGATACGGATCCTGTCCCAGGATCACCACCTTCACCTCGTGTAGCGGTGTAAAATGAAACGCGTTGAATATATCATCGGGATCCGGAAATACTTTTTTTGTCCGGTACTCCTGCATCACCGTGGCGTGAAGTTTTCTGTAATATGGCTTGCGAAACTCCGGACGCATCGGTTCAAGCCAGTCATTTGAGATCGCCGGCATATCAATTCCCCCTTTTCACTGTGTGTTTGTCTGTTCTTTGTCCAGCGCCAAGGCGCCCATCTGTCATCTGCTCGCTCTGTGCCATCCGGACGCTCACGCCCCGCGCCCGCAGGTCTTTTTTCAAATCAATAATCTCCAATACCTTATAGTGAAACAGCGACGCCGCCAATGCCGCGTCCGCGTGTCCAACCGTCAGGGCCTCATAAAAATGTTCTCTGGTTCCGGCGCCGCCGGAGGCGATGACCGGTATCGACACCGCGTCGGCGATCGCGCGCGTCAGCTCAATGTCATATCCGGCCTTGGTTCCGTCGCGGTCCATGCTGGTGAGCAGAATCTCCCCCGCTCCGAGGCGATTCACCCTGACCGCCCACTCCACAGCGTCCAGTCCGGTATCGATGCGCCCGCCGTGCTTGAAAATATTCCAGCCGCCGTCCGGCCGCCGCTTGGCGTCGATGGCCACCACCACGCACTGGCTGCCGAACTTTTCAGCGGCCTCCGCCACCAGTTCCGGCCGGTCGATGGCCGCGCTGTTGACCGACACCTTATCGGCGCCCTCCCTGAGTACCGACCTGAAATCCTCCACCGTGCGGATGCCGCCGCCCACCGTGAACGGAATAAAGACTTTCTCGGCGACCTTCCGCACCAGATCGACGACTGTATTTCTGGCGTCGCTGGACGCGGTGATATCAAGGAAAACCACCTCGTCGGCACCGTTCCTATCATAGGCTGCCGCCACCTCCACCGGATCGCCCGCATCCCGCAGGTTCACAAAATTGACGCCCTTCACCACGCGCCCATTATTGATATCCAGGCATGGAATAATTCGTTTTGTAAACATCTCCCGCCTCCATCCAAAAAATGTGGCCGCAGGCCGCCTCACAGCCACGGCCAAACCGTCATGCGCCACATGCACGTCCCGCAATTATAGGCCGACAGGATATCACAGCGCCGCAAAATTCTTTAGTATCCGAAGTCCCACATCACTGCTCTTTTCAGGGTGAAACTGGCACGCAAACAGGTTGCCATGCTCCACTGCGGCGTCAATTTTTGTCGAATAATATGTCGTTGCCGCCACATCGTCGATATTTCCGGCCTGAAGGTAATACGAGTGTACGAAGTAGACATACGCACCGGAGGGAATTCCCGCAAACAGACGCCTCTGCGGCATGATGTCGATAGAATTCCACCCCATATGTGGGATCTTGAGTCTCGGCGCATGCGGGATGCGAAGTACGCTCCCCGGAAGAATGCCGAGGCCTGCCACCCCCGGACTCTCCTCGCTGCTCTCAAACATGAGCTGCAGTCCCAGACAGATGCCAAGGAGAGGCTTCCCCTGCGCCGCGACATCACAGATCGTCTGCGCGAGGCCGTATGCTCTCAACCTGCGCATGGCGTCACCAAAAGCGCCCACACCTGGCAGAATCACCTTGTCCGATGCCAATATCTCATCCCTGTCCCTTGTCACGCGGCAGTCCTCACCCAAATAGAGCAGCGCCTTTTCAACGCTCTTTAAATTGCCCGCGTCATAGTCGATCACTGTAATCATTCACTCAATCCTCATAAAATATCAGAAATCGTTCACCGTACCTATTGACATTATGACACAATATTTTATTTAGTCAACATTCTGACAACATTTTTCTACACATCAGGCACATCCCACGGTGCAGCGCGCGTCATTTTTATGATTTTTGCCGACAAAAATGAAGGATAGTTCAAGCAAACTTTCAAAACAAGGTCAATCAAAAATCGGCAAGTTACGAATTATTGTAAAATCGTCCATATCATTTTCAATTTGCCCGCGCCCTCCGATGAATAGAAATTTGCAAAATCATTCAATCTGTATTATGATAGGCTCTGTCAAAAATGATTATAAAAATCCAAGGAGGTAGCTATGAAAACGTCACTAATCGTTGAGTACGGCCCGAAAAAGGTTGACGATAAAACGCTGATCGCAAAGGCAAAAGAAGCCTGGACAGCGGGCGGAAACAAGATCAAAGACATCAAGACCTTAAATATCTATGTCAAACCGGAAGAAAGCGCCGCATACTATGTCATCAACGACGATGTCACTGAAAAAATTGAATATTAAAGTTTTGGGCTGTGAAAGCTCGGCGTCAAAGATTCCGCCTGTTTTCACGGCCCCTTTTTATCTGACTGTCGGCAGACAACCGCTGCTGGCATCCAGCTCGAAATAAAATTCTACGCCGTCCGCCTTGTTCTCCACGCCGTAGGCCTGACCAAGCAGTTCCATCGACGCCTTGACGATGGAGAGACCCACACCGCTGCCGCCGTACTCCCTGGTCCTGGCCTTGTCCACCTTATAGAATTTATCCCAGATCTGATCGATATCCGCGTCCGGTATGCGCTCGCCGGAATTGTAGACACTGACCCGAACCGTGGCCTCCAGCTGCCGCACCGTGATGCGGATCAGATTCTCTCCGCTGACATGATTGAGCGCGTTGGAGAGGTAATTGTTGAAAACCTCCTCCACCATATAGACATCCGACCAGACATAGACCTGATCCGGCATATCTGTCTGCAGCCGGACATCCCTCTGCTTAAACAGAATATCCGCGCTGCTCAGGTAGTTTTTGATCACATCGATCAAATTGAAATGCTCCACATTGACCGTGGTATTGCCGAACTCCAGCTCGTTCAGATCCAGGAGCTTTTTCACCAGACCATTCATTTTATTGGCCTCGTCCACGATGACCTCGCAGTAGAACTGCCGGCTCTCCTCGTCATCGTTGATATTTTCCATCAGCCCCTCCGCGTAACCCTGAATCAGCGCGATCGGCGTCTTCAGCTCATGCGAGACATTTGACAGAAACTCCTTGCGCATCTCATCGTTTTTGTTGCGCACCTCCAGATCCTTGCGCAGCTGATTGTTGGCAGATTTGAGCTCGGCAAGCGTCCGCTCCAGATTTTCCGACAGATAATTGATGCTGTTGCCCAGCTCTCCGATCTCGTCGTCTGTGCGCACCTCGTACTTTGTGTCAAATTTTAACTCGGCGATCTTCTTAGCGATCTGCGAGAGCTGCGTGATCGGCTGCGTGACTTTGCGCGTCACCAGAATCATGAAGAACAGGCCGATGATCAGCATTCCCGCGGCGATGTATAAGAAAAAGTGCATGGAGATATTGACACTCTCCTGCATATTGTCAAATGAGGTGCGCAGCAGCAGGCAGTCGCCGTTGTCCAGCACCGCCGACAGGTACAGATAATTGGACCCCAGGCGTGACACATATATCTTCTGGATCATATAGCGGTTGGTCTGGCGAATCGTGTGCACGCCCTCGTCCGCCGACACAAAATCGCTGTACATATTGTTGTTCTCGATGGTGTCCGCGGACTCCATGCCGATCGAGGAATAGATAATCGGCTGATAGACATAGCTGGTGTTGGTCCTGAAATTGTAACGGATCTCATCCGTCTTCCGAAAGATCAAAATAGACATGGCGCCGTTTTCCGCCATCTGTTCGAGTCTGTCCTCCACCTGGGTGACGAGCTCCCTGGCAGCCGTCTCGCTGTAATCCATATAACTGCCGCCGCCATAAGCCGTAATCTTGAGCAGATCATTGTACGTGCGGTTGATCTCATGGTAAGTGCGCTCCAGCACCTGCTGTTTTCCATATGAATAATAATCGCCGAGAAATATATTGCTGATAGCGATACTCACCGCGATGATGACGACCACGATAAGCATCAGCATCCCCGTCATCTTATACTGTAACGACTTTCTCATAGTCACCCCTGCCCTGTGTGAATGATGTGACTTTTCGGCCTGCGCCGGCTCAGATAATCCTTTTCCGTGAACGCGCTTTTGCTCACGCCGGGCAAAAAAACTTATCCTGTGACTTTTCTTACACAGGCTCGAACTTATATCCCATGCCCCAGATCGTCTTGATATAATTGCCCTTGTCCTTGAGCTTGCTGCGCAGCTTTTTGACATGTGTGTCAATCGTGCGCGCGTCGCCGAAATAGTCATAATTCCACACATTGTTGAGGATGCGCTCCCGCGACAGGGCCACGCCCTGGTTGGTCACAAAATAGGTGAGCAGCTCAAACTCCTTAAAGCTCAGCTCCACCGGCTCCCCGTCGATCTTTACCTCATGCGCGCCCTTATTGATCGTGATGCCGCCCACCTCGATCACGTCGTCCGGTCCGATCCCCTTGCTGCGGCGCAGAATCGCCTCCACCCTGGCCACCAGAATCTTCGGGCTGAACGGCTTGGTGATATACTCGTCGACGCCCAGCTCAAATCCCAGCAGCTCATCCTTCTCATCGCTCTTGGCCGTCAGCATAATGATCGGCACCTGGGAGAAGTGGCGGATCTCACGGCACACCTGCCAGCCGTCCATTTTCGGCATCATCACATCGAGGATCACCAGAGCGATATCCTTGTTTGAGAAAAAGATATCGATCGCGTCCTCGCCGTTGCCCGCCTCAAGCACCTCATAGCCCTTTTTGTTCAGGAAATCCTTGACCAGCTTTCGCATACGGCTCTCGTCATCCACAACAAGAATTTTCAAACTTTCCATCCATATCACCTCATCACAGACTGCCACGACACCCGACATGCGCGCGTGCAAAGTCCCTTTTTTCAAAACATTATCCCGGATCCACCGCCCGCATCTTCGCAGGCGATAACCACATATGTTCAAATTATATCAGATAAATATGTCATGAGTGTGAACATTTGAGAAATTCTTTTTTAAAAGTAAGAAAAAAGAAAATTCTGAAAATTACTTTTTGACTTTTATTCGGCAGAAGAATATGCTATACTTAATTCAAATTTGGATACGAAAAAACTTATGAGGTGAACAGACATGAAATTGCTGGAAGATAAAATCCTTGCTGAGGGAAAGGCGCTCAGCGACACCGTTTTGAAAGTCGACAGCTTTGTCAATCATCAGGTCGACACAGAATTAATGCGTCAGGCCGGCCAGGAATTCGCGGAGCACTTCAGGGATGCCCGCGTGACCAAAGTCGTGACCATCGAGAGTTCCGGCATCGCCCCGGCTGTATTTACGGCGATGGCGCTGGATGTGCCCATGATCATCCTCAAAAAACAGACGTCCAAGATCCTGAGCGGCGACGTCTGGCAGACCAATGTCACCTCATTTACCAAGGGGGTCAGCTATGAGCTGACGCTCTCCAAAAAATATGTCGGTCCTCAGGACACCATCCTCATCGTCGACGATTTTATCGCCAACGGCGAAGCTGCGATGGGCGCTATCCGGCTCGCGAAGATGGCCGGCGCGAAGGTTGCCGGCATCGGCATCCTGATCGAGAAGTCCTTCCAGAGAGGACGTCAGCGCGTCATCGACGCCGGTTATGATATCTATTCCCTCGCCCGCATCTCCAGGCTCGCAAAGGACGTGATTGAGTTTGAAAAGGAATAAAACCCGCCGATGGCGGGTTTTATTCCTTTTCT
>CAYRDY010000013.1:0-4841 GCA_964423195.1 uncultured Catenibacillus sp. | reverse complement strand
AAAAGCGGCTGTGTCAGCTCTTTTTTATGAAATCCGTGCCGCACCTTGGACAGTGAATACTGATCTTTCCCTTGCCCTTGGGCACTTTGACTTTCTGACTACATGAGGGACAGACAAAAATGCGGTAATTTTTGCGAATGCCGGCATAATCCCTCTGTCTGGAAAACCAGCGGGCGATGCCAGAGAATTTCTGGACAAACCACTGATTTTCCTGATAACGCTTCGTCACATTTCTCGAAAACATCCGAAAATACGAATAGACCAGAAGGATAAGCGACAGCAGATAAAACGGCGCCTTCGGGAAAAACATATTCAGCACAATAAATATCAGTGCCAGAATCATCGCCGCCCGCCCAAGACCGTCCATGCCATTCCTGCCAGCCATAAAACGCGCTAATTTGTCTCTCATCACAAACGCTCCTTTTATGCCATTCATTGTACGCCCTTTGTCCGCATCTGTAAATTAACAAAATATGAACGATTCTAAAAATTTCAGAAAGTTCGGGGCGGCAAAAAATCCGTCCAAACCGGCCCGAATCCCTATCAATTCTCAAAAGCTATCCGCTGCCTCGGCCTCTGCCTCACTGCGAAACTCCGCCGCCCGAACCGGGTCGATCACTGGCAGATCCTCACGGGACTTCAGTCCGAAAGTGCGCAGAAATTCTTCTGTGGTGGCAAAGAGAATCGGCCGCCCTGGCGCGTCCAGCCGTCCGGCTTCACAGACAAGGCCGTATTCCACCAGCTTGTTGACGGCATGGTCGGAGCTGACGCCGCGGATCTTCTCGATCACCGCCCTCGTCACCGGCTGCCTGTAGGCGATGATCGCCAGTGTCTCAAGCATGACATCTGTCAAAACCTGCTTTTTGGGCTGATGTGTCAGCCTGATAATATACTCATAGGCCGACGGATGCGTACACATCTGAAAGGCATCGTCCAGTTCAATGATCTGCACGCCGCGCGCCTCCCGCGCGTACCGGTCCATCAGATGATGGACGATTTTTACCGTCGTCTCCCTGTCCTGCTCCAGGACGCCCGCCAGTTCCTCTGCCGTGACGGAACGGCCCATCGCAAATAAGAGCGCCTCTATGACCATCTCCGCTTTCTTAATATTCATCGTATGCCTGCCTTTCCGCCGCGCCCTCCGTGAATTCTATCTCGATATCCTCAAACAAATCTCCCTGGGACGCCCGGATGCGGCCGGCCTTCATCATCTCCAGCACGGCCAGAAAGGTCACAACCGTATACATCTTTGTCGGCCGCCTGCGCAGAAGCTCTTTAAAACTCAGATGTCCCCGATGCCTGCCCAGCGCCTCGATCTCTGAGATCCTGTCATTGAGATTGACCTCCTCCTGCACGATCCTGCCGTATTTGCTGCGGATCGGGTCGATCTTGTCACTCTGCCGCTTCATCACCATCTGATAAATCTGATACAGCTTCTGATCATCCAGGTCTCCGATCAGGGCATCCATGTCGACCGGCGGCTCCTCGTAAACCAGATCCTCCGGCAGCGTCATCCCCTTAAACAATACCCTGGAGGCGTCCGCCTGCCGATCCTTGAGCTCACCGGCCGCATATTTATACATTTTATATTCAAGCAGGCGCTCCACAAGCTCCGCCCTCGGATCACCATCCGCCTCGTCCGCCGCATCTTTCTCCTCCGGCGGCAGAAGCATCTTTGATTTGATACTCAGCAGCTGTGCCGCCATCACCAGAAACTCGCTCATCACTTCCATGTCTTGTTCCCGAAAATCCTTGATATACGCCAGGTATTGATCGGTGATCAGAGAGATCGGAATGTCATAAATATCGATTTTATTCACATCGATCAGATGGAGGAGCAGATCGAGCGGCCCCTCAAAGACCTCCAATTTTACAGGAATAGCCATGACGACATCACTTTATGAATTGCTGCAGACGATGCCCTGCTCCGCGTCCATCGTCACAAATGCGCCGGTCTTTAGGATCCATGTCGCGTTCTTCGCCGCTAGGATGACAGGAATATTCAGGCTGAGTCCCACAATGGCGGCATGCGAATTCTCATTCTCGTTTTCCACGATCAGACCCGCGGCCTCACGAAGCTGATCGAGCATCTCATTCGTCGTATCGGACACAACCACGATATCGCCCTTCTTGAAATTATCCCTGAGCCACGCTAAACTCCTGACGACACAGAGCCGGCCGCTGGAGACGCGCTTGTTGATGCCCTTGCCCGTCATGACGATATGGCCGGCCACATGGACCTTGACCATATTGGTGGTGCCGGCGATGCCCAGAGGCACACCGGCGGTGATGACGGTCAGATCGCCCTCCTTGACGACGCCGCACTTCAGCGCGCAGTCCACCGCGTGCTCAAAGAGATCGTCCGTGTTGACCATTTCCTTGACCTTCACCGGCACGACGCCCCAGGAGAGATTCATCTGACGGCAGACATAGTCCTCCGTGCTGCCGCCGACGATCGGCGCGTTCGGACGGTACTTGGAAATCTCATACGCCGTGGTGCCGGACTTGGTGACCGTGATGATCGCCGCCGCGTTCAGATCCATGGCCGTGGTGCACGTCGCGTGGGAGATGGCATTGGTCACGTCCGGCTTGTGTTCGGATACTCTGCTGCGGAAGAGCTGATCGTAATCGATATCCGCCTCCGTGCGCTCGGCGATCCGCACCATCGTCTTGAGGGCTTCCACCGGATAAAGACCAGCTGCCGTCTCGCCGGAGAGCATGATGGCGCTGGTGCCGTCATAGATCGCATTCGCCACGTCGGTCGCCTCGGCTCTGGTCGGGCGCGGATTCTTCATCATGGAATCCAGCATCTGTGTGGCCGTGATCACCTGTTTGCCGGCGGCGCAGACCTTCTCGATGATCTGTTTCTGAATCACCGGCACATCCTCAAACGGTATCTCCACGCCCATATCGCCGCGGGCGATCATAATGCCGTTTGACACCTGAAGGATCTCATCGATATTTTTCACGCCCTCCATATTCTCAATCTTTGCGATGATATTGATATGATTGCAGTTTTTCTCGGAAAAGATTTTCCTGATCTCGATCACATCCGCCGCGCTGCGCACGAATGAGGCCGCGATAAAATCATAGCCGTTCTCTATGCCGAAGATGATATCCTCGCGGTCCTTCTCGCTGATGTAAGGCATCGACAGATGCACGCCCGGCACATTGACGCCCTTGCGGTCGGAGATAAACCCACCGTTCATGACCTTGCAGACAATGTCCGTGTCCGTCAGATGCTCGACGACAAGCTCCAGCAGGCCGTCGTCCAGCAAAATTCGGCTCCCCTCCTGGACATCATTGACCAGGTTTTTATAGGTAATGGAGACCACCTGATCATCCCCCTCGACATCGCGGGTGGTCAGTGTGAATAACTGTCCCTTTTTCAGCTCAACCTTGCCGTCCTTAAACAGTCCCAGGCGGATCTCCGGACCTTTTGTGTCGAGCAGCGCCGCCACGGGCCGGTCCATCTCCTCCCGCAGCTTTTTCAGAGTATTCAGCTTTTCGAGATGCTCTTCGTGCGTGCCATGCGAAAAATTAAATCTGGCAACGTCCATACCCTCCAGAATCAGTTCGCGCATCACCTGTTCCTTCTCAGATGCCGGGCCGATCGTACAAATAATTTTTGTCTTCCTCATTTTTTTATCTCCCCTGATCATAACAATTTTTATGTCCGGCCAAATTTTATGCGCCGGGATAACGACAGGTCTATTTTACCATTTTTTCGCGCCGTTTGGTAGTCCTTTTTATATAAATATTTTTAGGCTTTGACAGGCGATGCAAAGTATACTATAATAATCGGGAATGATTTAATTGATCAAGGAGTTTTGATGATGAGTTTTGATCTGACCAAGAGACTTCCGACGCCGCAGGAGATCAAGCGGCAGTACCCGGTACCCGCAAGACTCGCGGAGCATAAGAGAGCCAAAGACCGGGAGCTTCAAGATATCATCAGCGGCAGGGACAAGCGTTTTATCGTCATTATTGGGCCATGTTCCGCGGACAATGAGGAGGCGGTCTGCGATTATATCAGCCGCCTGGTGCCTGTCCAGGAAGACATCAGAGACAAAGTGGTCATTGTCCCAAGGATCTACACCAACAAGCCGCGCACCACCGGCGAGGGCTATAAGGGCATGTTCCACCAGCCGGATCCGGAGAAGGCGCCAAACCTGCTGGCAGGACTGGTCGCGATCCGCCATCTGCATATGTTGGCGCTGGAGCAGTTTGGCATGCCGATCGCCGACGAGATGCTCTATCCTGAGAATTACCGCTATCTGTCCGATATTCTCTCCTACGTGGCCGTCGGGGCGCGCTCCGTGGAAAACCAGCAACACCGGCTGGTCGCCAGCGGCATTGACGTGCCGGTCGGCATGAAGAATCCGACCAGCGGCGATTTTTCTGTCATGCTCAATTCCGTCGTCGCGGCGCAGAGCGGCCACAATTTTCTCTACCGCGGCTGGGATGCCACCACCAGCGGCAATCCTTACGCCCACACGATTCTGAGGGGCGCTGTCGATGAGTACGGGCGCAGCAATCCGAATTATCACTATGAGGATCTGGTCCGCCTCTGCGATATGTACCATGAGAAGGGACTGGAAAATCCGGCCTGCATCGTTGACGCCAACCATTCCAATTCCGGCAAGCAGTTCAAGGAGCAGATCCGCATCGTCAAGGAGGTACTGCACAGCCGTGCCCACTCCGGGGACATCTATCAGCTGGTCAAGGGCGTGATGGTGGAGAGCTATATAGAGGAGGGCTGCCAGAAGATCGGCGCCCAGAACCATGTCTACGGCAAATCGATCACTGACCCGTGTCTGGGCTGGGAGGACTCCAAGGCC
>CAYRDY010000012.1:20286-37062 GCA_964423195.1 uncultured Catenibacillus sp. | reverse complement strand
CTCGTTATGACCACTTCGATATCTCTCCTCAGCGACGCATAAAAATATATCACACCGACGGGCCGTTTGTCAAGGCTTTATTTATTTTATATTAAAAAATTTTTGCCGAAATTTTGCCGCTGTTCATAAATATCAATCAGTTCTGCCA
This sequence comes from uncultured Catenibacillus sp., assembly GCA_964423195.1. Classification (GTDB taxonomy): domain Bacteria; phylum Bacillota; class Clostridia; order Lachnospirales; family Lachnospiraceae; genus CAKRHR01. The sequence goes on along the minus strand of CAYRDY010000012.1, from coordinate 36,914 downwards.
TCGGCTTGTCTCCGCCTCCAGCCGCTCAAAATACATGCCGACATGATAGCCGTCCATCAGCGCGTGATGCACCTGCACGGAGAACGGCATCGTCACCCTGCCGTGACCATCCGCGGAATATTTCCCCCAGGAAATCCGCGGAACATTGTCCTTGCCGCCCACCTCGATGGTGCGGATAAAATGCGTATAGCGGATCCACGGAATGCATGAAATATACAGGATCTCCACCTCATTTTCCCCGTACATCAGTGAATGTTCGCCCCTCGCAGCCAATTCCTCCGCTCTCGCCTTTCCCTTCCTGCAAAAGCTGATGATATCTTCCTCGAAGGGCTGCGCCACCAGATAGAATTGTTCCTCGCCCTTCGGCAGATAGGTAAACACCGGGGTAATCGTCTCGCAGTAGGCCGGTTTCCCGTCGATGATCCGATACCTGAAATTTTTGGTCTGCAGGGCCAGCTTTGTCACTGTATGTATCATCGCGAGATAGAAAGACAGACCGTTATCCTTCGCAAAATGATACAGACCCGTCACATCAATCTCTGCGCCGATGTTAATATAAGGAAACATATAGTCGGCATACTTTTCCAACAGTGCTTTCCTCTCCCACGTCTCCGGATCAATCCATCTCATCGCCATCACTCTCCCCGACCCGCGCGATGTTGACACTTCCAGCGGTCACTTTCCCTGCCCGCACAGCGCAGACGTATTTGCTGTTTATTTCCCCGGTCCGCGCGATGCGGGCGCTTTCGCAATGAGCAGCCCTGTCAGACATCACGCGAATGCCTCGCGAACTTTCTGCAGTTCCTCTCTGATGCTGATGTGCTGCGGACAGACCTCCTCACACCGGCCGCACTGAACGCACTCGGAGGCTCTCTTCCTGCCCTGTCTGTCGATCTGCCATACCATTTCTCCCGCCGCGGCTTCCTTATTCCCGTAAAGCGTCAGCATATTCATCACCGCGAAAGAACCGGAAATGCCGATCTCGTTCGGGCAGACTTTCGCACAGTAATTACAGGTTGTACACGGGATCAGCGGTATCCTATTCATCGCCTCTCTGGCGCGATTCAAGACCTCTTTTTCCCCGTCTGAAAGTCCGTTGAAATCTTTCATATAGGACAGATTATCCTTCATCTGATCCAGCGTGCTCATGCCTGAGAGCACCGTGATCACCCCGTCAAGGTCAGCCGCGAAGCGAATGGCCCACGACGCGCAGGATGCCTTCGGATCCGCCGCCTTGAAGACGTCAGCCACCGGTTTCGGCGGATTTGCAAGCAGACCGCCCTTGACCGGCTCCATGATGACCACAGATTTGCCGTATTTCCTTGCCATCTCATAGCAAGCCCGCGACTGAACGGACGGGCTCTCCCAGTCGGCATAATTGATCTGCAGCTGCACAAACTCCACCTCCGGATGCGCCTTCAGAATTTCTTCCAATTCCTCAGGCGTCGAGTGGAACGAAAAACCGATATGCCTGATCAGGCCCTCGCGTTTCTTCTGTATGACGAAATTCCACATATCAAATTGATCGAAATACTCTGTCCTTCCCACGCCCAGATTGTGCAGCAGGTAAAAATCAAAATAACCCGCGCCGGTCTGCCTGAGCGATGTCTCAAACTGGGCGATGGCATCCTCCCTGGTCTTGCAGTCAATCCATGCCGCGTTTTTTGTCGCAAGCAAAAACTTATCCCGCGGATAGCGCTCCACCAGCGCCTGACGAATCGCGTCCTCACTGCCGGCATAGGCCCACGCCGTGTCAAAATAGGTAAATCCGGCCGCCATAAAGGCGTCCACCATCTGTTTGATCTGCTCAATGTCGAATGCATCGCCCTTCTTTGGCAGACGCATCAGCCCAAAACCGAGCTTCTTAATGTCCTCACCTAAATATGCCATCAATCATTCCTCCATTCTAATCAATATGCATGGAAACCCTCCGGATTGCTCCGTTGCCCAACTTCCCGATCACCGCCGTCACCAGCGCTTTGAACGCGGCTGAAACCTGATCCGCCGTCTCCTGCACCTCGGCGTGGCTGAGCTGCCGCTTTGAAATCCCGGCCGCCATATTGGTAATGCAGGAAATGCCGCACACTTCAATCCCCATGTGGCGGGCCGCGATCGCCTCGCAGGCAGTGCTCATTCCCACGGCATCGGCGCCCAGAGCTCTGCACATTCTGATCTCGGCCGGCGTCTCATAGCTCGGTCCGGTCAGCTGCATATAGACGCCCTCTCTCAGCTCTGTCCCGCACGCCGCGGCCGCGGAGCGCATGACATTTTGCAGGCGCACACTGTAAATCTCACTCATATCCGGAAATCTCGGCCCAAGCGCGTCTAAATTCGCGCCGATCAGCGGATTCGGCACGGCGGTCGCTATGTGATCTGTGATCATCATAAAATCACCCGCCGAGAATGCCTCGTTGACGCCGCCCGCCGCGTTGGTCAGGATCAGCACTTTGATCCCCAGAAGCCCCATCAGCCGCGTCGGCAGGACGACATCCGACATCGCATATCCCTCATAATAATGCACACGACCCTGCATGGCCACCACCGGCCATCCCGCCGCATAGCCGAGGATCAGCCGCCCTCTGTGCCCCTTCACGGTGGACACTGGAAATCCCTCAATCTCCGCGTAATCAATGGCCTGCACCACATCGATATCATCCGCGTAATCGCCGAGGCCGGAACCCAGAATCAGCCCGATCTCCGGCTTGAAACCCGTCTTTTCGCGCACGCTCTTCAGACATGCCATCAGCTGATCAAAAACAGAATTCTTCTCATAAACCTTATTCATCTCTTATGTTTCCCATCCCAAATCCCATCGGAAGCAGCTCTTCTAATTTGAAGACCTGATATTTTTCTTCGCTGACCGCCAGAATAATCTCAAACGCCCGCGCGTCGCAAAACTCCGCCATCACCTGCCGGCACACACCGCACGGCGGCGTAAAATCCTTTAGCGTCCCATTCGGCCCGCCCACAACGCAGATCGCCCGAAACCGACGCTCGCCCTCGCTGACAGCCTTGAAAAACGCCGTCCGCTCCGCGCAGTTGCTCGGCGTGTACGCTGCATTTTCAATATTACAGCCTGTGTAAACTTTTCCGCTTTCCGCGAGCAGCGCCGCCCCGACCGTAAAATGTGAGTACGGCGCATAGGCAAATGCCAGCTGCCGCACGGCCGCGCCGATCAGATCAGAAATCTGTGTCTCGGAGAGCGGACGCTGATTCAATTCTTCTGTCATATTGCGCCCCCTTTATTCTGATCCTGTGCAATCAGGGTGCGGAGCGCCTGCACAGCCACCCGAACGGCCATATCCGTATCGCGGACCACCGGATTGTCAAGCCCGGCTTTCTCCCGCTCCTGATTGGCCATCACCAGAAAACAGGAGCCGACGCGCACCCTCAGGCTGCTCGCCACGACAAACAGTGCCGCCGATTCCATCTCGGATGCCAGACATCCCAGACGTTTCCAGGCCTCCCACTGATTCATCAGTTCGTAGCTGACCGGCTTGATCTCCGGCGAATGCTGCCCATAGAAGGAATCCTTGCTCTGCACAACGCCGACATGGTACGGCTGCCTCAGTTTTTTTGCCGCGCCGATCAGCGCGTTGACCACCTCAATATCGGCGACCGCAGGGAACTCGACCGGCGCGTACTCCCTGCTCGTCCCCTCCATACGGATGGCGCCGCTGGCAATCACGAGATCGCCGCTCATCACCTCCGTCTGCATTCCGCCGCAGGTGCCGACGCGGATAAAGGTATCCGCCCCCGACATCACCAGTTCCTCCATGGCGATGGCCGCCGACGGCCCGCCGATACCGGTCGATGTCACGCTCACCTTTACGCCGTCCAACTCCCCGGTATAGGTCACAAACTCCCTGCTGTCCGCGACCAGCTCCGCGCGGTCAAAATATTTCGCAATCTTCGCGCACCGCTTCGGATCGCCCGGCAAAATCACATAGCGCCCGACATCGCCTCTCCCGACCTGGAGATGATACTGCTTGTCCGCATTTTCAGAATAAATCATCACGCTCACCCTCAGTTTCTACTCATCCGCTCAAGTATCTCCTCGTTCATATCGTCATAAGAATGCCACCACCTGGCGTCTATCTTCAATCCGATGTAAGCAAACATTTTCTTGATTCTGTCCATGATCTGCGCGCCGTCAAATCCCGTGAGTTTCTTGATCTTCGCGTCTGTGATTGAGACAATCTCATGCGCGGCGAGATTTCGGATATCGGATTCCACACCTCTGAGAGTATCGACCAGCGATTTCAGCGCAGGATCATCAGAATAATGATCAAGCAGAATCTTCAGATGATGCGAAGATATCACGGAATAGCTAAACCCATTTGGATAAGATTCATTCAGAACACTTAATATTTCTGTTCCCCTCAGTTTCTTTTCGCTCCATTTCCTGACACCCTTCTCATCGATTCTACAGTAATCATCAATATCTATGCGGCACTGATATTTCAAGACGACTTCAAAGAGATCGACGATCAGCGGCGTGATCGCGCGGATAAAATCGGCATACTCTTTTCGGCTCAACTTGATCTGCAGATTCAGAGCATACTCAAAATATTTGCGATAATTGCCACTTCTCACCGGAATACAATTAAAATCCTCCCGACTTTGGATTTTGTCAACTTCCACAAAATCCAGGAGCAGCCGGTGTGCCGCTATCTGCAGGATCGGCAAATATTTGGCCGTATATGCCGAGGGTATTTCCTGGGCAACCGCCAGCGCCAGCTTCACATGATCGTACAGCGATATATCCGCCTGCTCCCGCATCGAGGTGGATGAAGGAATATATGACAGGTTGGCCTCCATCACGGAGAGCAGAGAATTGACATACTCCTCCCGCAGCGAGATTCCCCGCAGATGATCTGTCAGATTTTGGATCACTCTCCCGTAAAACGCCTCATCCATCACGATCTCCTGATCCGTCGGATAATTGATCCCCTGGCTGACATCCAAAACCGGCTGCCGGGCGCTTCATAAAAATGATTCATCAATTCCTTCTCATCGGTTTCCTGATAATCCCGCTCCAAAACCGATACTTTGGTCTGATATCGCTTCAATTCAAAAGTTTCTTCTGTATCCCAATCATACCATATCTGCGACTAGAAATCCACCAAATATCACAAAGAATGAAAATCATTTGGCAAGAAGCATTCGTTCCCTTCAGCGCCTTCGCAGCTGCCAAAACGTCACCGCGCTTGCCGCCGCCACATTGAGCGAGTCCACGCCATGTGCCATTGGGATCCTCACTTTATAATCACAGGCGGCTATGGTCTCCTCCCGCAGCCCGTCCCCCTCATTGCCCAGAATGACCGCCAACTTCGACTCTGACGCCAGCGCGGGGTGGTCAATGCGCACGGAATCATCGCGCAAGGTCATCGCGGCCGCGACAAAACCCATGTCCTGCAGCCTGCGTACATTATTCGATGAGACATCGTCAAAAAAAGTCCATGGAATCTGGAAGACTGTGCCCATACTGACGCGGACGGAGCGCCTGTACAGAGGATCGCTGCAACCCTTGGTCAGCAATACGGCATCAAAGTCCAGCGCGGCGGCCGAGCGGAAAATCGCCCCGACATTTGTCTGGTTGGTGATCTCTTCCAGCACGGCAATTCGTTTTGCATCGCGGCAGACCTCATCGACATCTGGCAGCGGTCGGCGCCGCATGGCGCAAAGCGCTCCCTGTGTCATGGGAAATCCCGCGATTTTCGTCAGCACTGACTCGTCCGCCACATAGACAGGAATATCTCTGCATCGCCCAATAATCTCCCGCGCCTGCCGGTCAATGACCTTTTTGTCGACAAGCATTGATATCGGCTCATAGCCGGCATCCAGCGCGCGGCCGATCACCTTGGGACTCTCGGCGATAAAAATACCCGGCTGAGGCTCATGATACCGCAACAACTGGACTTCCGAACAGCAGTGATAAATTTTTAAATTTTCCGAGTCAAGACTCTTGATCTCAATTAGGGACTTCGCTTTCATTTCCATAGATACATTTCATCCCATTATCCTCAAAGTAAGCCATCCATTCCGCGGACGGACAGATATCTGTGACGACCATGTCCACATCGGCGACGCTGCAGATATTATAAAACGCGATCTGGTCAAATTTTGTGTGGTCCACGGCCAGAATCGCTTCCCTGACCGATTTGATCATGGTATTTTTCAGCAGGGCAAATATGGCGCTGCCGTCCGTGATGCCCCTGTTCATATCAAAACCCTTGCAGGAAAAAATGATCTTGTCCGCGTTCATCATCTGAAAGGATTCCATGGCGCCAGGTCCTGCAAAGGCCAGATATTTTTCATAAAGTTTGCCGCCGGTAGAAATCACATCCCAGTCGCGGTGCTGCATGGCCTCAAACATCACCTCGATAGAGTTGGTGATCAGCGTCAGATCCTTCTTATCCGTCAGGGCACTGACGATGGAAAGCGCTGTCGTGCTGGCATCGACGATGATGTGGTCCCCGTCATTCACCAGATCTCTGATCAAATTGGCGATGATCTGCTTTCCGGCAACATTTTTCTTTTTGCGGTTGTGAAAAGACGCCTCCGCGCTGCTCTCATTCAGCACCGCGCCGCCGTAACTCTTGACAATCAGCCCTTTCTGTTCGAGGCGAAGCAGGTCACGGCGAATCGTCTCGTCGGACACACCGAAATGTCCGCTCAGGTCCGAGACAACCACTTTCTTATCCGACTGTATTTTTTCTAAAATCTGATTTCTGCGCTCAATCGCAAGCATTTCATCCTCTCCCGCGGTTTCAAACTCTGTTTATTGTTTCAAACTCTGTTCATTTTTCAGGCTGCACAGGGTTTACAAAATCGACCGCCACACCTGCTCGTCCGGATGGGCGATCACCGATTCGTCCAAAAACATGCCACTCTCCCTCACAGCCTCCCTAGCTTTGGCGATCGCCGCCTCACAGGCGGCTACCTCTCCGGTCAGGAGCAGATACGATTTGCCGCACATGCCCTTCGCGATGCGAAGTTCCACCAGCTGCACGATGGCTGTCTTTGCCGCCGTGTCCGCCGCCACAATGATCGAGGACGCGTCGTAGGTCTCCAGAATTCCCAGAGCGCTGGGATGACTGATCTTTGCCGTGCCATAAATGGCCGGAAATATGGAATCATCCGGGTTGCCGAGGATAAAACTGTTGATCAGCTCCTCCGGCCTTGTCGCTTTGGCGGATTCAACCGCCGCCGTGACAGCGCTTAAGTCACCCGCGATCAGGGCGATATATTTCCCTGGACATACCGTCTGCGCCTCCAGGATCTCCACGTCCGCCGTCTTGACCATCTGATCCGCCGCCGTGATTCCCGACGCCACTGTCTTAAATTCTATCATTCCAATCGCTCTCGGCATATCTGATTTCCTCATTCATATGAATTACAAAATTCATTTCAATTTAAAATTTATATTAACTAAAGCTAACTTTCTTTGGAATAACAAATTCCCTGCCACCAGCCTTATGGCTGCTTTCTTATGACGACCCACTGATCCGTCACATCGGTGACGATGCCCGAAATCGGCGTATGTATATTGACAGACAGTCCCTTCGCGGCTCTCCCGACAACACTTTCGGCTTCCACATGTTCACCGACGGTAACACTTGCCTTTGCCGGCGCACCGGTGTGCTGTGACATTAACAGTCTCACTTCTGCGGTCTCCCGCTCGCGGTCATCGAGTAGCGCCTCCGTGTCATAGGCCGCCAGTCCCAGACGGGCGAGCAACCGCTCCTCCGGGACTTTCCGGTATTCCCTGGCCGGATTCACCGGCGCGACTTCAACCTGCGGCGCTCTGACGCCCGCGCGCCTTAGACCGGCTTTGTATTCTGCCATGATACGCCTCGGCGAAAGTCCCTGCGGGCAGCTGTAGAGCTCGCACAGACCACATGAACAGCAAAACAGTGTGTTGATATACGGCTCGACACTCTGAAAATCCTGATTGGCCGCGGCCCGCATAAATAAATGCGGCTGTATCGGATGCCCCAGCGCGTGCCGCGGACACAGATCCGTGCAGGTTTGACACTGGCAGCAGCAGGAGGCCGCGCGGCGTATCGCCTGCGAGATATTCGGCTTTTTTCTGTAGACCAGCGGGTGATCCTCCGGCAGTACGATGATGGCATTTGTCGTCTTGGTCACCGGCTGGCTCTCATTTCCGAAGGTGCCCATCATCGGACCGCCCAGCAGATATGCCGGCTTGTCCGCGGTCACACGCCCGGCTGCGGCTATGACCTCCCCAAGCGGCACACCGATCGGCGCCCGCACTGTCACCGGATGTTCCACCTCGCCGACGACCGTGAGATATTTACTTGTCACCGGATGACTCTCCCAGACGGCACGGTAGACATTATACAGTGTCTCCACATTAAACACGGCGACGCCACATTCCACCGGCAGGCCGCCAGGCCGGACCACGCGGCCGGTGGCCTCGTAGATCAGCACCACCTCGTCGCCCATCGGGTAATCGCCCGGAAGTCTGTGGATGCGCATCAGCGAAAATTCATCCATGTATGTCTCCAGCGCACGGATCGTGCGCTTATATTCTTCCTTAATGCCTATGATCGCCTCTCGCGCGCCGAGTGTCTCGGCGATCATCTCAAAGGCCCTCAATATTTCATGGGTGTGGGACGCGAGCAGCTGTCGGTGTGCCCTGAGCAGCGGCTCACATTCCGCGCAGTTCATGAGAATGGTATCCACCTTTTCGGACAGCTTGCCATAGGTCGGAAAACCGGCGCCGCCCGCGCCGACGATGCCATTCTCCCTTAAAATTGTACTCAGTTGTGCAATATCCATGTCTTATCCCCTTTTGTAGGATTATTTGGACATTATACCCTCCAAACGCTTACCCGACGATGACGACTTTATCGCCTGTCCTGATCCCGCTGGCATTCGCCTCATCCGTGTCGATGTGCATTTCCAGCGTAAAATGCTCGTCCACCCGAATCCTGACGTGATTGAAGGTGGTGCCGCGCTCATTGTCGGCCCTCACGCTCACATAATCGCCGTCGGAGAGTCCCGCCCGAAGGGCGTCCGCTGGCGACATGTGGATGTGCCGCGCCGCCACAATGCAGCCCTCCCTGCAGTAGACCGCGCCCCTTGGCCCCACGATGGCGATCGGCGCCGAGCCCGCAATATCGCCCGATTCTCTGACCGGGACATGGATGCCCAGCTTTCTGGCATCCGTGCTGCTGATCTCCACCTGCGTATTTTTCCGCACCGGACCGAGTATGCGGACATTCTCGATCGCGCGCAGCTTCAGGCCGACGATCGTACAGCACTCATTGCATGCAAACTGGCCGCCCATCAGCTCTTTCTTCTTCGTCAGCTGATATCCCTCTCCAAAAAGTGTCTCCACATCCCTCTGGCACAGATGGATGTGGCGGTTGCTGACGCCGACAGGAACGACAAATCCGCCGCGCTTCTCCTGCTCCGCGCGCAGGCAGGACACAATGATCCTGGTCAATGCCTCAATTTCTTGTTTTTCCATAGGATTCACCCGTCATTTTCAACCGGGCCGGCAGAAATGAAATCTATCCCGCCGGCCGCTGGTCTCTCGTAAACTGCTGCTTTCCCGCCGCTCCCATCCTCATTGTCTTAAAATCCGGACGCCTCGCGGCAACTCCCTTTCGCATTATTTGATTTTCGGAAGAATACCCTCGACATCCGCGTGCGGTCTCGGAATGACGTGCTGTGACACCAGTTCACCGATTTTCTGTGCGTTGGTCGCACCCGCCTCGACGGCCGATTTGACAGCGCCGACATCACCGCGCACCATCACGGTCACCAGACCTGAACCGATCTTCTCCGTGCCGATCAGGACGACATTCGCCGCCTTGCACATCGTATCCGCCGCTTCAATCGCTGCCGTCAATCCTCTTGTCTCAACCATACCTAATGCTTCCTGTGACATATCCATTTCTCCTTCTTATTTATTTATTTTCATTTTTTAATTAACACTTTTAATCATGCGCCGCTTTCTGCGCTCGCTGTGCGCTCAGCGCGGCCATTCTTCCACCGCCATCGCGCTTTCGGCTCTGTCATTTTTCAGCCGCCGAGCGCTTTCAGCACTGTCTTTTTTCAGCCGCCATCGCGCTTTCGACGCTGTCTTTTTTCAGCCGCCGAGCGCTTAAGCGCACCATTTTCCTGATCTCATCTGTCGGAGCCGCGATCACGCCGCTCGCCGCCAGAATGTGCCCGTTCTCTTTTGTGATCGCTCTCGCCGCTTCCACTGCCGCTTTGACATCAGCTACATCGCCCTCGACGATGATCGTCACCAGACGCCCGCCCAGTTTTCTCTCCCAGGTCACAAATGAAACTGTCGCGGCCTTGCACATGGCATCCAGGGATTCAATCGCTGCCACGACACCGGAAACTTCAATCAATCCGTATGAGGTTCCCATTTCAAATTATTTGCTCTTCGGGAAACCTGGAAGAATTTTTTCGACATCCGAATGAGGCCTCGGAATGACATGCTGAGCCACAAGTTCGCCCAGACGGCTCGCCGACGCGCCGCCGGCTTCAACCGAGGCCTTGACGGCGCCGACATCGCCGCGCACCATCACGGTCACGAGGCCGGAACCGATCTTCTCCGTGCCGATCAGCGTGACCTCCGCAGCCTTCGTCATCGCATCCGCAGCCTCGATCGCCGCGGTCAACCCTCTTGTCTCAATCATACCCAATGCTTCCTGTGACATCATATCCTCACTTTCCGCCGCGCCCGCGGCTGTTTAAAACCATTCTATTAGGAAACAGCAAATATATTTGCTTTTTTTCTTATAGCCCCCTGAAAACCCAGTCTCAATGGAGGGACAAACTGCTCGCAAACTAAAACTGGCTGGACATTAGAGACATTAAACCGTTTTCCCTGCTCAATCCACATCAAATCCGCAGATGCCGAGCATCTTCAAGGTATCTCGCGTCGGCCTGGGAATGATATGGCTCTGCACGACACCTGTCAGATTCTTCGCCGTCTCTATGCCAGCCGCCACCGCCGCCTTCACATCCTCGACGCTGCCGCGAAACTTGATCGTCACCAGCAGGGGCACCGGCAGCGAATCCGCGTTGGCCGGCTTATTCTTATCAAAAGGCTCCAAAGTGACATTGGCCGCCTTGCAGCCGGCATCCGCGGCGATAAACGCGCAGCACAGGCCGTACACCTCCAGCAATCCGACTGCCCTTTCGTCCATACCGACAACGCTCCTTTCTGCCCGCCCTAAAGTCCGGCGAAGATACAAACTTCCGCCCAAACGCTTGAATGCAAGTCCAAAGTCCGGCGATACCAATACATTTAATCCGCCATCACCGCGATTTTGAGGCCGGTCATGGCCAAATTCTTTTGGTAGGCCTCATTGATCCGGCTCAGCGGGAATTTGTCCGTGATCAGCTCGCTCATCGGCAGACCGATCGCCTTTGCGCTCTTTAGAAACTCGAATGTGGTCGCGTAATCTCTCAGCGTGTAGACCCAGCTGCCCACCGTGGTGATCTCCTTGGCGCAGATGTCAAAATGCGGGTTGATCGTGGCGTCGCCGCCGTTGATAAAGAATCCCAGCTCGCAGAGGCCGCCGCCGTTGCGGATGAATTTGTATATATTTGAATGTCCCGCCGGGGATCCGGTGCACTGGAAAGCAAAATCCGCGAGATGTCCGTCAAACTGTGACCTGACGCCCTCGGCCATGGCCTCCGCGCCCTTGTAATCCTTGAAATTGACGGACCCGGAAGCGCCCATTCGCCTCGCGAAATCGAGCCTTCCCTGATTGCCGTCCACGGCGATGATATTTCCGATGCCCATCGTGTGCAGGACGGCGATGCAGATCAGTCCGATCGGGCCGCAGCCCTGCTCGACCACGCGGCTGTTAAATCTCAAAATGCCTGTCGTCTTGGCTCGCTCCACCGCATGAATCAGCACCGCGCACGGCTCGATCAGGATACGGGAATCCAGATCCAGATCGCTGACATTAAAGAATGTGGAGCCCTTGCGGATGAAAATATAATCCGAAAACCAGCCGTTCAGATGGATATCGTCGTCCGGCAGCAGTCCGTAGACGTCCGCGCCGCCCACGTTGCGCTTGTTGAGGTCGAACATCGTGATATCCGGATCATCCTTAAAAATCATACATGTCACCAGCTTGTCCCCGACCTTGATCGGTTTGCCGGCGCTGTCTCTTGTGACATTTTTGCCCATCTTGACGATCTCGCCGGTGCCCTCATGTCCGAGCGCCACCGGAATCAGGCCAAATGGATCGCGTCTGAATTCGTGCGCATCCGTCCCGCAGATGCCGCAGCCCTCGACCTTGACGAGAATGTCATCGTCGCCGACCTCCGGAATCGGAAATTCCTTGATGTCAAAATGTTCAAGTTTTGTCAACATCGCCACGCGGGCCGTCTTCGGGATCCCGCCTGTCGGCGCAGAGTGGGATGTTGGCGCGTCGCCCGCGGAGATGCTTGAGAGCACCTGTTTGACGATGGCCTCGATCTGTGAAGCATTCATTTCCATGCCTGTCTTCCCTCCTATCGGATGCATAAGCTGTCAGACATCGTACAGCGTCTGCGCTTGGTAAATGTCGCCGCGCTCGTGAGTCCCTCGCCGGTGCGGCTGGCGATGGTAAACGTCGGAAATCCCTCGCCGCCAAAGCCCAGGGCAGCGTAACTCGGCCCGTTTTTGACCAGGATCGCCGTGTCCATCGCCCGCGCATAGGCCGTGATGCGGTCGACATTTTTCGAGTGAATGTGTGCGGAATGGCGATTGCCATGCTCCAGCCACACGGCCTGTTCCACCGCGTCGTCGAAGTCCTTTGCCCGCACCACACCGAGAATCGGCATCATCAGCTCCGTGCTGATGAGCGGATGCTCCTTCGGGCCCTCAAAGATGATACATCGGATATTTTCCGGCACATCAACGCCCACCATCTTGAGCAACACTCTGGCTGAACGGCCCACACACTTGCGGTTTAAGCGGCCCTTCTCGTCCATCACGGTCGAGATCAATCTCTGCTGTATCTCGGCCGACGCCGGATAACAGCCCTGCTCCTCGACCATATACCGCATCAGTTCATCACAGATACTGTCCACGGCGACCACTTCTTTCTCCGCGATGCACGGCAGATTATTGTCAAAAGTGCAGCCGTTGACGATATCCTCCGCCGCCTTTCGGATGTCGGCCGTCTCATCGACCAGTGCCGGCGGATTGCCCGCGCCGGCGCCGATGCCGCGCTTGCCGCTCGACAATACGGCCGTCACCACGCCCGGACCGCCCGTGGCCACAAGCAGCGGAATATCCTTATGTTTCATCATCACCGCGCTGGTCTCCAGCGTCGGGTGCTCGACGGTACAGGCGATATTGTCCGGACCGCCGCCCTCCAGGGACGCCTCATTCAAGAGATTAATGGTATAGATGGATGTCTTGATCGCCTGCGGGTGCGGATTGAAAACCACCGTGTTACCTCCGGCAAACATTCCGATCGTATTGCAAAGCACCGTCTCGCTCGGATTGGTACACGGCGTGATCGCACCGATGACGCCAAAAGGCCCCATCTCGACCAGTGTCAGCCCCCGGTCACCCGACCATGCCTGCGTCCGGATGTCTTCCGTGCCCGGCGTCTTCTCCGCCACCAAGAGATGTTTCAAAATTTTATCGCCGACATTGCCCATGCCTGTCTCCTCAACACCCATGCGCGCAATCGTCTCCGCGTTTTCCTTGATCTTTCCGCGAATGATGGAAATAATTTTTTCTCTCTGGTCCATGGACATCAGGCGCACGACTTTCTGCGCTTCCTTCGCCTTTTCAATCGCTGTGTCCATGTCCTTGTATACGCCGTGCATACCGGAAGTGTCCTGGGAGAGCTGCATCTTAGCCATCACCTCGCCGACAATTCGCGCTATCTGACCCTCACTTATTTCCACATGATCACCTCCTCATCACGATACCCTTTTTTTGACGCGCCCGTGCGCGCCACCTAGACAGACAACTCCGTTCCTTGTATGTCCGTTTACCCCTGTCATGCTTTTCTGATACACCCTCGTTTATTTCATGTTTGCGAGTTTATTTCATGTTTGCGATGACCTGTCTGACGATCTCCGCGATGGCTTTTTCATCAATTCCGGAGTCATCGTCGTCGCAGCCGAAATTATACTGATAGCCCGGCATCTTGGAATAATCCTCCGCGCAGCCGCCGCAGTTGTGGCAATTCTCCCTGTCCTTGTTGAGGCAGATGTTGGCCGGATGTTTGCCCGGCATGCCGAATTTTCTCCGGATCTCATAGAGCTTCTTAATGTTTTCCTTGTCAAACTCTTTCGGCCCGCCGAGCATCTTGGATTTATAGAGCAGCTCCGCGTAAAATTCCACGCTCTCCATCTTGTGGTAGGCTGCCAGAAGATCCGTACTCCACGTCAGGGCGCCGTGATTTTCGAGCAGCACCGCGTCAAAATACGGCAGGTATTTTTCCAGATTGTCCGGAATCTCCATCGTGGACGGCGTGCCGTACTCCGCGATCGGGACGCAGCCCAGAGCGATCACGGCCTCCGGCATGATCGGCTGTGTCAGCGGGATGCCTGCGATCGCAAAGGATGTCGCGTAGGTCGGGTGCGCGTGCACGACCGCCCCCACATCCGGGCGCTTCTGATAGACGCGCATGTGCATCTTGATCTCCGAGGACGGCTTGAAACCCCTATTGGCCTGCAGCACGTTGCCGTTTTCATCCACCTTGCAGATAAACTCCGGTGTCATGAAGCCCTTGGAAACGCCCGTCGGCGTGCAAAGGAACTCGTGGTCATTGAGCTTGACGGAAATATTGCCGTCGTTTGCCGCCACCATGTTGCGGTTGTAAATACGTTTGCCGATGTCGCAAATCTGTTTTTTGATCTCCATTTCATTGACCATAAAATAAATCCTCCTATTTTCCCGCCCGCTCACCGCAGGGCGTTCGCTTTATTTTCTTATTCACTCACCGCAGGGCGCTCACCTTTGTCTTTTCTATATCCTGCCTCAGATAATCAAGGATCTCCCCGATGCCCGTACCGCCCAGCGAATTCACATGGAAAATCTTCTTGCAGCCGGCCAGCCTAAGCCACCGGTCGGCCAGCGGCACATTGGCATTCGGCAGATCAATCTTTGTCACGATCCCGATCACCTCGCGGTTGGCCTGCCCGGCCACGCACGGCGGAAACAGGCTGTAGGGCTCATCGGAGGCCACCAGAAGTCCCACGATATCCGCCTCATAGGTGTAGAGCGCCAGAGCCTTGGCCAGCCTATGGCTCTGTGAATACTCGCCCGGCGTGTCGATCACCATCTCGCCGTGCTTGACATACTGGGTCTTGTCGTAGTGAATCTCCTCTCCGCGCAGCGCCTGAGTGAGCGTCGTCTTCCCCGCACCGCTGCGCCCCATGAGCACCATCTTCCTCATGTCTTGGTCAGCTCACAGACGCTGTAGCCCAGCCGGTCGCGCACATAGCGGTTGACGGACTCCAGGGCTTCCTCCACCTGACTGACCGTTCCGGTCACGATCAGGGACCCGCTGAAGCGATCCACAAAGCCCAGTGTCACGCCGCTGGACTTCATCGCCACATCCGCCATGATGATCGCCGTCTCCGACGGTGTGACCGTCGTGATGCCGATCGCGCTCTTTTCATAGTCCAGACGCGGGTCAAGCCCCAGCTTCTCATAGAGTATCGGATCAGGGCTGGCGATCATGTGCGCCAGCGTCACCTGCCGGCCGGGCACGGATTCCTGTATGATCCGCATGCCGTCCTTCAAAATCGTCTCTGACATAGGCGCCTCCTCCAAATACTATCCGCCGATCCGGCATCTTAAGTTACTTGTATTTTCGACCACTTTTTTGAGCATCGCCATTTTCTCCATCTCAGGCGGCAAAATGTCCCCCATCAGATAGGGTCTGCCGAGCGCTGCATATTTATCCTGTCCGAGCCTGTGATACGGCAGCAGATGGATCCGCGAGACGCCCGGAAGCTGATCCGCAAAGCGCGCGATCGACGCGATCTCCTCCGCCGTGTCATTGAATGTCGGAATCACCGGCACACGGATAATCAGCTCTGTCTTGCCCGAAGCCGCGATCCTGCGCGCGTTCTCAAGCATCAGCTCGTTGGATCTTCCGGTAAATTCCCTGTGTTTGGCAGGATTTGTGTGCTTGATATCCATCAGATATGTGTCGAGGTACGGCAGGATTTTTTCAATCACCTCATAGGGTGCGCATCCCATGCTCTCCATCGCTGTCGTGATGCCCCGCGCCTTGGCCGCGGCCAATAGCGCCCCCGCGAACGCGGGCTGGCACAGGCTCTCCCCGCCGGAGAGGGTCATCCCTCCGTTGCTGCGGCGATAATAGCCCCGGTCCCTCTCGACCGTCTCCAGCACCTCCGCCACGGTGACATCCCGACCCACCACGCTCGGCTTGCCGTCCACCGTCATCGTCTCAATCTCATAGGACTGGGACTCAGGATTGCAGCACCACCGGCAGCGCAGCACACAGCCCTTCAGAAATACAATCGTGCGGATACCCGACCCGTCATGAATGGAATACCGCTGGATATCAAAGATGCGCCCCCGCGTCTTAAGGAGCGATCGCATCACGCTATCATCGGCATAGTCTCTCACACTGGCCGCT
>CAYRDY010000012.1:14519-20186 GCA_964423195.1 uncultured Catenibacillus sp. | reverse complement strand
TTTTCTCTGCCATCTCAGAAGCCCTGTTCGGTCCTGCGGATAATGTCATCCTGAAGACTCTTTGACAGTGTTGTGAACAGGGCGCTGTAACCCGCCACGCGCACCACCAGATGCCGGTAATTCTCAGGATGCTTCTGGGCGTCGAGCAGCGTCTCCCTCGATACGACATTGAACTGCATATGGCTGCCCTTCTTATCAAAATAGGTCTGGATCAGGCTGACAAATTTTTCCAGCGCCTCGTCGCTGTTTAAGGCCGACGGGTGGAACTTCTGGTTAAACAGCGTCCCGTTGGATGCGATGCCGTGGTCGAGCGTCGCAACGGAATTGGCCGCGGCCGTCGGTCCGTGCGTGTCCTTCCCCGCCGACGGTGACACGCCGTCCGCCACAGGCATTCCCGCCAGTCGTCCGTCCGGGGTGGCACCGGTCTGGGCGCCCAGAGGCACATTGGCCGAGACCGGATACAGGCCGGCCTGGAACGTGCCGCCGCGCGGATTTTTATATTTCAGCAGCGGTTTCGTGTATGTATAGGCTGCATCCCTCGCGAAGCGGTCAATCTCCTCGATGTCATTGCCAAACTTCGGTATCTCATCAATCAAGTCCAAAATTCTCTGAAATTCTTTCTGCTCCCCGGCATCGACGGAAGTCCTGATCACTTCCTGTGTCGCCGCGGCGACGGTACGCGCATCCGCCGTGACACCCCTGGCGGCAAACTCCCGCGCCACCTGTCCCGCCACCTGCGAGACGACAAGCTCATTGACTTCCTTGCCGTAATTGAACAGCAGCGCCTTCTTAAACTCCGCCATCGACACGGACTTGTCCTCAAACACGAGTTTCCTGACAGCGATCAGGGAATCCGCCACGTTGGCGATGCCGAAGCCCTGCGGCCCCGTAAAATTGTAGACCGCGCCGCCCTGCTCACAGGTCTTGCCGCGCTTGATGCAGTCGTCCACCATACATGCCAGAAACGGCAGCGGCGCGCGCTCCGCGTGTGCCTGGTCTATCGCATTATCCGCGTTGACGAGCAGCGAAATAAAATACTCCATCTGCGCCTTGTAGGCGTCATAAAACGCATCGAAAGTCTGCATCTCCTCGACATCGCCTGTCTGCGGCCCGATCTGCTCACCGCAGTCTATGCCGTTCGAGAATACCATCTCCAGTGGACGGCACATATTGAAAAACGCGGCGTCATGCCAGCCGTTCGTCTTTCCGCCCTTCTGAGGCTCGACGCAGCCGATGATATCGTAAGTCCTCGCGTCCTCCAGCGTCAGGCCGCGGCTCATCAGTGACGGGATGATCACCTCGTCATTGTAGTACGCCGGAAGTCCGATGCCCGTGCGCGTCAATTCCGCCGCCCTGAAAAAAAGGTCATGCGGCGTCTTGTTCCAGATGCGGATGGACAGTGACGGCTGCGGCAGAAAGACATGAAATGAGGCCTCGATGCACATAAATGACAGGTCATTCGTCACGTCCTCGCCCTCCGCGTTCTGCCCGCCCACGATCAGGTTCTGAAACAGGCTGTAGCCTGAGAACCCCTTGGCGCTCTGCTCATCGCGGCATTTGTTGAGGTCATTTAACTTCACCCAGACACAATCCAGCAATTCCTGGGCAAACTCACGGGTGATCTTTCCCTCCGCCCTGTCCTTCGCGTAATAGGGGTACATATACTGGTCAAAACGCCCCGGAGAAATCGAGTGTCCCGACGACTCCAGCTGCAAAAGCTGCTGCACGAACCAGAAACTCTGGCAGGCTTCATAGAAGTCCCTGGCGCCCCTGGCCGGGACCTGCCTGCAGTTGGAAGCGATCCTCAATAATTCTCTCCTGCGGCTCTCATCCCTGCACGTGCCCGCTTCCTCCTCAGCCAGATCCGCGTATCGGTTCGCATAGCGGATGACGGCCTCGCAGCTGATCAGCATCGCCTGCAGCAGGCGGCTCTTGGTCGCGTAATCGGCATCCCCGACACGGCATACCGCGAGCTCCTCCCGTATCTCCCGCATGATGCCCTCGTAGCCGATCGCCAGGACTTTCTCATACTGAACGGTGATATGGCCCACGCCATTGTAAAAATAGTTGCCCGGCGTAAACATATGGTGTGCCATGGCCCGCAGCGTCTCCGGCGCCATATAGGCCGTGGCCAGCTCACTGGTCGTTTTCCCCTTCCAGTAGCTGTCCGCTTCCCTAATTTCCCGCTTCGCCTGATCAGAGATAAAAAACGGGTCAGCCTCCCTTGTCGCCACGGTCTCAAACTCTGCCTCCAACCACTCATAGGAAAACTCCGGGTAAGTCTGGCAGCCGCGCGGTGCAAGCGTCGAACTGCCCACGATCAGTTCCTCATCACGAATAATGATGGGAATGTTGTCCAGTATATGGGCGAAGGCTTTCGCCTTGCGCATAACCATCGGCTCATTCTCCGTCTGCCGGAAAGATTCCGTCAAAAGCCTCGCCCTGGCCGACTCGATCTCCGGCATCTTCGCAAACAGATTTGCCACCAGTCTCGTGATGCGTTCAGATTTGGGAATCCTTGATGAATCATATTTTTTCATGCTCTACCTCCACATCACAAATAATTCCACATGATTCCACATTTTTAAGCCTATTATAAGTGGTTTTTTGTTGTTTGTCAACATATTATTGTGGAATTTATTGCTTTTTCGTGTTGAATGATGTGGAAAAAGTTGCGCAAAAAAAACAGGAAACCTCTCCGGAGATTTCCTGTGTGGGTTTTCCTATAGATTTTTTTATTCGTCCGGCAGAGCAACTCTCTGGATCTCCAGGATCTTAAACAAGAGAATGCCTGACTGAGTCTCGACCTCCACGGTCTCGCCGACCTTGCGCCCGATCAGAGCGGCACCCACCGGCGACTCATTGGAGATTTTGTTGTTTAAGCTGTCCGCCTCCGTGGAGCCGACGATTCTTAGCTCCATCTCCTCATCATATTCAGCATCGTAGACACGCACAAGGCAGCCGATACTGACAGTTTCAAGATCCACCTCGTCCTCGTCCACGACCTCAACATTCTTGAGCAATTTCTCAAGTTCCTCGATACGCGCCTCGATATCGCGCTGCTCGTCCTTTGCCGCGTCGTACTCGGCATTCTCTGACAAATCCCCCTGCTCTCTTGCCTCTCTGATCTTTTGCGCGACCTCCTTGCGCTTGTTGACCTTCAGATCAAACAGTTCGTCCTCCATCGCCTTGAGGCCGGCAAATGTCAAAATATTCTTTTTGTTATCAGCCATTTTTATTCCCTTCCACATCATTTATTTTCTGCAATTTTTCCTGCCGCCGCAGCGGCGGCGTTTCTTCAAATTCCAACAGCATTTTCTCAAATTCCAACAGCATTTTTTCAAATTCCACAAAGGATTCCGCGCCGTTGATCCGGCTGCGCAGTCTCGATGAATTTGGAAAGCCCGCCGTGTACCACGCCGTATGTTTTCGCATCTCCCGAATGCCCGTATACTCGCCCTTCAGATCGATCAGCATGCGGGCATGCCTTAAAATCATCTGCACAACCGCATGGATGTCCGGTTCGGGCGGCAGTCTGCCCTCCCTGAGATAAGTCAGCGCTCGGCCAAACAGCCACGGATTGCCCTGCGCGCCGCGGCCGATCATCACGCCGTCACAGCCTGTCTCACGCATCATGGCGGCCACATCCTCCGGCGAGCGGACATCGCCGTTGCCGATCACCGGCACTGTCAGTCTTTCCTTGACCTGCCGGATGATCCCCCAGTCTGCCCGGCCGCTGTAATACTGCGTGCGCGTCCGAGCGTGGACCGCCACGGCAGCCGCCCCGCTCTCCTGGGCGATATGGGCGATCTCCACGGCATTGATATGTTCTGCCGTAAAGCCCTTGCGGATTTTCACCGTCACCGGTTTTTGAATGGCGCGCGCGGTTTTCTCCACAATCTCGCCCACCAGTTCCGGCCGCTCCATCAGGGCACTGCCCTCGCCGTTGTTGACCACCTTCGGCACCGGACAGCCCATATTGATATCCAGTATGTCAAAATTCAGATGCTCTATGCGCTTCGCCATCTCGGAGATGATGTCCGGATCGCTGCCAAAGAGCTGCAGCGACACCGGCCGCTCATCCTCCCGGATCTGAAGCAGCTGTCCCGTATTTTTGTTATTGTAATAGATGCCCTTGGCGCTGATCATCTCCGTATAGACAAGGCCGCATCCCTGTTCTCTGCACAGCAGCCGAAACGGCAGGTCTGTCACACCCGCCATCGGCGCAAGCACCAGCGGATTGTCAAGCGCCACGTTCCCGATTTTCATACCTCACCTTCCATGACAGCGGCCGGCCCGCTTAGATTTCTCACCGGCGGTTCCTCCGGCTTTAAAACTGCCCGCGCCATCCAAGACAGCGTCGCCTCGCTTAGGTCTTTCCGCGGCAGCGGTTGCGGATCAGGCGCAGACCTTTGAGCGTCAGCATATTATCATAGATCTGAATGCTGTCCGTCTCATTGGCGATCAGCTTGCCGAGTCCGCCGGTGGCGACAGTCTTCACGTCCTGAAGTCCGGACTCCTCGATCATTTTTCGGATAATATACTCCGTCTGTCCGATCGTCCCGTAAACGATACCCGCCTGGATACAGGCCGTCGTCTCCTTGCCCAGGATCGTTTTCGGCTTTTTGATCTCGATCTCCGGCAGCTTCGCCGCGCCCGTAAACAGAGCGCTCGTGCTCAGCCGGATGCCCGGACAGATGACGACCGAGTCCAGGGTGCCGTCGCCCAGCACCAGCTCAAAGGTCGTGGCCGTGCCATAATCGACCACAATCGCCGGCACGCCGTAAATTTCCTTCACCGCCACAGCGTCGACAATCAGATCCGCGCCGACCTCCTTCGGATTTTCCGCGCCGATCCGGATGCCGGTCCGGATGCCCGGCCCCACGATGATCGGATCCAGATGCATATATTTTTTGATGCCGTTGACAAACGAATACATGACATTCGGGACCACCGAGGCCACGACCACATCGACAAAATCCCGCACTTCGAATCCATTGTTGATGATCAGCTCGCTGATAAACATTCCGTACTCATCGGAAGTCCGCGCCAGCTGTGTCGTCATCCTGAAATTCGCGACCACGCTGTCCTCATCAAAAATGCCGCAGGTGATATTGGTATTCCCGATATCCACGGCCAGAAGCAACTGCCTATTCTTCATCCGCATCCTCCCCCAGAAAGAACACTTTATAGTAAGTCTCCAGCGCCTCAAACAGATCCCGCTTCTGTTCCCGAAGCTGCTTGATCTTCAGCGCGGAACCGATCTCGTCAAATAGGATGTCATCCTCCTCGGAGATGACATTGAGGCTCAGATTCCCGTCATCGTCAAAGACCAGCGTGAGCACTCCGCCCACCTCCTCGGTATAGAGAACGCACATGATTTTGAGCTCATCCTTGATCTGATCAGGCAGCGCGGAGAAATCCTCGTTGAAGTAGAATTTTTTCTCATATGCGCTTGAAGCGCATAATACAATCTGTTCCTGATACATGTTCCCCTCCGTATTCTGACCGCCGGCCACCTTTCCAAGCGCGCGATGCCGGTCACATAATCCTCACGCGCTCATGCAGCCGGCCACATATCCCGCGCGCTCATGCAACCGATCACACTTGTCCTGCGCGCCCTCGCCGTCGCTCACACATATCCGAGTACGCCACGCACCGAGACCT
>CAYRDY010000012.1:1981-14509 GCA_964423195.1 uncultured Catenibacillus sp. | reverse complement strand
CGCCGGCAACATCCTGCGCGCTCATGCAGCCGGTCACATATCTCTCGCGCGCTTATGCAACCGATCACACTTGCCCTGCGCGCCCTCGCGCGCTCACGCCGTCGCTCACACATATCCGAGCACGCCTCGCACCGAGACCTCGCCCGACAACACCCTGAGAATCTGTCCGTCCGTCTCCACCAGAAGGCGCCCTTTGTCGTCAATGCCGCGGGCGATGCCAGAGACGCGCACACAGTTATCGCCTGCCTGCGCGCTTTCCGCACGCTCCTCTCCAGCCGTCTGCGCGGCACTCCCGCCGCTCGCATCTGCCCGCGCGCCGTCCTCGATGATCACCTCGCGGTCCCTGTTGACCAGATAACGGTCGTAAAGTTCGCGAAGCTCCCGCAGGTCGCCGCGGGCGATCAGGCGTCCAAAATATTTTTCAAACGCCGCAAGCACCGAGGCGGCGATCCGGCTGCACGAATAATCGGCTTCGCGCTCCACCACCATCGATGTCGCCGCACCAGCGATCTCAGGCGGAAACCGGCGCTGACGCACATTGATGCCGATCCCGCAGACAATATAGAGAATTTGCTCCCCCTCGGCGCGCATCTCTGTCAGTATGCCGCAGACCTTCCGGCCGCTTAAGATGATGTCATTCGGCCATTTGATCAGTGCCTCCAGGCCCTGAGCTGCCAGAGCCTCCCTGACCGCCAGGGCGCACACCAGTGTCACCATCGGGGCAGCCTCCGACCGCAGATCCGGCCGCAGGATAAAACTCATATAAATATTTTCTCCGGCGGGCGATACCCAAATGCGGCCGCGCCGTCCCCGGCCGGCCGTCTGCCGGCCGGCGATCACGACTGTCCCGGCCGCGGCGCCAGCCGCGGCCATCTCCCCAGCGGTGTCGTTTGTCGACGCCAGACACTCATAAACATAAATCTTTCTGAACATCGAATCTTCGGGAAGCTGCCGCAGAACGTCCGCGCCGAAACCATTCGGATTCAAAGGCCGATTCCCTGCCCACATGACGCCGCCTGAAATGCCCATCATCTCTACAGCGTCGCCGCCATCACGGCCTTGATCGTGTGCATACGATTTTCGGCCTCATCAAATACAATCGACTGCTCGCCCTCGAACACCTCGTCCGTCACTTCCAGATCCTCAAAACCGTATTTCTCGCCCATTTCCCTGCCGATCACCGTCTTGTGGTCGTGAAAAGCCGGCAGACAATGCATAAAGACGGCCTGCGGCCCCGCATGCTCCATCACCGCTCTCGTCACCTTGTACGGCGTCAGTTCCTCGATCCTTGTCTTCCAGACCTCGTCCGGCTCGCCCATGGACACCCAGACATCCGTGTAAATAATGTCCGCGCCCTTTGTGCCCGCCATCACATCCTCTGTCAGCGTGATCAAAGCCCCTGTCTTTTGCGCCTCGGCCCTGCAGTAGGCCACCAGCGCCTGATCCGGAAAATAATTTTTGTCGGTGCAGGCTGTAAAATTCAGACCCAGCTTAGCACAGGCGATCATCAGAGAGTTGCCCATATTATAGCGGGCGTCACCGAGATAGGCCAGGGTAAGCCCCTCCAGTTTCCCGAAGTGTTCCCTGATCGTGAGCATATCCGCCAGCATCTGCGTCGGGTGATATTCATTGGTGAGGCCGTTCCACACCGGCACGCCGGCTTTCTGCGCCAGTTCCTCGACAATCTCCTGTCCGTAACCGCGGTATTCTATCCCGTCAAACATGCGGCCAAGGACCCTTGCCGTGTCCGCGATGCTCTCCTTTTTGCCGATCTGAGATGCCGACGGGTCGAGATAGGTGGTATTCATCCCCAGGTCATGCGCCGCCACCTCAAAGGCGCAGCGCGTCCGCGTGCTTGTCTTTTCAAAGATCAGGGCAATATTTTTCCCCCTGTGTATCTCATGGGGAATGCCCTGTTTTTTCTTCGCCTTCAGTTCCGCCGCCAGATCGAGCAGATAGACAATCTCCTCCCTTGAAAAATCCCTGAGCGTCAAAAAACTCCTGCCCTTCAGACTGATACTCATCATCCATCCTCCAATTCCTTATCTTAAATCCGCGCCGATATCAGCAAAATTCGCGCGCGCAATTTGCCGGGGGGGGTAAAGTCGAGCCGACGGCGCACAGCACCGCAAACGCCTATCGTATATCCAGAGTTCGCGCGCGTCTTTTTGGCTGGCGCTAAACACGCATCCGCCGCTGCCTGGCCGCCTCATACATCAAAATCGTGGCGGACATAGCGGCATTGAGTGATTCCACCTGTCCGGCCATCGGAATCCTGATATGGACATCCGCCAGACCCGCCAGCTCTTCCGAAAGGCCGGCGCCCTCGTTGCCGATAAAAAATGCCGACGCCCCCGTGTAATCCTGTTTATCATAATCCGACGCCCCGGCGAGATGTGCCGCGTACAGGCGCACGCCCGCCTGGCGCAGACGCCGCACGGTTTCCGGCAAATCATCCGCATAAAAGTAGGGCACTCTGAAAATCGAACCCATCGTCGCGCGCACCACCTTGGGCTGATAGATATCGGCCGTCGTCCTGTTCATGATCACGCCCGCGGCGCCTGCCGCCTCGGCCATCCGGATCATCGTCCCCAGATTGCCCGGATCCTGTACAGACTCCAGCACAAGGATCAGAGGATTTGAACGAGAGAGAATATCTGCCAGTGTATAGTGCTGCTGACGGACGACCGCCATAATGCCCTGCGGGGTCACGGTGTCGCTGACCCCCTTAAACACCTTGTCGGAGACACATACCGCATCCGCCGCGGGCGGCGGATTTTTCCCAAGGAAACGCTCGGACACAAAAACTTTGAGCCTCAACCGCGCCGGAATCTCCCGAACCATTCGGAGTCCCTCAACGACATAGGCATCCGCCGCGTCCCTCGCGTCCGCCTTCTTCATCATCGCCGCAATCTGTTTCATCTGCGGGTTTGCGCTGCTGCTGATCATAAAAATCTCCGGCCCTCTAACTTTCTCAAATCCTTATTATCGCCGATCACCACCAGATACTGGTGACTTAACAGCTTCTGATTGGGATCCAAATGAACCTCAATGTGCCCGTTGTCATTGATCGCGATCACATTGACGCCGTGCTTCTCCCTGAAACCGACCTCGCGCAGGCTGCGCCCGACCCACTCGTCGTGCATCGCCACCTCGATAATGCTGAAATCCGGCGACAGTTCCGCCAGATCGATAAAATTGGAGGCCGTCAGGTTTTTGGCCGTGCGCACGCCCATCTCTGTCTCAGGAAAGACGACGGAATCCGCGCCCACCTTGAGGGCAATCTTTTTGTGGATCTCGCTGGAGGCCTTCACGATCACCTGCGGAACGCCCAGCTCCTTCAATATGATCGTCGCCATGATGCTCGACTCCATATTCCCCGTCAGCGCGACCACCGCGGCGTCCATGTCGGAGACGCCGAGATTCTCCATGACTTCCTCGTCCGTCGCGTCCGCCGCCACGGCATAGGTCACATCATTGGCGATGTCCTGAACCTTCTCCTCATCCCGATCAACCGCCAGCACCTCACTCCCCATCCGGCACAGGGTCCTGGCTACGCTCAGACCGTACTGTCCGAGCCCGACCACTACAAACTGTTTTTTTGCCATAGTTTCCTCTTTCCTGACGCACTTTAGTGCGTCATCAAGGTGTATTTGGAAGATTAATTCCAAACTTCTTCTCCTATTCCTTTAACCCACCATAATTTTTTCTTCAGGCAGCTGACGGCCGGCCTTCTTATTTTTGGAGCGGGCATTAAATGCGAGCGCCATCGTGATCGGCCCGATACGGCCGATATACATCGTCAGAATGATCACCAGCTTTGCGGCCGTATTCATCGAGGCCGTGAATGAGCGGCTGAGTCCCACCGTCGCGATGGCCGAGGTGGCCTCGTAGATGATATCCATGATCGCCGCCTGAGGCATCGCCAGTGAGATAGCGAGAATACTGACCGTCAGCACACTGAAGCTGACCATGATCACGGCCAGACCTCTGCGCACCATACTGTCGGAAATCCGCCGTCCGAAGCACTCCGTATCCTTATCCCCCTTGAGATTGGCCAGTACACTGAGAATGATTATGGCCGCCGTCACTGTCTTGACGCCTCCCGCCGTGCCGCCCGGTGAGCCGCCGATAAACATCAGCAGCAGGGATATGACCTGACTGGTACCTGAAAAATTCTCCTGCGGGATCGTCTGGAAACCTGCGGTTCTCAGCGTCACAGACTGGAATGCCGCCCCCATGATCTTCTCGTGTACCGGCAGGCCGCCGAGGCTCTGCGCGTGATTCCAGTCAGCCGCCAATATCAGCGCCGCGCCGCCAATGACCAAAATCCCCGTCACAGTCAGCACCATCTTGGACTGCAGGGAGAGGCGCTTAAAAATCCGCCCCTTAGCGCCCTCGGTCCGGATCTCCTTGATCACGCGGATCACGTCCCACCAGACGAAGAAGCCGAGGCCGCCCAGGATGATCAGCAGCATGGTCGTCAGATTCATCAGCACGTCGCCGCGGTATGGCGCCATGCTGTCCGCGCCGAACAGATCGATTCCGGCATTACAGAAAGCGCTGACCGACGTAAAGACGGAGCGCCAGATGCCGGAGGCCACGCCATAGCGTGGAATCAGGCGCACCATGTAGATACAGGCGCCCACGCCCTCCACAATCAGCGCGCCCTCGACGACCCGCTTGGTGATCTGCACGAGGCCGTTTAGGGTGTCCAGATTGTAGGCATCCTGGATGATCATCCGCTGTCTCAGCGTAATACGCCTGCCCGTAAATATCAGGAACATCGTGGTAAAAGTAACCACACCCAGACCGCCGAACTGAATCAGTATCAGAATGACGATTTGCCCGAACAGACTCCAGTGCTGCGCCGTCGTCACGGTCACAAGTCCCGTCACGCAGGCCGACGTGGTCGCCGTAAACAGGGCGTCCACCGGCGAAGTCGGGGAGCCGTCCGCCGAGGCGGCCGGAAGCATCAAAAGCAGCGTCCCGGCCAGAATCAGCAGAATGAAACCGAAGGCTATGATCTGCGTCGTCGATAACTTCAGTTTTTTGGCCATATCTCCCCTCCTCCCGGATGTCCGGAAATACAAAAGTGTAGTCCAGATGAATTGTCACTTGTCCTACACCTTTATGATCGGTTGTTTGTCACGGGACATACGCCCCGCTGCTTTTTTGTGCACTGATCTACACCCGTATTGCGCCTGATAAGCGTCTAAATCGCGTCCGCGGCTCGAACCGTTCAAAGCCAAATGGCCGCCGGCCCGCGCACCGCGCCGTCACAGCCGCTACACAGACAAAATCTTTGAAACGCTGAACTGGAACGGGTCAATATCCTTCTCCATAGCCAGCGCATCCTCGATATCATAATCCACATACTCGCCGTGACGGTACGCGACCACACGGTTTGTCTTGCCAGCCACTAAGGCGTCCACAGCGTAGGCACCCATGATCGAGGCGTACACGCGGTCCTTGCAGGTCGGGCTGCCGCCGCGCTGCAGATGGCCGAGAATGGTGGCCCGCGTCTCGATGCCGGTCGCGGCCTCAATTCTCTTGGCCATACTCGTCGAGTGACCGACGCCCTCGGCGTTGACGATAATGTGATGCTTCTTGCCGCGTTTTCTGTTTTTGATGATATTGTCGATCAGCGCGGACTCATCAAAATTGTAGACCTCCGGCAGCAGAATATCCTCCGCGCCGTTGGCAATACCGCACCAGAGCGCGATATAACCCGCGCTGCGGCCCATCACCTCAATGATGCTGCACCGCTCGTGCGAAGTCGAGGTGTCACGCACCTTGTCAATGGCCTCCATGGCTGTGTTGACCGCCGTGTCAAATCCGATCGTATACTCCGTGCACGCGATATCGAGATCGATCGTGCCCGGGACACCGATCGTATTGACGCCCAGCGCCGCCAGCTTCCGGGCGCCCTGGAAGGAGCCGTCGCCGCCGATAATGACGATGCCGTCGATCCCGTGTTTCCTGCAGATCTCCGCGCCCTTTTTCTGGCCCTCCTCCGTGCGAAACTCCGCGCATCTGGCCGTGTATAATATCGTGCCGCCGCGACTTAAAATATCGGACACGCTGCCCGCGTCCATATCTATGATCTCCTCATCGAGCAGACCCGAATATCCCTTCAAAATACCCTTGACATTGCAGCCATAAGCGATGGCCGTGCGCACCACAGCCCGGATGGCCGCATTCATGCCCGGCGCGTCGCCGCCGCTCGTCAAAACACCTATCGTTTTTATTCTATGATCACTCATGGTTTTCATCCTCCATTTCTCTGTGATACAACGATTTTCTTCTCATGTTAAATCATTGACAGTTTTTTTTATTTTAATATAACTCAGTTATTTTTTCAAGATCGATTGTACCACCTTTACGTTGTCCCGGCCGAAATTTTCCTCCAGGCGCGCCAGCAAATCGTCATTAATATGAATATTGTTGACCCTTGGCAGCTTTTTTATGGTCTTTTCAGCCCGACAAAATATCACGATTTCGTCGTCGCCGTCATCATTCACAATGATTTCAAATAATTTTTGTTCATTTGTCTGGAAATCCGCCTTTGATGGAAACTGGATCCACAACTCCCGCGGTGTCCGCCCCAACGGCTCGATCCGCTCACAGATCAGCTTTCCCGGCTGTGCCTCGCTCACGGAGACCCGCCCGCGGACCAGCACCTTCTCATCCATCTCCAGCAAATGTTTATTCTTCTCATAATCATTCGGGAAGACCAGCACTTCCACGGATCCGACCAGATCCTCCAGCGTCAGGAAGGCCATCATGCGGTTATTTTTTGTCACTTTGAGCTTCTTTGAGGAGATCATGCCGCCCACGGTCACCAGCTGTCCGTCCATGAGTCCGGATTCCTCATCCTCCTCATCCGGATTAAAATCCGTCGTCAGCGCCGTGGCCCGACGGCGCAGTTCCTCTGCGTAATCCTCCAGCGGATGCCCGCTGACATAGATGCCCAGAACTTCCTTTTCGTAGGCCAGCTTCTCGGCGCGCTCATATTCGCCCACCTGCGGATAAGCGATCTCGAAGGCGCTCTTATCCTCATCCGGCGCAAAATCAAACAGACTCATCTGACCGGTCATGGCCTTTTTCCGGTCAGACGCGATCCGGTCCATTATCTTATCATAAACCATCATCTGCTGCCTTCGCGTATATCCAAAACTGTCAAAAGCACCGGCCTTGATGAAATTTTCCACCGCGCGCTTATTTAACTCGCCGCCCTGCATGCGCTCACAGAAATCCTTTAAGGACTGATACGGGCCGTTCTGTTCGCGCTCATTCACAATCGCCTCGATCATCGTGCGACCGACCGACTTGATCGCCAGAAGCGCGTAGCGGATCTTTCCGCCGGAGACCGAGAAATCGCGCTCGCTGTCATTGATATCCGGAGGCAGAATGCCGATATCCATCTGACGGCAGACATTCACATAATCTGAGACTTTGGACGCCTTATCCATCACCGACGTCATCAGCGCCGCCATGAACTCTACCGGAAAATAATATTTCAGCCATGCCGTCTGATAGGCGACCACCGCGTAACAGGCCGCATGCGACTTGTTAAACGCGTATTTGGCAAAATCCGTCATCTCATCAAAGATCCGCAGCGCCACCTGTTCGTCGATGCCGTTGGCGACGCAGCCCGGTATACCTGCCTCCTTATTCCCATAGACAAAATTCTCGCGCTCCCTGGCCATGACATCCGCCTTTTTCTTGGACATGGCGCGCCGCACCAGGTCGCTTCGCCCCAAATCATAGCCGGCCAGCTTCATCACGATCTGCATCACCTGCTCCTGATAGACGATACAGCCGTAGGTCGGCGCCAGAATATCCTCCAGCTCCGGACACTCATAGTGAATGGAGGCCTTGTCATTCTTTCCCCTGATATAGCGCGGGATAAATTCCATCGGCCCAGGCCGGTAGAGGGAGATGCCGGCAATGACGTCCTCCAGGCTCTCCGGCTTCAGCTCTTTCATAAAGTTTTTCATGCCCGCGCTCTCAAGCTGGAACACACCCTCGCAGCGTCCGCTGCCGATCATCTCATAGACATTCGGGTCATCATAGTCGATCTTGTCCATGTCGACAGAGACGCCGGGGCGGCGGTTGGCCAACCGGGCGGCGTTCTGGATCACGGTCAGGGTGCGCAGCCCAAGAAAATCCATCTTGAGCAGTCCCAGCTCCTCGATGGTCGTCATATTGAACTGCGTCGTGATCGTGTCCTCGGTGCCCCGCGAGAGCGGCACATACTCATCCACAGGCTTCGGGCTGATCACGACACCGGCCGCGTGCACGGAGGCATGTCTCGGCAGCCCCTCAAGCCGTCTGGACATATCAATCAGGTATCTGGCGCGCTCATCCGTCTCATAGATACCCTTTAGTTCGGGATTCTGGCTTATCGCCCTGTCGATCGTGATGCCCAGTTCCGTCGGAATCATCTTGGCGATCGAATCCACGAAATTGTAAGGCATATCCAGTACCCGCCCCACATCGCGGATCACCGCGCGGGCCGCCATGGTGCCGAAGGTCACGATCTGCACCACATGATCCTTGCCGTATTTTTCGGTCACATAGTCAATGACCTCCTGGCGCCGCTCATAACAAAAATCAATGTCGATATCCGGCATGGTGATCCGGTTCGGATTTAAGAAGCGCTCAAACAGTAGCTGATACTTCAGCGGGTCGAGATCCGTGATCCCAAGACAATACGAGACAATGCTCCCCGCTGCGGAACCTCGCCCCGGCCCCACCATGATCTGACGCGATCTGGCATAGCGGATAAAATCCGAGACAATCAGAAAATAGTCGACAAAGCCCATCGACCGGATCGTCGAGAGCTCATATTCCAGCCGGTCAATGACGGACTGATCCGCATCGCCGTAGCGTTTCTTCAGGCCGTCATAGGCGAGTTTTCTTAAGTACGTCCACGCGTCATACCCCTCCGGCACGTCAAAGTGCGGCAGCTTGTATTTGCCGAATTCAATCTCCACCTGGCAGCGCATGGCGATTTTATGGGTATTTTCCAGAGCCTCCGGCACATATAAGAAAATCTCCGCCATCTGCTCCGGAGACTTCACAAAATACTGGCCGCCCTCGTAGCGCATCCGGTCCTCATCACCGACCTTCTTGCCGGTCTGAATGCAGAGCAAAATATCATGCGGCTCGGCGTCCTCCGCGTATGTATAATGAATATCATTGGTGGCCACGAGCGCCAGCCCTGTCTCACGGCTCATACGGATCAGGGCCTGATTGACCGTCTTCTGCTGCGGAATGCCGTGATCCTGCAGTTCGAGGAAAAAATTCTCATTCCCAAAAATATCGGCCATCTCAAGCGCCGCGTCCCTGGCTCTCTCATACTGCCCTTTTAATATCGCGTCGGGAATCTCCCCTGCAATACAGGCGCTCAGCGCGATCAGTCCCTCATGGTATTCGCGCAGCAGCGCCTTATCCACGCGCGGCCGATAATAGAACCCTTCCGTGAATCCGCGGGTGACAATTTTGATCAGATTGTGGTAACCGGTGTCATTCTCCGCCAGCAGCACCAGATGGTGGTAGCGGTTGGACGCCTGCGCATCCTTTTCAAATCTCGAATTCGGCGCCACATACACCTCACAGCCCAACACCGGATGAATCCCGTTTTTCTTCGCCTCTTTGTAAAAATCGATCACGCCGTACATGACGCCGTGATCCGTGATCGCCACACTGTCCATGCCCAATTCCTTCACCCTGGCGATCAGCTCCGTTATCTTATTGGATCCATCCAGAAGACTGTACTCTGTATGGACATGCAAATGCGTGAAATTCATACTTTCCTCTTTCTTAACGCACTCTGGTGCGTCATCAACGCCGGTCAACGTCGAGCTTCTCCTCAAGGACTTTCGGTATCCCTTCCATCACATAGAATTCAAACGTAAATCGGGCAATCTCCAGCGCCCTGTCGTCGGTGACCATGGCCTCCATCACCGCAATTCGGCTGCCCACGCGCACCGGCCTGGATTCGGCATACAGAATTTTCGACTTCCCCTGCATCGCCGCGTTGAGAAATACGGCGTGCGACGAGAGGGTCGTGCAACTCTTTCCGAGCGAAAACACGGCGATTCCGGCCACCGTATCGGCCATCGTAAAGATGCACCCGCCGTGGACCGACCCGATCGGATTGAAATGAGACGGCAGGAGCTCTAATTTCAGCCTGGCGTGCCCATCCGCCATTTCCAAAATCTCAATGCCGATGTGGGCGGCGAAATTATTCTCCTTCTGGGCCGCCGCCTGATATGTGGATAAATTAAATTCCATGTCGTCTATATGCTCCTGTGAATATAAAATACAGGCTGCTATATCCTGCGGAAATATAACAGCCCTCATTGGTTCAATCAGTGTTGCAGTGTCATGCTTTGCCTGTGAGATACTTTTCAATATTTTCGACGGCTTCCGCTTCGTCCCTGCCCTCGGCCGAGATCAGTACGCTGTCGCCCTCAGCCAGGCTCAGACTCATCATCCCCATAATACTTTTGGCGTTAACCTTCTTCCCCACAGTTTCAACAAAAATCCGGCTCTCATACTGGCTGGCCACCTGCACCAGCACAGCGACCGGTCTTGCCTCTAATCCTGATGGAATATTGATGGTGATCTTTTTTGAAATCATGTTCATACCTCGCTTTTCTTTCTCTACACTTTATTGCTCTTCCTCAATTCGTCCGCTATCTGACTCAACTTTCGAAGCCGGTGGTTCACACCCGATTTTCCCACAGGATTGCTCAACATCCGCCCCAATTCCGGAAGTGACGCTTCCGGGTGTTCAATCCTGAGTTGGGCGACCTCGCGCAGCGCATCGGTCAATTTACCGAATCCTGCCGTATTTTTGATATACAGGATATCTTCTGTCTGCCTCGTTGCCGCGGAGACAGTTTTGTTGATATTGGCCATCTCACAGTTGACCTGACGATTGACACTGTTGCGTATCTCCTTCGCAATGCGAATATTTTCCAGATCCATCAGAGCCCCGTGCGCCTCCATCACATTGAGCATATCGACAATCTGCGATCCGTCTTTGACATAGACGACAAAATATTTCTTCCTCTGAACGACTTTGGCGTCGATGTCAAAATAGATCATCAGTTGCCTCAGCTGCTGGGCCTTCTGATCACTCAGACAGGCGATCTCAAAATGATACGTCTTGTGAGGGTCGCTCATCGAACCCGCCGCCAGAAACGAACCTCTCAGATAAGCCCTGCGGCAGCACGGATTCTGAAGGAGCAGATTGTCATTCAGAGAATCGTTTTCCTCAATCTCCCCTGAATAATTCATCAGCTTCATCGCCAGCAAAATTTTCCTTGCCAAAGTGTCATCCGCCACGGTCACCGTGTAAATCGCGCTCTTTTTCATGCAGATATTCCGTCTGACGCTAATTTCGCTTCTTATATTAAATGATTTTTCCAATAATGTAAAGTACTTTCTTGCAACAGCGACATTTTCTGTGTGAATTTTTATGTAAATCCTGCCTTTCGCTGTAAAGATCACACGGCCGCACATCTCAAAGATAGCCGCCGTCTCCGCGATCCGGCAGTGCCTCGCCTCCGGCATCTGCCGGGACAATTCGTCCTTGACCTGACTCGAAAATGACATCCGCACCACTACCTTCTCATGACATCACGGTGGTCAACTTTCAATCCGTAATTCTGACCCCTCATCTTCTGATAAAGCGCATTGGCGAGCGTCACGGAGCGGTGCCTCCCGCCGGTACAGCCGATGCCGATCACCAGCCGGTTTTTGCCCTCCCTGATATAATTTGGAATCAAAAACTGCACCAGGTCGAAGACCTTCTCCAAAAAGATACCTGCCTCGTCCGCCCCCATGACAAAATCAGCAACTTCCCTGTCATTGCCCGTCTTCATCCTGAGCTCATCCACATAGTACGGATTCGGCAGAAAACGGACGTCAAATACCAGATCCGCGTCCGACGGAATGCCGAACTTAAACCCAAAGGACAAAAGCGTCACATAAAAACTGTTGAAGTCCATATTCTCAACAAAGATCCGCAGGACCTCCTGCCTGAGCTCGCGGATCAACATCTGACTCGTATCCATGATATAGGTGGCCGCCGCCTTGACCGGCTGCATCTTTCGGCGCTCCCGCTCGATGCCGTCCTCGATCCTGCCGTCGCCGGACAACGGGTGGCTTCGGCGCGTCTCTTTATAGCGTCTGATGAGCACCTCGTCGCTGCACTCCAGAAAAAGGATCTCATAGTGGATATTTAATAGTTCAAGGCTGGAGAAGGCCTCCCTGATCTTGTCGATGCCCTCTCCGCTACGGATATCGATTCCCAGAGCGATTTTCTTCATCTGTTCGGACGTCTCGGCCGCCGCCAGCTCGGCAAACTTGCCCACCAGCGGAATTGGCAGATTGTCAATGCAAAAATACCCCGCGTCCTCAAGCATTTTCAGGACGGAACTCTTGCCCGCCCCGGACATCCCCGTAACAATCACAAATCTCATATATATCTCTCCACTCAAGGCCAGT
>CAYRDY010000012.1:0-1881 GCA_964423195.1 uncultured Catenibacillus sp. | reverse complement strand
ACGACACCGCGAATCCCCCTGTCGCCGATGAGGAGATTGCTGCCGTTCCCGATGATCATATAAGGGACATCCGCCGCGCGGCAATCATCCACAGCGCGCACCAGATCATCGGCGCATGCCGGCACCGCCAGCACATCCGCGGGTCCGCCCACGCGAAACGTGGTGTGCAGAGACATCGGCTCGTCAAAGAATACCCCCTGCTCGCCGATGATATCGATCATGCCTCTCTTAAAATTCATATCCATTGATAAAACCCCGTAACATTCAGTCCTGTCCCGACTGTCAGATAACTCACGAAATTAAAATCCACGCATCCTGTATACAAAACCAAAATTGTATCCTATCTCTTTTTGACGGACACATTCTTCACCAAGCGTTCTATAAAACGCCTTCGTCCTAAATCTTCCTTTTCATCTTACGTTCTACAAATCGAAAAGTCAAGCATATTTCCATTATTCCTATATATGAAAGGTTTCAGACGATGACAGAGGCAAATACATCGCAAATTCTGGAAAGCAGCGTAAACTTTCATGCCCCGCAAGCGGGGCACCACCACGGATGAAAGACGCTTGCCGGGGCTTTCAGAGCAGAAAAGAACCCGAAATATACACACAAATTCTGTGATATTTCGGGTTCGATTTGACATCACTTACAGGTGATTTTTCGTGTTTCCTTATCCGTCTGAGAGCGCATCCATTCGTTCAGATGATTCTGAATGTTTAACGATTAAGGTTGAGATCCAAGCAGACCTAACTTTCCAGCGAAATCCTTGATCAAATCTTCACTATTGAAATCTACATTATCGCTGTTTGCGTAAAACAACTGCATTGCTGCAATATAAGCATTTAGATCATTCTCTGCGTCCACTGATTCAAGATATTTCTGCCATCCCTCACTTTTTTCGAGCGTCGTTTGTCCGTAACCGTCAGACTGAAATTTTAAAAGTCCTCTCCCACTTAAACCATGTGTAGGTTCAGGAGCATTAAATAAAAAATTATAGTATTTTTCGAAATCGTCATCACCTTCAGAGTACTGGCTGTTTTTGTACCCGACCAGTCTCAGCAAACGCATCGGAAACGCGGCAAAATTGCCATCTTCCGCATTGATCTTTTCGCCTTTCAGAACAGCATCGACCAAAGCATCTGTATTGATATCTCCGTTGACTGTATCCTGCGCTAAACACATGACAGTATAATTGACTAGTTCATTGTTAGTCGCTGTTTCACCCAGTCCAAGATCATGGAGTTGATTTTTAAAATCTTCTAAAGTAAAATCGATACCATTATAACCGAGCATACCTTTAAATCCAGTATATAGTGTTTTAATCCTATCATCCAGCGGTGTATCTTCGTTTAGAAATTTCAAATCATCCCTAGTCAAAAATAATAACACCGATGATAAAGGCTTTGACAATGCATCGGCAAATTTGCCATTTCCTCCAAAAGAATCTTTTACAACCTCGGCCAGCACTTTATTCAGTTCCTCGCCCTCCAAAAATTTGAACATGTGCGCATCGCCGTCAAACGCGATCGCATTCTTTTTGTAATACTGCAGTTCTTTACTCGTGTTGCCCTCAAAGTATCCATCAAACGCACTTTGAAAAGCTAATAAATCCGAACCAGTTTTTACTGTTTCTACTGACTTGACGCCAGCGATAGTCTTACTGGTTCCGCTAAGCCATGCTCCCCCAGTTCCCAGCGCTGAGCGGTCAACGCCCTGATCCTCGCATGTGGCCGCGAACGCTGTGTTCACAGCGCTGAGCAGTTCATTATCCGCGCTTTTTTTCGCGTACCCTATATACCCCTTGTACGCAACCGCACCGACACCGGCCAAAATCGCCAAGACGGCGATCACGACGACCAGCTCCACTAAGGTGAAGCC
>CAYRDY010000011.1:31957-38176 GCA_964423195.1 uncultured Catenibacillus sp. | reverse complement strand
TCTGTCAATTTATCATACCGAAGTGCCGGAGGGCGTCCTCGATGGCCTTCTCCTTTTCAGGCGGGCACTTGGGCTGCCGGGTTCCGGCTCCCATCGCACACGGAGCTCTTTCGGCGGCGGGGCGTCGCCGGGCTGCGTGGCGTACGTGACATGAATGCAGTCCCGTGGATTTTGGTAGCGCAAAGAGACAACCGTCTCCACGCCCACGCCCATCGCGAACATGTCGACGCACTGGACTTTTTCGACTTTGAATCCGTGTTCTTCCAGATAGCGCAAGTCTCTGGCCAGGGTCGCGGGATCGCAGCTGACGTAGATGATCCGATCGGGCCGCATCTCGGCGATGCAGGAGAGCAGGCGCTCCGCGCAGCCCTTGCGCGGCGGGTCCACGACGATCACATCGGCGCGCTCTCTCGTCTTTTCGTACATTTGCGGCAGGATTTCTTCGGACTTTCCGGCAAAGAAGCGGACATTTTGAATGTGATTGATCCCGGCATTCACCCGCGCATCCGCTATGGCCTGCGGCGTGATCTCTACGCCGCGGACTCTGCCGGCAAATCTCGCCAGAAATAGCGAGATCGTCCCGATGCCGCAGTAGAGATCCCACACCGTTTCATTTCCCTGTAATTCGGCGAATTCCAGGACTTTGCCATACAGGGCGCGCGTCTGCACCGGATTGACCTGATAGAATGACAGCGGTGAGATTCTGAACCGGACATTGCCGATCTCATCCTCGATATAGCCGCGCCCGAAAAGCGTCTTTACCCGCGGGCCGAGGATGACATTGGTCTTTTTTGTATTGATATTGACGCTGATGCTTGTCAGCCCCGGAACAGACCGCAGAGATTCCGTCAGAGCGGCCGCGTGTGGCAGATGATCACCGTTGATGACCAGACAGACCATCACTTCCCCCGTGGCGGCGCCGACCCGCGTCACGATATGGCGCACAAGGCCGCTGCCGCTGACCTCGTCATAGGGTTCGATGTGATTTTCGCGCATCCACGCTTTGACGATCCGCACGATCCGTCCGTTGAGCGGGTGCTGAATACAACAATCCTCAGTGTCGATAATCGTGTGCGTGCGGCCGGCGTAAAATCCGGTGACAATTTCGCCCTCCCTGTTCTTCCCGACCGGTATCTGCGCTTTATTCCGATAATTATAGGGCTCGTCCATGCCGATGATGGGAAGCATTTCGTAGTCCGTGACCTTTCCCACACGCGCCAGGAGATTGGCGACCTTATTCTGTTTGAATTGAAGCTGTGCCTCATAGCGCATGTGCTGCAGCTGACAGCCGCCGCAGGCGCGGGCGTTTGCGCAACGCGGTTCCACCCGACAGGGGGACGGCTCGATCATCCGCATCAGGCGGCCGTAGCCATAATTTTTCTTCGTCTTGATGACCTTGACCTCGATCCTGTCCCCGATCAGCGCGTCCTTCACAAATAAAGTAAAGCCATCGACTTTGCCGATGCCTTCACCCTCCGAACCCATATCATCAATCACCATCTCACAGATGTCGTTCTTCTTTAGCGCCATGTTTTTGATTTCTCCGTCACCGCCTTGAGCGCCTCGAATATGGCGCTGCGGAATCCTCCGGCTTCGAGCCTGCGCACGCCCTCGATCGTGGTCCCGCCCGGCGAACACACCATATCTTTGAGTTCTCCCGGATGTCTGCCGGTTTCAAGGAGGAGCTTCGCGCTGCCCATCACTGTCTGTCCGGCGAAGCGATAGGCCTGAGCGCGCGGCATGCCGTCGGAGACCGCGGCGTCCGCCATCGCCTCGATCAACATAAACACGTAGGCCGGGGCGGCGCCGCCGACCGCGCCGACGACATCCATCAGCCGCTCCGGCACAATCTCCACGCGGCTGAACGTGCCAAACAGTTCCAGGACTGTCGCCATCTCCTCATCCGTCACAAGGTCATTTGCACAGGCGCCGGTCATGCCGGCGCCGACCAGCGCCGGGGTATTCGGCATCGTGCGGACGACCTTCACCGGTCTGCCAAACGCGTCGCCCACAGCCTGCAGGCTGATCCCAGGAGCGATCGTGACAATCACTGCGTCTGTTTTTATCTCATCTCTGATCTCCCCGATCACCGGCATATAAAACTGCGGTTTGACCGACAGCACCAGAATATCGCTTCGCCGCGCGGTCTCCTTGTTGTCCAAAGTCACCGCGATCCCGTGGGCCTCATTTGCCTTTTCAAGATTCTCTTCAAGAACGTCCGAGGCCGTGATATTTTCCGCCGCCACTCTGCCACCTGCCACAATGCCGCCGATGATCGCGCCGGCCATATTACCGCAGCCGATAAATCCCAGATGTTTCTCCATTTCCTTCACCCGTATCCCTCATATTTGAAAAACGCAAAAATTCAGATCTCTCTCATCTGTCTCTTGAATCGTCAGCCTTATTTGCCCATTGATGTCTTTCGGATATTGCTGTCCAAAATCCGGTTATAGCCGATCCAATCCAGCGTATCCGCCGCGCCCTCGAAAATTTCCGTCATCGTCTGCATTTTGGCATCCGTATTATCCGCCAGGTGAAGCGCCATCGCCTCCATCAGCGCCGGTTTTTTCGGGGATCCGAATTCAAACTCACCGTGGTGAGCGACGATACAGTGCTGCAATTCATTTTCTAGAACCTCCGGAAAACCCGGAATCAGCCTGATCTTGTCATGGATCATCTCCACGCCGAGCACGATATGTCCGATCAACTGTCCCGAATCGGTATACTCATTCCCCGGAAACAGGGACAATTCCTTCGTCTTGCCGATGTCGTGGAACATCGCCGCCGCGATCAGCAGATCCTTATTCAACAGCGGATAGCGCTGCGCATAAAACGCGCAGAGTTTTGTCACGCTCAGGGTATGTTCCAGCAGGCCGCCGACAAATCCGTGATGCACGCTCTTTGCCGCCGAATGTTTCTTGAAACTCTCGATAAACGCCTGGTCCCTGACAAAAAATTCCTCCGCGAGCACCCTCAGATGCGGATTGCCAATCTGGGATACATATTCCAGAAGCTCCGCGTACATGGCCTCAATGTCATATTTGCTGACCGGCATATAATCTTCGGCGCGGTATTCCGACGGCTGAGCCTTGCGCACGCGGCGGACATTGAGCTGATGCGCCCCCTGAAAGGTCGTGACCTGCGCCTCGATGCGAATAAAATCCAACGCCTCAAAATGGCAGATGCCGGGATTCAACTCCCAAATTTTTGCGTCCACCGTCCCCGTCTTATCCTGCAAGATCAGTGAATAATAACTTTTTCCCGTCTTCGTCTTCAATGCCTGTTTCTGTTTGCACAGATAGACATCCGAGATCATTTCTCCCTCTTTGAACTCTTTAATAAAATGCATAATTTACCCTCGTCCTTGAATGATATTTTTATCATCCGGACACCGAAAACAGCGCCCGGTCCGCATAGGTTATACCTATATTTTATGTTGATTATAGGTCTTTATGATTCCACTGTCAACGAAAAATGTATCCGCACTGATTTTCGGAATACATATTCCTTTTTTGTGGAATTTCATGTATACTAAGATTAAATTTGAAGTAAACCTTCATGCCCCGCAAGCGGGGCAACACCATAAATAGAATGGAGCTTTACAATGAATGAAAAAGCCTTAAAAATTCTCGAATATGACAAAATCATCCATCAGCTGGCGGACTGTGCCACGTCGCCGCTCGGCAAGGCGCTCTGCCGGGAACTTGTGCCGGTTAGCGACCTGGAGGAGATCCGCGCCAGACAGACGGAAACCAGTGACGCGCTGGCCAGAATCTACGCCAAGGGCAGTCTGTCTTTTTCCGGCCTCTATGACATCGGCCCGTCCCTTTTGCGGCTCAAAGTCGGCTCCAATCTCGGCATTGTCGAGCTGCTGCAGATTTCCAAGCAGCTGGACGTCGCGCTGCGCGTCAAATCCTACGCCCGCAGGGCATCGGATGCCATCAGTCGCGGCCGCGCGCCTGGCGGTGATTCTTCGGGGCGTGGGCCGTCCGCCCGCCTCAGTGGCGCCGGCGGTGAGCCTTCGGGGAGCGGGCCGTCCGCCCGCTTCAGCGGCGCCGGCAGTGAGCCTTCGGGGCATGGGCCGTCCGCCCGCTTCAGCGGCGCGGCGCGCCAAGGCAGAGAGACCGACCAAAATTCTGTGCCGGATAGCGCGGAGATGTCCGGCGCGGACAGCCTTGATGCCATGTTTGCGGCCATCGAGCCGCTCACGTCCCTGAACCGCGAAATCCAGCGCTGCATTATCTCTGAGGATGAGATCGCCGACGATGCCAGTCCGGCGCTCAAGTCCGTTCGCCGCAGCATCCGCCTGACAAACGAGCGCATCCACCAACACCTCAATGACATGATCAACTCGCAGAGCGTCGGCTCCAAACTGCAAGATGCGCTGGTGACCATGCGCGGGGGGCGCTACTGTCTGCCGGTCAAGGCCGAATACCGCAGCCAGGTCGAGGGCATGATCCACGACCAGTCGTCCTCCGGTTCGACAGTGTTCATCGAGCCGATGGCGGTGGTGCGCCTGAATAATGAACTGGCCGCCCTGGCCGCCAAGGAGAAAGCGGAGATCGAAAAGATCCTGGCCGAACTGAGCGCCCTGACCGCCGAAAACCAGGAGGCGCTTGCCACCAATCTGCATGTGCTTGCCCGGTTGGATTTTATTTTTGCCAAGGCTCAGCTCTCAAGAAATTATAACGGCACGGAGCCGGTTTTCAACGAGGACGGCTATATCCATATCAAAAAAGCGCGGCATCCGCTGCTGGACAAAAAGAAAGTGGTGCCGATCGACATCATTCTCGGCAGAGATTACAAGCTGCTGATCGTCACCGGCCCGAACACCGGCGGAAAGACGGTCTCTCTGAAGACGGTCGGCCTGCTGACGCTGATGGGGCAGGCGGGCCTGCACATTCCGGCCTTCGACCAATCGGAACTGTCCGTGTTTGAGGATGTCTTCGCGGATATCGGCGACGAGCAGAG
The DNA here is from genome assembly GCA_964423195.1 of uncultured Catenibacillus sp. GTDB lineage: Bacteria > Bacillota > Clostridia > Lachnospirales > Lachnospiraceae > CAKRHR01. The sequence goes on along the minus strand of CAYRDY010000011.1, from coordinate 33,205 downwards.
CATCGAGCAGAGCTTGTCCACATTCTCATCGCATATGACCAATATTGTCCGCATTTTAAAGGAATCTACTTACCGGAGCCTGGTGCTTCTGGATGAATTGTGCGCGGGCACCGACCCCACCGAGGGCGCGGCGCTGGCGACGGCGATCCTGAAAAACTTTCTCCTGCGCCAGGTGACAACGATGGCCACCACTCATTACAGCGAGCTGAAAGTCTTCGCGCTCTCGACCAAGGGCGCCTGTAACGCCTGCTGCGAATTCGATGTCGCCACATTAAGCCCGACCTATCGCCTGCAAATCGGCATTCCGGGCAAGAGTAATGCCTTCGCGATCTCCTCCAGGCTGGGCCTGCCGCAGTTTATCATCGACGACGCGCGCAAAAATATGGATGCGGCTGACCAGAGCTTTGAGGACCTGATCTCGGACCTTGAGACGAGCCGCAGCGCCATTGAAAAAGAACAGGCGCAGGTAGAGGCCTACAAGCAGGAGGTGGCGCAGCTCAAAGCACAGCTGGAGACCAGACAGGAAAACATGGACAGGCAAAAAGAACAGATTTTGCGCCGTGCCAACGAGGAGGCGGGCAAAATTTTGCAGGACGCCAAGGATTTTGCGGATCAGACCATTCGCGATATGAATAAAATAGCCGCCGACGCGGGCAGCCAGAGAGAGTTGGAAAAGCAGCGCACGGCCATTCGGGAGAAGCTCGACAAGGTCAACAGTCATCTGTCCGACGCACCGAAGAAAAAAGAGGGGAATCTGCGCCCGCAGGATCTGAGACCGGGCGACGCTGTCAGGGTATTGTCGCTTGGCATCAACGGCATCGTTTCCTCCACGCCCGACAGGAAAGGCGACCTGCTCGTGCAGATGGGCATATTAAAATCACATGTGAATATCAAAGACCTGGAACTGATCGATGAGGAGGTCATCCAGGCGCCGTCGCTCTCCAAGACCGGCGCCGGCAAGATAAAAATGGCCAAATCGGCCCAGATTTCTGCCAGCATCAATCTGATCGGCAAAACCGTGGACGAGGCCATGCCGGAGCTGGACAAATATCTGGATGACGCCTACCTGGCCCATCTGCCGCAGGCGACGATCATTCACGGCCGCGGCACCGGCGCCCTCAAAAATGCCGTCCACCAGAAGCTGCGCAAGAGCAGCCACGTCAAAAGTTTCCGCCTCGGCGAATTTGGCGAGGGCGGGGCAGGCGTGACCGTGGTGGATTTTAAATAACAGAGCGCGGCAGGTCCCTC
>CAYRDY010000011.1:27245-31857 GCA_964423195.1 uncultured Catenibacillus sp. | reverse complement strand
CTCTCACGCATCGTCGTCAAAATAAAAGTCGACCGTGACCGGTATGAGCGGATCATCATAGAGTTTGATCTCCGCGATCAGCTTCAGATCCTCCGTCCTTGCGGTTCTGTTCTCGTAAACCTTCTCAGGAATATCGAAGATCACATCGCCGTCCTCATTTACGGTCATTTTCGGCGGATACTTATCAAAACGCCGCTCGCGCCGGATCCTCAAAATGTCCTGCCGAAGCTGTTCCAGCATATCCGGCTGTGCTCCGCGGGCATCCTCAGATTCCGAAATGTCCGGAGCATCATATTCCGCTTCCCGCGCGTTTTGGGCAAACATCCGCAGGAGCTGATCCCTCAAAAGCGCGAGTTCCGAATTCTCTGTATGATGGCCATCTGCCAATGATCTCATCCTCCGTCATCGCTGCCGATACACAGGCTCACAAAATAAACTTTCTGCACGCCGGCATTTTTCAAGACCGCCGCGCACGCGTCGATCGTGCTTCCGGTTGTGTAAATGTCATCCACCAGCAAAACGGTTTTGTAAGCGCGCCGGTTTGCCGTGACTCTAAACGCCTTTTTCAAATTCGCATAGCGCTCCGCCGCCGTCAATGACTTCTGCGGTTTTGTCCACGATGTGCGCAACAGATAATCCGTAACCACCGGTCGCCCCAGCCGGCGCCCCAGGCCCCTGGCCAGCAATTCCGCCTGGTTATAGCCCCTCTGATTTTTCTTTCGCCGATGAACCGGCACCGGAATCACCGCGTCCGGGCGGATGCTCTGCAGCCAGTCCCCCAGCAGCGCGACCATCTGTTCCACATAAAAATCCGCGTAGGATTTGGCATTGTGATATTTGTACATGGCGATGGATTTGCGCATCCATGTGTCATAGACCCACACTGCCCTGCCGCGGTCATAGACATGTCTGCGACGCTCGCAGTCCCGGCAGTAGACCTCGTCGCCGCTGATCACGGGTTTGCCGCACTTCAGACACACCGGCTCGTGTACGTAATGGAGCTTCGCCTTGCACGCCGAATGTGCCAGTCCCTCCGAGGGCCGCAAAATCTCATGACAGATCGGACACCGCCTCGGATAAAAAATATCCAGCACTCCGCCCCCGATTTTCTTTATCTCACGCCGGACAGAATGCCGTTTTTGATGATTTGACCTCACGTTCAATGAAAGGATCCCCCTGCCTCGATGATTTCCGGATCACCGAAAAGATTTTCATATTGAAGCACCTGGTAGGCGTCGATCTGCGGATCAAATTCCGTAGTCTCCAGATGGCTGTAGGCATTCCCCCGGCTGTCCCAGTAACCGGCGAATGTCAGCGCCGGAAGCGCCTCGCGCATCTGACACAGAAAATCACCGAAAGCCGTGGTGTCGATCCCCGCGAATTCCAGCAGATACTGGCCGAGAAAATTGAGGCTCGTGTCCGGGATCTCCGCCTCCGGCAGCTCATAGTTCGCCCAGAACACGAACGGCACCTTAAATTTGCCCAGATACTGCGCCATCGTCATCTCAGACTGGGTCACACCGTAGGCCTTATCCAGAAACTCCGTCTCCAGTGACGGCTGATGATCGCCAAACATCAGGATAATGGTCGGTTCGCCGCAGACAGAAAAATAATCCGTCAGGATCCTAAAGGCCTCATCCGATTGATTGACCAGCGTCAGATACTGCTCAGCCTGCGGGTAAACCCCCTTCTCATCTGTCAGATACACCTGAGTCTCATAGTTTTCATCGGTATAACTGCCGTGATTCTGAATTGTCACATTGAACATAAAAAACGGCTTCGTCGGGTCGCGGTGCTCATACTGGTAAATGATCTCCGCAAAGGAGGCATCATCGCCCACATAGCCGTGCTTATCGGTCAGCGGCACATGCATATCCTCCACACAGGTAAACGACTCAAATCCCAAAAGCGGATAGGCGCTGCTGCGCTGCCAGGAATTGCGCTCGCCGGGGTGCATGGCCACACACTGATAGCCCTCGTCCCTCAAAATCGACGCCAGCGACTCCGTGTCATGAAGCACATACTGCTGATAAGGGATCGAGCCGGATGGCAGAAACGCCATGGAATTGCCCGTGAGAAACTCAAATTCGCTGGCACTCGTTCCCGCCCCGAAAACGGAAGTGTAGGCGTGGCCGTAGATGCCATCCAGCGACCGGACATAATCCGTCACGCTCTCGCTGAGCCGCAGATTCCCGAAGTCCTCAAAATCCGCCCACGACTCATTCATGACAGCAATAATATTCGGCCTGTGAATGTCCTCGGAGAGCCGCACGGGGGGTCTCGGCGCGACCGATGCCATGATCTCCTCGACTCGCTCGTCGCTGTAATCCTCCGGCACATCCACCTTCATAAATTTTGTATTCAGGATAAAACTGGCCACCGCGCCGGTGGTCCTGCAGCTCTGTGCCTGATCCCAGACATCAGCCTCAACCCCACACTCTGTGAGGAAGGTCTCACTCATGGTCAAAAACAGGCAGGCGGCGCCAAGAATCATCGCCGGCAGTCTGAACCGCAGATTGGCCCTTGTCAGCCGCCACTGTCCCCCTGCACATTTTTTGTGAATGACGACAGATAACAAGACGACCGCCGCGGCTCCGGCGATCATTGCCGCCGTGGGCACAAAACGGTAACGCCCCGCCACATCCAGCGCCGTGTCCAGCGCCGTGAAATCCCACGGCAGAATCGGAGTCCCCCGAAAACGGATGATAAACGCATTGGCCGTGCCCCAAATCCACGCAAAAATGTGCAGCAATATGGCCGCCGCCGCAATGTGATTCGTCAGCGCGCACAGAATAAAATACACCGCCCCCAGACACACATAATTGGCAAGCAATATTTTGGGCGCGAGCTGCCACGGATAAGTGCCGATGATCATCTGCATCAAGTAAAAAGCGGTCACCGGACTCAGGGCGAACACCGCCGCCGTCCAGACGCGCTGTTTGGAAATACGCATCGTTTCACTACCCCTGAAATTATTTCAATAAATCATTTCAATAAATCCGTTTAAAATCTTTTAGCCCTGCGGAATTCTCTCCGCAGGGCTGCTTTTTTCACTTAAGGTGTCCCTATATTGATCTCCGGCTGCACCAGCACCGCGCCGCTATACAGCTGCTGAATCATCGCCTTGATCGATTCAATCGACTCCTGATCCGGAAGGACCACCGACAGCGGGCTGCTCGTCGAATAGCAGTATTCCATCGAAGGCGTGCCGGCCGCGTTGAGCGTCACGATATTCCATGAGCCGCCTTCTCGAAGCTGCATTTTGATCAGATCCGTGATCATATCCTGTCCCATGCTCGTGGCAAAACTGTCCTGGACGCTGGCCATAATGCCCGCGTATCCTGTCAGTATCGCCGGGGACATCGCCTTATTGATCATGGCGGTCAGCATGAGCTGCTGATTGCGCCCGCGCTGAAAATCACCGCCCGGCAAATTTTGGCGCTCGCGCACAAACGTCAGCGCCTCCTCACCGTTGACGTAATTTTCACCCTGGACAAATGAGTTGCCGTAGATCGTCGTGAACGCATAGTCCGAATTGACCGTGACACCGCCCAGCGCGTCGACGATATTGATCAGCGAGGAAAAATTCACCCGCACATAATAGTCGATCTGGCAGCCGTAAATGCCCTCCAGCGCGTTCATCGAGCATTCCACCCCGTAATTGCCGGCATGGGTCAGCTTATCCTTGCTGCCGCCCGTCACGCCCGGAAATTCCACATAGTAGTCGCGCGGCGTGCTGATCATCAGAATCTGTCTGGTCTTCGGATGAACCGCCACCAGCATATTGACGTCGCTGCGGCCTGAAATCGAGACATCGCCGTAATTGTCATTGCCACTGATATAAACCATAAACGGCTCTTCGGTCACATCCGCGTCCGAAGTATTGTTGTCGGACAACTCCGTCTTCGTTCGGATCTCGACATTCTCAAGCGTTCTGGTCTGAATCGCAAATTCAGGAAAATATTCCTCGACCGTGCCCTTGAAACCCTCATTGTAGATGATCGCGCCCACCTGCCGGTCATAAAGCGCCTGCACCAGCATCTGCATGGTGTCAAAACCCTGAGTCGCGATCGTCGTGCTCAGATCCGTATTAATCTCACTGATCGTGTGATCCATATTCTCCGTGTCAAATCCGTTTTGAATGCCGAATGTATAGCCCGCCGCGTCCTGCAGCGTCTGCGCGGGATCATCCGCCATCACGACGACCACCATATTGTCGACCGTATAAACGACATTGGTAATAGTTGAGAGTACATTCATGGTGATCAGCAGATAATAGCTGCCAACCCCAAGAACGATACACATGATCACCGCCAGCACCTTGCCCGGTACATGACTCCTGCGCGTAAACTGTGAGAAAAATGTAAACACCCAGAGAAGCACCAGCACCAGCGCCAGAATCATCAGATAGGAGAACGGCAGGACATCAAGCACAAAAAGCGCGCCCAGCACAGCCACCGATAAAATCGCCTGTAAAACGGCCAGGACCTTGCCGATTGTGTGCTTTCTTTTCGATTTTTTTCTCGGTTTTCTCTGATAATCGTCCTGCACGTCCCGGCGCTGAGCATTTTTGCTGCCCTGCTGCCCGCCGCGCCTCTGTGACGACTGCTGA
>CAYRDY010000011.1:0-27145 GCA_964423195.1 uncultured Catenibacillus sp. | reverse complement strand
GCGCTGAGCATTTTTGCTGCCCTGCTGCCCGCCGCGCCTCTGTGACGACTGCTGAACACTCTGACGGTAGTCGTCTCTGCCGCCCCTACGGCCGCTGTAATCGTCCACCCTATCCCGCCGGTCATAATCATCATCCGCGCCGCGCCGCCGGCTGTAGTCGTCCGCACCAGCGCGTCGTCCGCGATAGTCGTCTCCGCCGCTGCGCCGCCGGTCATAACCATCGTCCGCACCGCCGCGTCGCCCGCGATAATCGTCTCCGCCGCTGCGCCGCCGGTCATAACCATCGTCCGCACCGCCGCGCCGCCCGCGATAGTCGTCTCCGCCGTATCCGTCATCAATATGCCAGCCGGAATCACTGTCCTGCATCTGTCTTCTGCGCTGTTCCTTCTTCGATATATTTTGGTGATTGTCTTCGCGCATAAAACACCTCTTCAATCTTAGTCCGGAATTTTCTGTAAAACAAGTAAATATTATACCTCAGAGATGTAAATATTGTAAAGTCTATTTTCTTAAAAAACGATTAAATTGCCGTCATTTCCGTTTTTAAATTACTTAAAACATCATTTCAGCTGATTTTTCCCGTGTCACCGTGTCTTCGCGTGTGCGTCACCAGATCCAATATCCGCTCTGTGGCATGGCCGTCGCAGGCGCTCATGAATTTTTCCCTGAAGGCGCGCACCCGCGACGCGTCAAATCCATCCGCCAGTGAATGGATATAGGCAATCATTTCCTCATTCGTGCGCACGACCGGTCCCGGCGTCAGGTCATTGTAGTCATAATAAAAACCGCGCCAGTCACAATATTCCTCATAGTCATACGCAAAAAAGATCATCGGCCGCTCAAAAAGGGAATACTCAAAAATCAGCGAGGAGTAATCCGTGATACAGAGATCGCTGACACACAGGAGATCCTCAATCGCCAGCTCCCCTGTCACATCCCTCGCAAAATCCGCGCAGTCCTCAGGCACCGGCGGAGGCGATTTCACAAACGGATGCTGCTTGATCAGAAGCACATATTCTCCGCCGAAATGTGCCTTGAACGCCCGAATATCCAGCTTGTCCACGCCCTCGGCCATCGCCGTGCGGCCACGGAAGGTCGGCGCGAAAAGGATGATTTTTTTGTCCGCGCACGCCGGAAAGGCATCGCACACCCGTGCGCGTGCCCGCTCCTGAAAATGTCTCTGGAAAAAAATATCCGTGCGGCTCACGCCCACCGCGCGCACGATATGCGTCTCCGGCCTGATATTCATGGCCTCCTCATAAGCCCAGACAACCTCCGGACTGCTGACCGTCACATAATCGAGATTTTTGTACGCGCCGTACCTCAGCTGTTCCTTGCCGGTCGCGCCAAATATCAGATCCGCAGTGCTCATGCCCCATTTTTTGAATGCGCCGCAGGCGTGCCAGACCTGCGTGACCACCGTTTCCGGGCGCATTTTTACGCGGCAGAGCGGCTCACAGGCGTCATCCAGAAAAACATATTTCGCGTCCCCGATCACGCTCAGCATGGCGACGCAGCGCCGGATGTAAGCCCTGTCCGCCTGTGTCATATAGTGCAGAAAACATACCCTGATCCGGAAGCCGCGCCGCTTCAGCGCCCTGTACAGCAACTGATAATTGTCTGTCAAAACCGACTCCCGCACCTCGACAAAGACCACTTTTTTCGGATTGAGCGGCCGCCTGGCCGCGCGCCGGTAGGCGGAAGGATAAATGACGGTCATCACCAGCCATTTCACGATTTTCAGGATCAGGGGGACAATTTTTAATCTGTACATCAGCGTATAAATCCACCGATAAATTTTTGAGTGCTGCATCTCTTCTCCCATCCGCCCGCGCCGAGCCTTTTTCAAAACTCATGGCATGAGCTCCAGCGCCGTCGCCTATGTGTCTATTCCGCGCTGAACCTTTCCCAAAACCCATGGCATGAGCTCCAGCGCCGTCGCCTTTGTGTCTATTCCGCGCGGCTATTTCTCCCAGATCATGATGGTCTTGCCGATCAGTTTGTGAATATCCGTCTCAAATGCATAGGTGATGTCGCGAATATCGCGCACAGTCACTTCGCTGCCGACAATATTTTCCAGATAATCCGGTATCTCAGGATATCTCTGATAGAGGGCGATCAGCCCCTCAAAATCCGCGCGCCCGCTGCGGCTGCTGCCAAAAATCCGCAGACCCTTCTCCAGAATCATGCGCGTGTTCAGCGGCACCGGATCCTCCGAAACGCCCAGGATCGAGATCGTGCCCTCAGGCTCGATCAGATCGATAATCTGATTGATCGCTCCAGCTGAGGCCGCGCCGCCCACACACTCAAAGGCGTGATCCAGCACCAGGCCGTCCATGTCATCGGACACCAGCCGCACCTCATCGGCAAATGTAAAATCCCCCAGTTTGGCCTCACTGATGCCGAACACGCAGATTCTCGATTCTGGCAGCATCTTTGTCAGCAGAAGCGCCGTGATATAGCCCAGATTGCCGTCGCCCCAGACGCCGATCGTCCGGCGACAGCCATGCGCGATCTTCATCCATCGTGTGATGGCGTGGTAACTGACGCTGACGATCTCCGTGAACGCCGCCACGCTCAGATTGATATTTTCCGGCAGACGCACCAGACGGTCCGGAAGCGTCAGCACATATTCCTGCAAAAAGCCGTCCATGCTGCTGCCGCAGAACCTGCTCGAACGGCGATAATTTTCCGCGATATACGCCTCGCCGATCTCTTTGCCATTTTCCGGTTGAGGCATATTGGGAATCATCACGACCTTATCGCCGGGCGCAAATGTCCCCGTCGGGTCGCAGACCACCCGCCCGATGCCCTCATGGATCAGCGCCATCGGCAATTTCCGGCGCAGCACCGACTCCGCCCGCAGCCCCTGATAATAGCGCTGGTCGGCGTTGCAGATCGACAGCCTGACCGGCCGTACCAAAACATGATTTTCGTCGCAGGAAATGTCCCGGATCACCATCTCAAACTGCCGCGGCCTCACTAATTGATAAACCGTATTTAACATGACGTCTCCTCACATGCCAGCGCGGCTCAATATTTTTCACTCATCATCGACCGCGCCACGCGCAGGTCAAACGGGTAGGTGATTTTCATATTAAAAACCTCGCCCTCGACCAGACGCACGGGATCGCCCTTGAGCACCAGGATCTTGCAGGCGTCGGTGAGCGTATCTCTCTCCTGCGCGCTCAGCGACGCATACAATTCCCGTAGGCGCTTGGCGTGAAAGCTCTGCGGCGTCTGCCCCTGATACATCACTTTCCGGTCGGGGATCGATGAGATGACCGTGTGATCCTCGCTGACGACGATCGTGTCCGAGGCGGCCACCACCGTATTACATGCGCCGCATTCGCGGGCGTATCTGATATTCTCCTCAATGATTCGGTGGGTCACAAACGGCCGAACCGCGTCATGCGTGACGATGATGGTCCCGTCATCGAGTCCGCCGAGCTGCTCAATATAATCAATGGCATTCATGATCGTCTCATTTCGGCTGACGCCGCCGGCGATCACGGCCACTTTTTCCCTGTTCAGGACATATTTGCCGACAATATCCTGTGTATGCCTTATCCACGACTTCGGCACCAGCACGATCACCTGCTCAAAATCGGGATAGACACTGAATTTCTCAATCGTATGCGCGATCACCGGCTTGCCGCCAATCTCTATAAACTGCTTCGGCTTCTCGACATTGCCCATGCGGGCGCCAACGCCGCCGGCCAACAACACAGCGTAAATATTCGTCCTCTCCATAAACATCCTCCCGGATAAATCCCTATCTCCTTTGATTCTCCCCAAACACAATCTTCTGAATCCGCTCCGCGGCACGCGTCGCTGGATAAGCCCCCCTATCCCCTTTGATTTTCCCCGAACACAATCTTCTGGATTCGCTCCGTCGCCTTGCCGTCGCAGCAGCCGACATACTGTGCGCAGAAGGCCGACGTGTCGATGGCCTCCGTGAGCGCGCTCTTGACCGCGTATGGCAGCTCCGCCGCGTTCCTGGCGTGCACCGCCGGAATCGAGTGGTAATCGAGATAGAAACCCCTGCGCTTCAGATAGGCTCTGTCATCGGGTGCAAAGAGTACCACCGGTTTTTTCATAATCATAAAGTCAAACAGAACCGACGAGTAATCGGTCAGCAGGACATCCGCCACCGTCAGCAGCTCCTCCGTCGGCATATCACAATTTGACAGCTTCATGCGGCGTTCGAGGTACGGGTGCAGCTTGATCACGACATACCACTGCGACCCCAGTTTCTCGCCGAGTCCGGCCACCACCTCGACACCCTCGGCCTGAGGATTTCCCGCGTTCCCGCGGAATGTCGGCGCCCACAAAAGGATTTTGCGCCCCCTTGCCCTCGGATAGCGGGCAAAAAAGCGCTCCCTGCAGGACTGCCGATACGTCTCGTCAAAATAGACATCCGTCCTGCTGATGCCCGTGGCGCGGACAACATTTTCAGGCAGATGCAGCGCCTGTGCGTAGATCGGCACACAGAGCCGCGAACTCACGGTCACCAGCGTACAATTTTTCATGGGATTGCCCCTGTACGCGCGTGAGATATCCTCACCCGCGTCGTAGCCGAACTTTTTAAACGCGCCGCAGGCGTGCCAGAGCTGCACGACCTGCGTCTCCCTGCGCTTCCGGCAGGAGGAGACCGGCAGAAAATAATCACAGATAAACACCGTTCCCGCCACGGCATACGTCTTCATAAATGAGACCAAAAATCTGAAAGTCCTGAAAAGTGACGCTCTCGCAAAATCGATGCAGAAAATTTTCACCTCATACCCCTTGGCGACCACGGAGCGATACATGTGCTGCATGGTATACGGCAGCTCATTATTGTGCGCGTCGGCAAAGAGCACCAGATCTTTTTTGACCGCCCGATGCCTGTAAAGAGCATAAATCTGCGGCAGCACCACATTCTGCAAAATCGTTTTGATCCATTGTCTCACATTAAACAATAAATTCATCAGGTCTGCTCCCTACTTCATAAACTCCCTATAAGCCTCCAGCACGGGCGTCGGCTCTCCCATCATTTTGATCTCCCCGTCATGCATCCACATGACCTGGCCGCACAGCTCCTGCAGCGTGGAGATACTGTGCGAGACGATAATGACCGTCCGATCCTCATTGGAGATCAGACTTTTCATTTTATTATAACTTTTTTTCTTAAAACGCTCGTCGCCGACGCTCAGCACCTCGTCGATGAGCATGATATCCGTCTCCAGAATGGCGGTGATCGAAAAAGCGAGCTTCGAATACATGCCGCTGGAGTAGGTTTTCACCGGCATGTCAATAAATTTGCCCAGCTCCGCGAATTCGATGATCCCGTCCATCTTCTCCCTGATCTCCTGCTCCGAAAATCCCAGCAGCATCCCTGAGAGCAAAATATTTTCCCGTCCCGTCAGCTCCTTTTGGAAGCCGACGCCGATGGAGAGCAGAGAAATCGAGTTGCCCTTCAGATCGATCGTCCCCGAATCCGGCGAAAAAATGCCCGCCAGCGCCTTGAGCATCGTCGATTTGCCGCTGCCGTTCCTGCCGATCAGTCCAAGGATCTCGCCCTTCTTCACATCATACGAAACATTTTTGACAGCCTCGATGACATCCGCCTTCTGCCGTTTAAAGCGAAACATACTCTTTTTGATCGAATACGATTTTAAATTTTTATAGCTGATACTTAAATTCCGCACCTCGATCGCGTTGAGCGCACTTTTCTGAAAAGCGGTCTGCGCTGCTTGATTTTCCATCAGATCACCTTCACATAACTGTTTTCATTTTTATAGATCGTCCGAACGCCGATCACCGAGATCAGCAGTCCCACCGCCAGCCACAGCAGCAAGAGTTTGCGCGACGGCGTCCTGTGGTAGAGCAGGACATCGCGCATACTTGCCAGAAAAAATGCCATCGGATTGTATTTTTCGGCGATCTCGCCGTACACCGGCAGCCGCCTGCTCACCCGATAAAAGATGCCGGTCAGATAAAATAACAGCCGCAGGGCGATGGACACCACATTTGAGAGATCCTCGACAAATACGCCGAAGTGCAGCAAGATGGTGCCGCAGCCGAAGGTGAACACAAAGAGGTCGATCAGAATCGGAATCACATAGATCACGTTGGCGTCCGGCACCACCCGCCAGAACACCATCATGCCGATCACGATCACAAAAGAGATCATCATCTTGAAGGCGTTGACCAGCATTTTTACGATCAGCAGGATATATTTCGGCAGATAGACCTTTGAGACAATGGCCTTATTATTCTTGACGATCTTCACGCTGTTGGTCATCGTGCGGTTGAAGAAATCCCACATGGTCAGCCCGATAAATATAAAAATCGGGAAATACTGCTCCGAGGCGTTGAAGACTACCCCGAAGATAAACGTATAGATGAACATGAAACACAGCGGATCCAGGATCCACCACAGCCAGTTCAGATAGGAGCCGGCGACCTCGGCTTTCAGCTCCGAGCGCGCCGAATAGACCGCGTATTTGCTGTATTTTTTAATATCCTTAAAAAATCTGCTCATTCTGACTCCTTTATGCCCGCATATTTGATGACACCGTGAACCGCGTAGGAGATAAACATAAAAACGGAAGATACGGGATTAAATCCGAGGTGTCGATAAACCCTAAAGGTCATCGCCGCCGATCTCAGCTTATTGCCGGACTTGCTGCCCGCGCTCATCCGATATTTGAGCAGCGGCTCATCGATGGCACAGGCCGGCCCGCAGGCCTTCAGGATCCTCAGCCAGGCGATATAATCCTCATGGCTGTCCTCATATTCCATCGGAAAGGCGCGCATCACATCCGTGCGCACCACGACCGACGAACAGTTGATGCTGTTGCCAAACAACAGGTCGTGGTAGCTCACCGTCTCCCTCACATGGATGACCCTGCCAAGCGAATTTCCCCCGGCATCCATCAACTCGCGCGCCGTGCTGCACAGCACCCGACCCTCCCGCTCGAGGAGCTTTAGCTGCCTCTCCAGCTTGTCCTCCGTCCACCAGTCGTCCGCGTCCAGGAAAGCCACCCACGGCGCCTCTGCCAGAGAAACGCCTAAGTTTCGGCTCGCCGCCGCGCCCAGATTCTCCCTGTTTTCGATATAGACAAGCCTTTTGTCCGCCAGATCACGCCACCCATCCCGATACGCGCGGACAATCCCGTCCGTGTCATCCGCCGAGGCATCGTTAATCACGATCAGCTCCAGCGGAACCCTCTGCGCTTGCACCGAGTCAATGGCGCGCCCGATCACGCCAGCGCCGTTGCGGACCGGCATGATGACGGAAACCATATATTCTCCCATAAAATCAGAATCTCCCACAGACACACCGTGCCGTTTTCAAAATCGCGCTGTTCACTGCCGCACCCGCGCCTTTAGTCGTGCTCTCACTGTCACAGCCGCGCTTCTTGTCGCGCTTTCGCTTAAAAACTGCGCCGCTCTCTGGCAAATCTCACTTCTGCTGTTTTTCCGGCTGTGATTCATAGAGCGCGTCCTTCTGCCAGCTCTCCACGCCTTCCGAGGTCTCCTTCTGGAAAAAAATCCGAAATGTCATAAACATGAGCTGAATATCCAGAAACAGTGAATAATTCTCTATATAGAACAGATCCAGCTTTAATTTGTCATACGGCGTCGTATTGTATTTGCCGTAGACCTGCGCGTAGCCGGTGAGGCCGGCCTTGACTTTCAGCCGGTAATGGAACTCCGGTATTTTCTTCTCGTAGGCCTGCATGATCGACATCCGCTCCGGCCGCGGTCCCACCAAGGACATATCGCCTTTGAAGATATTAAAGAGCTGCGGCAACTCATCCAGATGAAGGTTTCGCAGCACACGGCCGACCGGAGTGACGCGGCTGTCTTTCTTCTTCGCCAGCTGCGCGCCGTCCTTCTCAGCGTCAACGCGCATGCTGCGGAATTTATAGATCATAAACGGCTTCGCGTCGATTGTCAGCCGTTCCTGCCGGTAAAATACCGGCCCGCCGTCGTAGAACTTGACACAGGCGGCAATGAGCAGCATCAGCGGCGAAAAGATAACGATGGCGACCGCCGAGAGCGCGATGTCCATCAGCCGTTTGACAAATTTCTGCTCGATCGTAAGTCCGCTGTTCCTTGAGACCAGCAGCGGTGTATCGAACAAATGCATTCGGTCAGCGCCGCGGATCACAATATCCGAGATCTTCGGCGTTATATAGCAGCGGATGGAATGCGAAAAACAATATTTGACAAGATGATTGCGGATATGTGAAGGCAGATCCCAGATAATCACGGCGTCATAATCATGCATCTTCCGGCAGATGATCTCCTCTCCGGCGCTGATATGTATTTTTTCGCCAAATGAAAATCTGTCACGCCGGCGCATCATTTTCTTCAAAAACTGATCCGGCGAATAATCCCCGTAGACCACCAGCAAATTGCTCGACTTATACAGCTTGCGGTACATCCAGCCCGAAAAAAACGCCCACAGGACAATGATCGCCAGATCGTAGACCGTCAGCACCAGCATCGGCCACACTTCCATCAGCTCGCGGTTGATCAGCGATATCTGCAGATACTCGATGACATTGGCGCAAAATACCGTGATGCCCCATGAGGAGATCACGTCGATGCGCTTGAGATAACCCACCTTCAGGGCGCTGTACATTTTCGCAAAGAGGAACAGGATCACGCCGTAAATAATCACGACAAGCACATTGCCCCTGCGCCAGAACGGCAGGATGATCCGCAGCCCGTACACCGTATACCAGATAAACGCAAACGCAAACGTCAGGGCCGCCAAAAGCAGCGCTCCCAGCAAAAATACAATGATTCTCTTGCCGTATTCCCTCACCGTCAACAGCATCACCTCTTTGAAGGTTGTTTATAGTAGTTAAAGCCCGGAATCAGGCCGTCTTCGCCCCGCACCGTCGGGCTGTCGGCAAACGCGCCCAGACTTGAGTCAAACTCGACCGGCTCTGAATCTAAGAAATCCGTCTCTGAGTCACCGCCGGTCATGCCTGTGCCCGATGCTCCGGGGTATGCGCCGCCCGGCATACCCGTCCCCGGCGTCGCGCCACCCGTGCCGCCAGACGTTCCCGCGCCCGATGCTCCTGGGTATGCGTTGCCCGGCATGTCTGTCCCCGTTAAATCCGTCTCCGGCACTACAGGATTGCCGTAGGCGTCCGTCTCCGGATAAATGATATTTCCGTAAATATCCGTCTCATAGGTATCGTCCGGGAATCGTCCCATCGGATCAACCGCCGAGGCGCCATTGGCAAGCATCGTCTCGCGGGCCTTGACGATGGAGTCATGATCCTCATACATGATGCTCAGCCGCCGGTAACCGCCCGAAAAGCAGGCTTCGCTGCCTGTCGTGCCGGACACCGCCTGCATCACGATGTCCCAGGATGCCCCGTCGCCGAGCTGCATCTTCACCAGACTGGCGATCTGATTCATGCGCATATTTGTCTCAAAATTGCCCTCAAGACCGTCGAGGATACCCATATAGCCCGTCAGAATAGACGGCGACATCGCCTTTTCCATCAGCGCCTTCAGAACCTCCTGCTGATCGCGCCCGCGCTGCTCGTCGCCGCCGGGCACATTGTAGCGCTCACGCGCAAAGGCCAGTGCCATCTTGCCATTCATCTCATTGTAACCCTGTTTTATCTCATAACCACCGTTTTTATAATGTGTGGTAAACGCATATTCGGAATAGACATTGATCCCGCCCAGCGCGTCCACCAGCTTTGTGAGCGTGGTGAAGTTCACGCGCGCGTAATAATCGATCGCCACGCCGTACAGGGCCGTGAGTGTGTCGATCGAACACTGAATGCCATAAAGGCCCGCGTGTGTCAGCTTGTCCCGGTAATTGCCTGAAACCTCCGGCAGGTACACCCAGTAATCCCTCGGCGTTGTGGTCATCACAACCTTCTTCGTCACCGGGTTGACCGTCACCAGAATATTGACATCGCTGCGGCTTGACTGCTCGATATCTCCGTAGACATCTATGCCGCTGATATACACCGTAAACGGCTCCCTGGCCACATTCATGTCCGTGGCCAAGAACCTCACGGCAGACTTGATCTCATGGCTGTTCAGCACCCGAATCTCATCGGTAAACCCTTCCATGCTCTCCTCGATGGTGTCATTAAACGCCGAATTATAGATCACGGCCTGAATATCGCCGCGCCGCAGGGCCAGAACCATCTCCGAAAAATCATCATATTCTGTCAGGCTCAACTCGATGCCCGCGCGCTCCTCGATCTCCGCTATCACCTTATCGGTATTCTCACGGTCGATCGTTCTCTGGATGCCAAAATTGTAAAGCAGCGTGTCGTCCATGGTCTGCGCGCGATCCCCGTCGAGCACCGCCACGACAATATTGTCCACTTTATAATTGTCTTCCTCTTCCTCAACGGTCACAGAATCAAGCACAACGGTCGTCCGCTCCAGGTAAACGCAGCCAACGGTAAGCGCCGCGCACGCAATCACGCCGAATCCAAGACCGCCGATCATCAGGGCCTTCTTTTTCGGGATCTGCGCGCAGGCGGTCACAGCCGCCAAAAGAATCAGCAGCGCGATTACCGGCGCCAGATATTTTTCCGGCAGCACGCCCAACCTCATGATGATCGACACCAGAACGGCAGAAATGACGACCTGCACGCCGGCGACACACCATCCGGAAAAGCACAGGATCCTCCTGCCCGGACGCCGTTTTTTCCGCCGCGGCAGGCTCTCCTGCGGCTTCCGGGCGTGCGACTTGCCACCCCGCAGCTTTTTCCCGCGCGGTTGGTCGCCCGGCGGATTTTCACTCCGGGGCGCCTCCGCCGTCGTCTCCGCGGCGGCCGTCACAAAATTCTCCGCCTCGACGTCGCCTAAAGTCGTCGGAAAATCTTCTGTGTCTTCAGCAAACTCTTCCAATTCCGAAGGGAAATCCTCTGCGTCCTCCGCGATAAAATCACTGTTATTTTCAATGACGCTCTTCTTTTTTTTGCTCATACGCTCATTCTGCCGCCAGGGCCATCACCGCCGCAGTCAACTCGTCCAGTTTTTCGGACGCGTCCGCCAGTGAAGTTCCCCTGACACCCATATAAAATTTAATCTTCGGCTCCGTCCCCGAAGGCCTCGCGCAGCACCAGCCGTCATTTTCCAGTTCAAAATACAAAACATTAGATTTCGGCAATGTCAGCGCGCTCTCCTCGCCGTCCTCCAGAGAAACCGCCTTAGAGCACTGATAATCCCTGAGGACGAGCGCCTTCTGGCTGCCAAACCGCCGCGGCGGGCAGCTGCGAATGCGCTCCATCATCGCCTCGATCTTCGCTGTTCCATCGACGCCCTTCAGAGTGATCGACTCAAGTCCTTCCTTATAGTAACCATATTTCTCATAGAGTTCAAGCATATGGCTCCACAGGGTGCGCCCGCTCAGCTTGCACCACGAGGCAACCTCGCACAGAGCCATCACCGCGGCCACCGCGTCCTTGTCACGGGCATGCGTGCCCACCAGGCAACCATAGCTCTCCTCAAGTCCAAAAATATATTCATGTGAGCGCTGCTGCTCAAATATTCTGATTTGCTCGCCGATATACTTAAAGCCGGTGAGCACCTCGATCAGATCCACATGATAATCTTTTGCCAGCGCATCCGCCATTTTGGTCGTCACGATCGTCCTTATCAGAGCGCCGTTTTCCGGCAGCGTCCCGCATGCCCTGCGCTCACGCAGGATATATTCCGCGATCAGGATGCCCGACATATTTCCGGTAAAACTGATATATTCGCCGCTCTCTAGGTCTTTGGCGTAAACGCCGAGCCGATCCGCGTCCGGATCCGTCGCCAGCACAATATCGGCATCCACCGCCCTCGCCAGCGCCAGAGCAAGCCGAAAAGCCTCCGGATCCTCCGGATTCGGATAGCTCACGGTCGGGAAATCGCCGTCCGGCTGCGCCTGCTCCGGCACCACATAGACATGCTTAAAGCCCAGCTCCGCAAGCACCCGCCGCACAGGCAGATTGCCCGTGCCGTGCAGCGGCGTGTAGACAATCCTGAGATCCTCCGCCGCCCCGGCGATGATCTCCGGATGAATGATCTGTCTTTTCAGCGCCTCGATATATTTGTCGTCGATCTCAGATCCGATGGTATGATACAGGCCTGCCGCCACGGCCGCCGCCTCGCTCATCGTCTTTGCGGCGCCATAATCCCTGACACGGCCGACCTCCTCAATGATCCGCCGGTCCATCGGTGCCGTGACCTGCGCGCCGTCCTCCCAGTAAACCTTGTAGCCGTTATATTCCGGCGGATTATGGCTGGCCGTAATCGCAATACCGGCAATACAGCCCAGCGTTCGCACGGCGAAAGACAATTCGGGCGTCGGGCGCAGCGTATCAAACCTGTAAGTCTTAATGCCATTGGCATTGAGGCAGAGCGCCGCCTCCCTGGCAAATTCCGGCGACATATGCCGTGAGTCAAAAGCGATGGCCACGCCCCTATCCTGACCGTTTTCCCTGATGATAAAATTCGCCAGCCCCTGGGTCGCACGCCGCACAGTGTAGACATTCATGCGGTTCGTGCCCGCGCCGATCACGCCGCGCAGACCTCCGGTGCCAAAGGTGAGATCTTTATAAAAGCGATCCTCTATCTCTTTTTCGTTATCCTGAATCTGCGCCAGTTCCCGCTTTGTCTCCTCATCGAAATCGGGGCTCTCGCGCCACTGGCGGTAAATTTCCCTGTAATCCATCCATTTTCCCTCCTCAGCCGATCCTCCCGCATCAGACGTGCGTCTGCACGAACACACATTTTCCGGTGACGATGGCCTTTTTTCGGCCCGCGGGGATAAAAAAACTGTCCGCCGCCTTAAATTCGAGCGATTTCTCGCCCACGCGGATCGTTCCCTGCCCCTCCAAAAACAGGATCGAGCAGAACGACGCCTCGTCGATCTCCACGGTCGCTTCCGTCGAAACCGTATATTTGTTGCAGACAAAATACTTGCACGAGGCAAGCTGCTCTATCTCGTAGCCGTTGTAGGTCGTCAGCTGCCGACTGTCCGCCTGATTTTCCATCGCGTGCAGCACACACACCTCGCTGGCCTTCTCCACGTGAAGCTCTCTGCGGTGCCCGAACTTGTCCCGGCGGTCAAAATCATAGAGCCTGTAGGTGCAGTTGGAATTCTGCTGAACCTCGCAGACCAGCACGCCCGCGCCGATCGCGTGGATCATGCCTGCGCTGACAAAAAATGTATCGCCGCGGTGAACCTCCACCTGATTGAGCACCTCAAGCACCGTATTATTCCTGACGCGCTCGATCAATTCCCGCTGAGTGAGGTCCTGTTTGACGCCGTAATAAATACTGGCGCCCTCCTCGCAGTCCACGATATACCACAATTCATTCTTGCCGTATTCATTTTCGTTGCTCAGCGCGTAATCGTCATCCGGATGCACCTGAATGGAGAGCGGCTCTCTGGCGTCAATCAGCTTGATCAGTATCGGGAACCTCTCAAACGCCTGACATTTCCAGCCCAGGCCCTCGTCCCCGATCTTTTTCAGATACTCGCCAAAGAGCATCCCCTTAAACCGGCCGTCCGCCACAACGCTCTGGCCGTCCTTGTGCGCGGACAGTTCCCAGCTCTCCGCCACAATATCATAATCGCATTTCTTGTGATAAATATCCTTAAGTTTTGTGCCGCCCCAGAGATTGTCCTTAAACGCCGGCTCCAGCCGCACGATGTCGCTCGTGGCCGCCTGTTCCCTAAAACCCTGGTTCCATATATGCACCTTATCAATATCTGTAATCTGTTCGCCGATGGAGATCTCGATGATCACCGCCTCCTCCTCCGAGACATTGGTGATGGCGTGATCCACACCCACCGGCACATAAACCGAATCCTTGGCATGGTACTCGCGCGTCTCGCTGCCGAGAGTGATCATCGCCGTGCCCTTGACCACCGACCACAGCTCACTGCGCAGCTCGTGTCTGTGCAGGGCATTGGATTTCCCCGGATAGACCGTGACTTCCCGCACTTTATAGCAGTCCGCCTCCTGCAGCACCTTGTACGTCCCCCAGGAATGATAGATCACCGTCTGATTCTCAAAGAAGCGGCTGTACTGCTGATGATATTTCGCCATGATATCCTTGACATCCGATGCGTCCTTTTTCGGGGAAATGTAAATGGCGTCCTCCGTATTGACCACCATCATATCCTTGAGTTTATTGGCGACGACCAGCCGGTCCTTCGCGTGGTTGACGACCGTGACATTGCTGCAGTTCTCCTGAATCACACAATTTGAGGCGTCCTCCCGGATATAGGCCGTCAGATCCTCCATATCGCCGACGTCAAACCAGTTGAAATCGGATTCCACCACTTTGATCAGAGCGGACTTCTCAAAGACGGCGTGCTCCACACTGACCGCGTCCACAAGACGGAGCTCCTTCGCGCTCAGCTCAATATTTCTGCCCGAAACATTTGCCCTGCCCATGATTCCTCTGCAGGCATCGTATATTTCCGGCGAATATCTGCGCAATTCGTTGAGAAAATCGCCGGCGCGAAACAGAAAATTGCCACTGTTCCAGCAGTACTCCCCGCTCTCTACATAGGCGCGGGCCGTCGTCTCATCGGGCTTCTCGCGAAATTCAACCACATCCTCACCCGAATAGCGGATATATCCGTAATTGGTATTGGCCGCCCAGGCCTTGGCGCCGAATGTCACCAGATAACCCTCCCTGGCCAGTTCCGACGCCCGGACGATGGCGTCCTTGTAATGTTCCCCCTCGATCATCTGATCGGCCGACACGACAAAGATCAACTCCGACGGGCTGCCGAGCAGACACGCGAAGGCGATCGCCGGCGCGGTCTTGCGCGGGATCTCCTCCACAAAGCACCGGTATTTGAGCCCCTGAAATTTCTCCATCTGTCCCTCGACAATAAAGCTGTATTCCTTATTGGTCGCGATCAGAAACTCCTCGCAAAAAGGGATATTCCGCGCGATCGTCTCCTGCAGCAGGGAGCGGTTCGGTTTGATCTCCATAAATTGCTTCGGATATTTCTCCCTTGAGAGGGGCCAGAGGCTGTTGCCCTTGCCGCCTGCCAGAACCAGACATTTCATCGTTTCCTCTTTCCTGACGCACTTTAGTGCGTCATCAAGGTAGATTTGGAAGATTACTTCCAAACCTGAACTCCTTTTATCTTGCCAGAGAATAATAGCCCGCGCGCGCATTCAGAAAAGCGACATCCAAAAGTGTCTTGCTGTCATAGCCGCGCTGCGCGTTTGACGTCGTATGCCATATCACCGCGATCAGGCTGCTGCCGTCGCTATTGTACGCGGATGTCGTCTGGCAGTACCCGGCAGCATTCGTCGTGCCGGTCTTCATGCCGCTGACCGTATACAGACTCTGGTCGTGCGGCAGGGTGCCGTTGAGCAGATTATTTGTGCTCCCGTAATATTTCTGTATATTGCCCTGGGCATCCTCCATGGTGTACCTCGGCATCGCCACGATCTCCCTGATCACCGGATTGGCCCGTGCCGCAAGCGCCAGTTTCATATACTCTCTGATCGTGGTCGCGTTATCATCATTGAGACCGGCCGGATCCGAAAAAGTCGTATATTTCATGCCCAGCTCAGCAGCCTTCTCATTCATCATCTCCACAAAGCGCGCCATATCACCGCCGCACACATAGTCGGCGAGAAGATACGCGCAATCCGCGCCGGAAAAGACGAGCAGCCCCTCCAAGAGATTTCGCACCGTATAGCTCCGGCCAATGGTCAGTCCGACCTGCGTTAAGCTCCATGAGACTCTGCGCGCGACCGCGGCCGTCATGGTTACCGGCGCATTCAGATCATCGACATGGCCAAGCGTCACCAGCGCCGTCATCAGTTTGGTCTGACTGGCAATGGAACGGACCTGATCAATATTGCGGGCGATCAGAAACTCGCCCCTCTTCTCATCAAACACGGCATAGGCCGGTCCTTGGATACTGCGCAGCCGGCTGTTGTAATCATTGATATCTGAAAGCGTGTCGCTGCCGAATGAGAGCCCGAACGCTTTGATCATTTTCCTGAACTCATCTGAGAAGACAAAGCCCTTGAATATCTGAAGCCTCGTCTGACCGGTGGACATCCGCGCCATCCAGTCGTTATATCCTGGCGCGTCCGCTTCGCGGTCAAACAGGCCGTTGTACATGGTTCTAACGAAAGTTCCGTTATCGACATGTCTGCCGATAAATTCAGATGAAAAGACAAAGCCGTAAGCAATTCTCTGCGGCGACTCTTTCCCCTGTAGCAGCCGTCCGACCCAGTCCCTGAGTCCGGCGCTGTCCGGCTCGCGCCCCAAAAACATCTCATAACACCGATGGACAAACATCGTCACACCGTCGCTCTGCTCAAGGATATCCTCAATCGGAGCGCTGCCCGCGTCGATGCCGTAAGACGCGCATATCTCATGAAATTCCTTCGAATTGGCAAACCCGTTGTAGACAGATTTTCTGGGCACACTGTTGTCCAGACGGTTCAGCCAGTCATGAAGTCCAGCGCTGTCCGGCTCGCGTCCCAAAAATGTCCGGTACAGAATGGAAACATATTCCTCGTCGCTGAGGCCTTTGCCGGTAAATTCGTCACTGAGAATAAAACCCTTGGCGACTTCGGTGCCGGTAATCTCCCTCGACACCAGCTTTGTATACCAGTCCCTCATCCCATCAGGTTCAGGTTTCCGGCCGAGCGTCAACTCATAAAAGCGGTTGACGAAATCATAAACGTCCTTATTTTCATACAAATCTCTCTCAGGATCTGTCTCCGGCTCTGTCCCGGTCTCAGTCTCCGACTCAGCGTCCGGCTCCGAAACCGTCACTGGCTGTGCTTCCGAATCTGATTCCGGCTCCGTCTCCGACGCTGTCGCCGATTCAGCGTTCGCGGACTGCGTCTCCGCGATCACCTGCGCCGCCGACGTCTCCGCGACAGCAGTGTCCTG
This sequence comes from uncultured Catenibacillus sp., assembly GCA_964423195.1. Taxonomy (GTDB): domain Bacteria; phylum Bacillota; class Clostridia; order Lachnospirales; family Lachnospiraceae; genus CAKRHR01. Next base: position 10,222 of record CAYRDY010000011.1, on the reverse strand, counting down.
ATTCGCCTCGGATGCTGACCACGCCGTCGACGTCTCCGCAGCGGCAGTCGGCGCAGTCTCCTCGACCGTTTGCTGATAAACGGTCTCCGTCGCGCCGCTCACGCCCTCCGTCTCAGCCGCTATGGCAGCGGCGGGCATTCCCAAGACCAAACAGAATACAAGATACAAGGCCAATAATTTCTTTTTCATAATGATTTTCTTCTCTTTTCTTTCAAACTTCTTATGTATAATAACTTATTTATCATATCACTAACTGAAAAATATAACAAGCCGCTGATTCTTAAATTTCTATAATTAAAATTTCCCTTGACGGATAAAGCACTTGTTGTTATAATAAAATCGTTCCAGACAAGGCGTAGTAGCCAAGAGGTAAGGCGTGGGTCTGCAAAACCCTGATGCACCGGTTCAAATCCGGTCTACGCCTCTAAAACCCGGAGATTGAGAGGATCCCCGGGCTTTTTTTCTGCCCGGCGGGCGAAGCGATTTCTGAATTTTTCCGCATGGAAACCAGCGCCTCCGGGCGCACCAATCGAGGAGCGGCATCCGCCCCTGCCCGCCGCACGACCCCCGCCCGCCGCGCGGCCCCCGCCCGCCGCACTGTCTACGGGCCGCTTCAGCAGCAAAATTCCCTGCGCGGGCCGCGCACAGAAAAACAGGGCGGGTTTTAAACCGTCCTGTTTCGCGTCAGGCCAGAAGCCTGTTCACTATCTCAACTTATGATCACCCACAAAACACCTTGATTTGGGGAATGCCCTATTCAGATGGTCGGATCCGTCGGATCCCAGACCCGTCCGCCGCTCTGCACGGCGATCGGCCGTCCCGGCTTGTCCAGCGGCTGGGCGCAGTTTGATGAGATCGTCACGGTTGAGCCCTGGCAGTGATCATAGACCCATTTGGCGTCGCCGGCCGGCAGTCTGACACAGCCGTGGGAGGCGTTGGTCCCCAGCTTATTGAATTCCGCCAGGCCAAGGTTCCGGTTATTCTGTGTCCAGTACCAGGTGGAGTGGAAGAGATAGCCGCCGTAGATCCGAGTGACCCATTGTCCCCACACATTGCCCATCAGATAAGCCCATCTGAAACGCTGCTTCAGGGTGAACGTGCCCTTGACCGTCGGCGTCCCCGGTGCGCCCGTCGAACAGATCATCGCCTTGACCGGAATGATAAATCCGTTGGCGCCGTCCTTGGCATATACCGTGACGGTATTTGTCGATGTGTTTACCGTCAGGTGATAGACACTCTGCGGGCCGAGGATATCGTCAACGTTTTGCACCCAGGTGCCGTCGCTGTTGAAGTAATACTTATACCCTCCGGTGTAAGTCCAGCCGACGGCAGCATATTGATCATTCGCGGGGTCAAAGAAATACTTCTGGCCGTCAATCGTCTGCCACCCGCTTACCAAAGTCCCGTTTTTGACATAGAAGCGCCCCTGCGGGGTAATGTTCCAGCCCTCACGGTGAAGTGTCAGGCCCAGATTTTTAACCCTTCTCTCAAATTCACTGTTGCCGGTGATGCTGTCCAAAAAAGTCTGCCGCGATGAGGCGGCGGACGCTTTGCCGCTGCTGATCTCCGCGGTGGACGGCGCGCGGTTTAATGCCACCAGATACGCGGTCTCGACAAATGACTCTGCCGACAGACTCTTGAGAGGATCAGACATCAGCAGCGCGTTGATAAAATCTGTCGTGATCATTTTGTTGGAGATGAGCCTTCCGGTCCAGTCATTGAGTTCTCCCGCGGTCGCGCCGCGGTGGTAGGCGATCTGATAGGCATAATTGATGTATGTGGTGAGCGCGCGGTTCTTGTCACGGTTTTCGGTCATGGTCATCGTGCCCTGCGTAAGGCCGTATCTCCGGCACAGCTGCTCAAACTCCGAGGACTGGAGAAGACCGCGCAGAACATACCTTCTCGTCATGCCGTTTCCGAGAGCGCTCATCCAGTCATTGAGACCGGGCTGATCCGCCTCGCGGCGAAGGATCGTCCGGTAGAGAACCTGAATGTAGTCCTCATCGGACATCCGAAGGTTTTTAAACTCGTCGCTGTAAACAAATTCGACGACAGCGTCGGTCGCCGTCATTTCCTTTTTCTGAAGCCTGGTGACCCAGTTCCTGATGCCGCCAATATCGCCCGGACGGTTCAAAAGATTCTGATAGAGATAACTGACAAAACGGGTGATATCAGGGTAGAGATCCGTTGTCTCCGTAAGGTCGATCGTGCCCGGCAGGATCCCGTAAACCCTGCACAGATTTTTGAACTCATCCGAGCCGATAAAACCGCGCAGGACATACATACGGCTGAAGCCGTCTCTCAGCGCATTCAGCCATCCCTGACGCCCGTTCGGATCAGGACTTCGGTCAAAGACGGCGGCATAGAGCAGATCGACGAAGCTCTCATTGGTATAGTTTTTACTGGTAAATTCCTTGCTGAAGACGATGCCAAAGACGACTTGTGCGCCGGTTTTGTCACCAGATTTCAGCTGGCTGGTCCAGTCATTCAGACCGTCCCTGTCTGGCGTTCGAAAGAGCAGCGTCTGATAGAGTCTCTCCACAAACGCTTCCGTGGGATCAGATGTAGATATTTCCCTCTGAACTGTCTCTGTGGTTTCAGCGGCAAGCACGCCGTTCCCGCAAAGGCAAGTGCCGCAAAGGGTGGCAGCGATGAGCAGCGCGATGATTCTTTTGTGCAATATTCTCTCCCCCTTGTATCACTGATTTCGCCAGTAATTTAATGTTTCAAGCAAGGTTGTCTCTAATGGAATTTCGGGATGCCAGCCTGTACACTCCGAAATTTTGGTGATGTCCGCCTCTATGAGAGGCACATCGACCGGCCGCAGTCTTGCGGGATCCGTCTCGACCGCGATATCAGCCGTGGACAGATCAAGTATTTTCCGCAGCAGTGTCCGTATCTCTATCGACCGACCGCTGCCGATGTTGTAAGTTTCACCGCGCTGTCCCCTTTGAATCAGCAGGGCATATGCCCGAACGACATCCCTGACGTCCGTAAAGTCACGGCGGGCACTCAGATTCCCGACCCTGATGACAGGTGCCGCGAGCCCTTTTTCGATCATGGCTGTCTGCCGGCAAAAGTCCGAGACGACAAACGTCGGTGCCTGCCCAGGCCCGATGTGGTTGAAGGCTCGCACCATCATGATATTCAGCTGATAGGCCCTCGCGTAGACGCTGCCGATCATATTCTGACAGGCCTTGGTCACGGCATAGATATTGCCGGGCCGCGGCAGGGTGTCTTCCCTGATCGGTGTGTCCTCCGGCCGGATATAGCCGTACTCCTCGCCGGAACCGACCAGCAAAACGCTCGGTTTTTGGCCGCTCGCGCGCAGCGCCTCAAGGAGATTGATACAGCCCGTGATATTGATATCCGCGGTCAGATTGGGGTATTTCCATGAAACGGACACGGAGCTCTGGGCCGCAAGATGAAAAATATAATCCGGACGGACGCTGCCTAGCAAGTCCAGAATATCTTCCCTATTTAATATATCTAAATCGTGGACGGCAGCACCCTCAAAATCGATCGTCTCCGACGGCAATTTTGTCACATGCAGCTGCCACGGACAGGTTTCCGATAAATGGCGGAGCAGATATTTCCCCACAAAACCGGCGCCGCCGATGATAAGCGCTCTCATATGCTCCATCCCTACTGTTGTGACGCACGGATCTCTTTTTCGACGAGCGCGAGATCATTTTTGACCATGCGCGCCACGAGTTCCGGGAACGGGATCTCGCGTTTCCAGCCCAGGACGCTCTCGGCCTTCGCCGGATTGCCGAGCAAAATGTCGACCTCCGCCGGGCGGAAGAAGTTCGGATTGACTCTGACCACGACTTTGCCGGTGGACCTGTCGGTGCCGGTCTCATTGACGCCCTCGCCGTGCCAGTCGATCTCGACGCCGACGTGACCAAAGGCGGTCTCGACAAATTCGCGCACCGTGCGGGTCTCATTGGTCGCGATCACATAGTCGTCCGCGGTCTCCTGCTGGAGCATCAGCCACATGGCACGCACATAGTCTCTGGAATGTCCCCAGTCGCGCTTGGAATCCAGGTTGCCGAGTTCGAGGTGATCCTGCAGGCCGAATTTGATCCTGGCGACCGCGTCAGTGATCTTTCGGGTCACAAATTCCTTGCCGCGGCGCTCGCTCTCATGATTGAAGAGAATGCCGCTGCAGGCAAACAGGCCGTAGCTCTCGCGGTAATTTTTGGTGATCCAGTGGCCGTACAGTTTGGCGACGCCATAAGGGCTTCTCGGATAGAACGGCGTCGTCTCGGACTGCGGAATTTCCTGCACGAGGCCGAACATTTCCGAGGTCGAGGCCTGATAGAAACGCGCCTCAGGTCTGACGATGCGGATGGCCTCCAGCATATTTGCCACGCCCAGAGCGTCGATTTCAGCCGTGGACAGCGGCTGCTCCCAACTGGTGGCAACAAAAGACTGGGCGGCAAGATTGTAAACCTCATCCGCCTGTGATATTTTCAGGGCATTGATCAGTGAAACCAGATCTGTCATATCCGCGTAGATAAAGTGGATCCTGTCCCTGATATGAGCGACGTTGCCGTAGTCGACGACGCTCTTCCTTCTCATGATGCCATAGACATTGTAACCCTTTTCAAGAAGCAGCTCGGAGAGATAGGATCCGTCCTGTCCGGTGATGCCCGTGATTAATGCGTTTTTCATAATGGTAAACCTCTCTTGGAAAAAGAAAATACAGGTGACGGCCAAACAATTTGACGTCTCTCATAAATACTGCTCAGCCTTTCGGGCGCGAAGCGCCTCAAGCACTTTTTTGATGTCTCCGGTCGAACCCCTGTCAGAGATGAGCAGAGCATCTTCGGTGTCGACGACAACCAGATCTCTGAGGCCGACGGCGGCGATGAGCCTGTCTTTGCCCTCGATGATACAGTCGCTCGTCTGTATGGCAACCACATTGCCGCTGATGGTATTGCGGTTTTCATCACTGCCCCTGATGCGCTCGACGGCCAGCCAGGACCCGACATCGTCCCAGCCGAAGCTGCCGGGGATCGCGTAGATATCGGAGGCCTTCTCCATGACGCCGTAATCGATGGAAATCGATTCAAGGGTCGGGAATACGGACGCCAGGATCCTGTCCTCATCCGCTGTCCCGATCGCCGCCTGAATGCGCATGAGGCCCTCATACATCTCCGGCAGCAACGTCTGCATATCTGAGAGAATAGTCGATACTTTCCAGATAAACATGCCGCTGTTCCAGGCATACGCGCCGGAATCCACATAGGCCTTTGCCGTTTCGAGATCCGGTTTTTCCACAAAACATTCGACGCCGTAGGCGATGTCCCTGACGATGCTCTTGTCCATTTTGATATAGCCGTAGCCGGTCTCAGGATAATTTGGACGGATGCCGAGCGTCACAAGATTTCGGCCCTCCTCGGCAATTTTGCAGCCGTGAACCAGAGTATCCGCGAAGACGTCTGTCAGCCGGATCATGTGATCAGACGGCAGCACCATCATCACGGCGTCATCGTATCTGGCGGCGATATGTACGGCGCCCAGGCCGATGCACGGGGCCGTATTGCGGCCGACCGGCTCACAGAGGATATTTTGCTCCGGAATGTCCGGGAGCTGTGCCATGACAAGATTTTTATACGCGCTGTTTGTGGCGATATAGATGTCCTCGATATCGACGAGCGGCAAAATGCGCGCAACCGTCAGCTGGATCATCGTCTTCCCGTCATTTGTCAGCGATAAAAACTGTTTTGGCATTGATCTGCGGCTGCGCGGCCAGAAGCGCTCGCCGCGCCCCCCGGCCATGATCAGGGCAGTTTTTTTCATGAGAGAAATCCTCCTTGTGAGACATCCCCGAAAATCTCAGATAAACGGGCGCGCGACACCCTTGATATTGGCGCGGTAGCCGTTGATGATATTGGCGATGATGACTTTGTTTGCCGGAACCGTGGACTCGATGACCTGGTTATTGCCCAGGTAAATGGCCACATGAATGATGTTGCCGTAGCCGTCCTGGTAAAAGATCAGATCGCCCCGCTGGCGCTCGGAATACGGCACATGCTTAAATTTTGGAGAGAGCCACATATTTGCCGATTCATACTCATGTCCCGGATAGGAATGGGTCACCGGTGTGATCGTCTCCATGTCAATGCCCGCGCCGTATAGCGCCTGCATCGCGAGACCGCTGCAGTCCAGACCCAGTCCAGGAGCGCCGGAGGCACCGACGACATAAGGGGTGTCCAAATATTCATAGGCCGTGGCGATCATCGCCTCGATGTGATCCTCCCGTGTGCTCATGGCATTGGTCCTCAGCGGCGACACATAAGTGCCGAGATGATACCATTCGTCTTCACTGTAACCCATGGCAAGCCATGTCTCCAGATTGACGATGCCGGTCTGCTCAAGATTATTATTTTTCTGGAAATTTTTGACCGCGGCTGCGACCGCGTAAGTATATTCAGCTTTGGTGCCCATACCGACATAATTGCCGTAATTGACTTTTAACCGCTTGATGACCCAGGCGACCTTGAGCCCCTCAAAATTATAGGTCAGATCATAGTTGCCGCCGGTGAGCGGGGCAATGTAATCTTTGACCTGGTAATACTCCGGCGGATTCTGATAGCGCGCTTCACGCAGATTGTATTTTGTCACCAGAAGGCGATACTCGTCCAGTCCGCATATCTGATTGAACAGGTTTTTGCGATCGCCGCTCTTTAACGCGGCCAGGGCATCCGTCCGCTCTTTCTCAGAAGGTGCGCGCTGCAGGACAAGCTGATACAGCCGGCTGACAAAGGCGTCGTCCGAGAGACTGCTCGGCTGTGATTCCGGCGAGAAAAGGATGGTGCTCAGGTAGTCGCTCGGCTTGGTGCCGGTCAAAAGTACAGTACACCAGTTATTCAACTCACCCGCAGTCGCTTTGCGGTTCAGCGCGTTTTGATAGGAAAGCATGACGAATCTGGTGACGCCCGCATCCCGGTCGCGCGCCTCGCCGCTCGTGATCGTCCCCGGCGTGATCTCGTATTCTTCGCATAATTCACCAAACTCAGAGGACTGTATAAAGCCGCGCAGGACATACAACCTCGACATGCCGTTCTCAAGCTTCCCGCACCAGTCCGCGAAACCTGCATTATCAAGATCACGGTCGAGAATTGTCCGGTACAACACAGAGACATAATCCTTATCGGAAAGATTTTTGTCTATAAATTCATCGCTGAACACAAAGCCGGACACAACTTCAGCTGCCGTCTCCGTGTGCGTAGCAAGCCGATTAACCCAATCTTCCAGGCCTTTGGGGTCATTTTGGCGCCCCATGAGATACCTGTAGATATAACTGACGAAATGGGTGATCAGAGGATTTTCATCCACGATGCCGCTGATCTCGATCGAACCCGGATTGATCCCATATTTCGCGCAGAGCTTATGAAACTCCTCGGAGCCGATAAAACCTGCCAGGACATAATTTCGGGACAAACCGTCCTTCAGGTCGCTGACCCAGCCGTTGTAGCCGCTGCTATCCGGCCCTCGGTCAAACAGCGCGCTGTACAAAATGGTCACATAGTTTTCGTCAGACAATTTCTTATTTTTAAATTCATCGCTAAACACAATCCCCTGCACAACCTCGGCGCCTGTCTCGGCCTTGCTCTTGAGCCTGTTTGTCCAGTCGGTCAGACCGGCGGCCTCCGGTTCACGTCCGAGGAGTGTACTGTACAGATGACGGACATAATCACGGGTCGGATCCGCTGTCCCTGCCGGCTGGCTGATCGCGGCGACATCCGTGTCCTGGGGAGTCCCCGTCTCAGCCGACTGGCCGACGGCGGCGACATCCGTCTCCTGAGTGTCCCCCGTCTCAGATGGCTGATCGACGGCGGCGACATTCGTGTCCTGAGTGTCCGCTGTCCCTGCCGGTTGGCTGACGACGGTGATGTCCGAATCCTGAGTGTCCGCTGTCCCTGCCGGTTGGCTGACGGTAGTAAACGCTGAGTCCTGGCTTCCCCCTGTCTCAGATGGCTGACCGACGGTGGTGATGTCCGCACCGAAAGCCGTCGCCTGGAGAAGCATTGCCGCAGTGATGACAATCGCGGCAGTTTTGAACAGATGTTTCATTACTTCAAAACCTCCTGTAAAAAGTAATGGCGGCGAGACGGCCAAATCCGCCCACCGAAAATACAGAACCTATACCCTCTACAATCCCGTCTATTATCATATAACAAAATGATCTGAATTTCAAGAAAGAATGAATAATTCATCCTCACCCGAAAGGTTGCTCCAATATTTCCATATACTCATCCGGAAGATCCAGTTCCGGCCGATCCGCAATCTTCCATGCCAGCTCGTCTGTCCCCCTTTTGACATCTGAGAGCATCTCAGGAATTTCCCGCAGACACTGCAGACAATACGCCGCGCTCTCGTCATCGCCATTCTCCTCGTAGAGCTGAATCCCCACATAGAGCATATCAAAATAATCCAGATATTCTTCAAGACTGTATCTGGCAAGCCCGATCGCCCGCTTCTTCTCATCGATCATCGCTCCGAAATCGCCCGCCGCGTAGGCCGCGCGAGCCCTGGCGCTGTAGGCTATGGAAACCGACGCATTCATCTCGAGTATCTTATCCGCGATCCTGTCCATCGATTCGACGCTCTCTGCCTGGGTCAGCAAGGCGATCCACGCATTCGTATAGCCCGGATAGAGCACCGTGCAGGCATGATAGGCACCGGCGGTATACAATCCTGAGGCGACGCCGAAATAAAGACAGATAAGACTGGCAACACCGCACATGGCCGCTGCGACAGACTTCTTCCGGCACAACACCCGCCAATGATTTTCTGAATCGCCGAGCGCGGCAAACAGGACAAAATCGATCGCCAGAAACTGCAGATCAAAATCAAACATACTGTGCAGAACAATGATAAAAACGATCATCCGCCCGCATTTCCCCGCTCCGATAAAACCTCTTACCACACAAAAAACAATCAGCAGCGTGGGAATCCACCCCACATCCAGCAGGCATTGCAGCAGCTCATTGTGGACATTCATCACCGAGTACACGCCCGTCTGAAACGACCCCTGCGTGAAAAAATAGCCCATGTAACCCAGCCCCAGAGGATGTCTCAAAATCACGGGCAGGGCATCTTTGAAATAGAGCAGTCGCCCCAGAAAAGTACTTGAGGAGAGCGACGTGGTCAGATACCGCCCGATCATCGACACATCCCCCGTAATCACAACGTAAATGCCGATTCCCGCCATCAAAATCAGGAGCAGTCCCGCCGTTCCCAGAAAGATCCGCCTGTTGCCTGAAAAGAAAATGCCCGCTGCGACGACGACCAGCAGACACACAAAAGTCGTGCGGCTGCCCGTCATAAAAACGCCCGCCAACAGAATAAAGACGCAGAGCAAATCGCGCCTGCGCCACTTCTTTTGGGCGGTCAGCACGATGATTCCCAAAAGCAGATACAGGCCGAAAGTGTTCGGATATTGAAAAAAACCGGCCAGACGGTGATTGACGAGAAAAAATGAGCGCAGCGCGGGAATGAAACTCAATAGAAATGAGATGACCGCCATCAGGGCGCCCGTCAGCGGCAGCGTGTCTAGGAGCATCCGTGTCAGATTGACGCCCGATTGGACGGCGGCAAAGATAAACAGGAGCAGCGGCAGAAATTTGACAAAGCCCAGCAGAGCCATACCATGATCAACGCCCCAGACGGCGGACGCCGCGAAAGCCGCAACCAGAACCAGAACCGCCAGAAAATTCCACAGGCCGGGCATCAGCAGCCGACCGTTTTTACAAAAACAGTAAAATAAATAAATGAGCAGACACAAGCTCACCAGGCAGGAGGTCCACTCATAAAACACTCCGGACAAAAAAGGCGCAGCCGCGAACAGGACCATCAACGGCCAGACGGCTGCCGAGGATTCAGGGACAGTCCGGAACTTCCCTGAACCGACATTCTTTAATTGATGAATCATTTCTTTAACGCTCATACATAAAATCCTCCCACGGAGGAGCATCTCTATCCCTATTATTTTAAACAAAGTATCAAATCTTTGCCATTTTTATATTACCCTCCGCGGTATTGTTTTGTCAATTCTTTTTAAGAGACATATTCACGGGGACGGCCCAAGGCCGTCCCCATTTAATCTCTTTCAAAAATCAATTTGATTTTACGATGTCGTTCTCGATATTTCCGGGCAGGTTGCCCACGCCGATGCCGAGATCACCGCATAGTTTTCCGAACTCCTGAG
>CAYRDY010000010.1:5943-38371 GCA_964423195.1 uncultured Catenibacillus sp. | reverse complement strand
GCGCATCAGTCCCTGATCGCTACCCGCATGACCACGGAGCAGATGCTTCCGATCGTCGATCAGATGGACAGGGTCGGCTACCATTCCGTGGAGTGCTGGGGCGGCGCCACTTTCGACGCCTGTCTGCGCTTCTTGAAGGAGGATCCGTGGGATCGCCTGCGCAGACTGCGCGACGGTTTTAAGCATACAAAATTGCAGATGCTCCTGCGCGGGCAAAATCTCCTGGGATATCGCCACTACGCGGACGATGTGGTCGAGTATTTCGTGCAGAAATCGATCGCCAACGGGATCGATATCATCCGTATTTTTGACGCGCTCAATGATCTGAGAAACCTTGAGACGGCGGTGCGCGCCTGTGTGCGGGAGGGCGGGCACGCGCAGGTCGCCCTGGCCTACACGCTTGGCGATGCCTACACGCTCGATTACTGGAAGGATATCGCCGTGAGAATCGAGGAGATGGGCGCGAATTCCATCTGTATCAAGGATATGGCAGGACTTCTGGTGCCTTACAAGGCCGCGGAGCTGGTGACGGCGCTGAAGGAAGTCACGGATCTGCCGATCCAGCTGCATACGCATTACACGAGCGGCGTGGCATCCATGACCTATCTGAAGGCCGTTGAGGCGGGCTGCGATGTGATCGACACCGCCATATCGCCATTTGCCCTGGGCACGAGCCAGCCGGCCACCGAGGTCATGGTGGAGACTTTTCGGAGCACGCCGTTTGATACAGGCTTTGACCAGAAGCTGCTCGGCGGGATCGCCGATTATTTCCGCCCGATTCAGGAGGAGTGCCACCAAAACGGCCTGCTCAACCCGAAAGTGATGGGCGTCAATATCAAGACACTGATGTATCAGGTGCCGGGCGGCATGCTCTCCAATCTGGTCTCCCAGCTCAAAGAGGCCGGTGCGGAGGATAAATATTATGAGGTGCTTGAGGAAGTGCCGCGCGTGCGGCGCGATTTCGGGGAGCCGCCGTTAGTCACGCCGTCGTCGCAGATTGTCGGCACGCAGGCCGTGCTCAATGTCGTGACGGGTGAGCGCTACAAGATGATCACCAGGGAGAGCCGTGCCCTGCTGCACGGCGAGTACGGGCAGACGGTGAAGCCATTTGATCCGGCCGTGCAGAGGCTGGCCTGCGGCGACGAGAAGCCGATCACCTGCCGGCCCGCGGACCTGATCGAGCCGGAGCTTGACAAGATTGAGAGGGAAATGGCCCGCTACAAACAGCAGGACGAGGATGTCCTGTCCTACGCGCTGTTCCCGCAGGTGGCGAAGGAGTTCTTCGAGTACAGGGAGGCGCAGCAGACCAGAGTGGATCCGACGGTGGCGGATGAAAAGAGCGGCGCCTATCCGGTGTGAGGACCGGTGGCTGCCGCGTCCGGCGGCACCTAATCTTTGTTGACTTTTTTTATGAAATCATGTATGATTTTTGTGTTCAGAAGTTTTATCCATGATCGTGCGCCGCTTAAGGGCGCGGGATGGATGAAAAAGGTTTTCTGAGGTATCAATTATTTTCAAAGGGGAGAAAAACATGAAAAAAAGGTTATGTACGGTATTGGCTCTGATGATGGCAGCGGTTGTGGTGGCCGGCTGTGGCAAGAGCGGTTCTGACAACCAGTCCCAGGCGCCGGCGGATACGTCCGCGGAGACTGAGGCACCGGCGGAGACTGAAGGGGCGGGGGAATCAGAAAACGGCGAGAGCGCTGCGCCATCGTCTGGCGATGTGCTGGAGATCGGCGTGATCCAGTATATGCCGCACGCGTCTCTTGACGAGGCTTACAATGGTTTTGTCGACGGCCTTGCCGAGGCGGGGTATGTGGATGGCGAGAATATCCACATCAATTTCCAGAATGCCTCCGGTGAGGTCAGCAACTGCCAGTCCATCTGTGATCTGTTCCGGAGCAGCGATACGGATCTCGTCCTGGCGATCGCGACGCCTGCCGCTCAGTCAGCGGTCAATGTCTTCCAGGAGACAGATACGCCGGTCTTGTTCACGGCCGTGACCGACGCTGTGGAGGCCCAGCTCGTCTCCAGCAATGAGGCACCGGACAAAAATGTGACCGGCACATCCGATATGCCGGATATCGCGGCTCAGATCAAGGTGATCAAGGACGTCCTTCCGGATGCGCAAAAACTCGGCATTTTGTATACCTCCAGCGAGGCCAATTCCGAGATCCAGGCCGAGGAGGCCAAGGCTGCGGCGGAGGAACTTGGCATGGAAGTCGTCATTCAGACCTCCTCATCGTCAAATGATATTCCTCAGGTCATGTCCTCCGTGGTCGGCGCTGTGGATGCCGTCTACATCCCTTCAGACAACAGCTTTGCCAATGCCATGGCGACGGTCAACGCGACGGCGGTTGAGAACCAGCTCCCTGTTTTCTGCGCGGTTGAGGCCATGATCCAGGAGGGCGGCATTGCCACTGCGGCGATCAATTATTATGAGCTCGGCAAACAGACGGCGGCTCAGGCTGTCCGTATCTTTGATGGCGAGAGCATCTCCAATATCCCTGTAGAGACGCAGAAAGAGTTCGGCCTTGTGGTCAACAAAACCTTCGCGGAGAGTGTTGGGGTGACGGTGCCTCAGGAAGTGCTTGATTCAGCGATGACCGTGTATTAAAAGGATGATTTTCCGATGCAGATAACAAATTTGTTGTGGGATATACAATCGGGCGCGACGCTGGGAATTATCTGGGGCATTATGGTGCTGGGCTTGTACTTGACATACAGAGTGCTCAACTACGCCGATCTGACGGTTGACGGGAGCCTAACGCTTGGCGGCGCGATGTCCGCGGTCTATGTGGCGGGCGGCGTCTCGCCGATCCTCGCGATTTTTCTGGCGACACTGGGCGGCATGGCGGCCGGCTTGGTGACGGGGATATTGCATACAAAGTTCAAGATCCCTGATCTGCTTGCCGGCATTCTCTGCCAGTTTGGGCTGTACTCGATTAACCTGCGCATTATGGGCAAGGCCAATTTCGGATTGCTCAACGTGACGACGATTTTTTCACAGGCGAAGGATCTCGGCATCCCATCAAGGTGGACCGGTCTTGTGGTCAGCGTCATATTTGCCGTGGTCCTGGTGATCCTGGTCTATTGTTTCTTCGGCACGGAGATCGGATGTGCCCTGCGCGCGACCGGCAATAATCCCGATATGGTCAGGGCCATGGGTACCAACACCGACACGATGATCATTCTCGGGCTGGTGGTCGGCAACGGCCTTGTGGCAATGTCCGGCGCACTGCTGGCTCAATATCAGGGCTATGCCGATGTGCAGATGGGTGTCGGCACGATCGTCATTGGCTTGGCGGCGATTTTCATCGGAGAGGTTTTGTTTTCCAAACGCACATATTTTCATCGCCTGGCAGGCGTCATTTTGGGTTCGGTCATCTACAGGATCATCATCGCATTTGTCCTGCGCATCGGACTGAACTCCAATCTCGGCATCACGGCTGACGATATGAAACTGATCACAGCCATTATCGTGGTGATCGCCCTTGTCATGCCGTCGATCAAATCATGGTTTCAGTCGAGGCCGGGGAAGGGGGACGCTTAATGCTGGATATGATCAATGTTTACAAATCTTTTAATATCGGCACACCGGTGCAGAAGGATGTCCTGTCCGGTTTGAACTTTCATATGGACGAGGGCGATTTTGTGACGATCATCGGCGGCAACGGCGCCGGCAAGTCCACTCTGCTCAACGCGATTGCCGGTGTATTCGGCATTGAGAAGGGCACCATCAGGATCGACGGCCATGATGTGACCAAGGAGCCGGAATATAAGCGCGCCAAATATATCGGCAGGGTTTTTCAGGATCCCCTAAAGGGCACGGCCGGTGATATGTGGATCGAGGAGAATCTGGCACTGGCTCTGAGACGGGGGAAGCGGCGCACGTTCCGATGGGGTATCAGCAATAGAGAGCGGGATCAGTTTGTCGAATTGCTGAAAACGCTTGATCTGGGACTTGAGTCGCGGATGAATTCAAAAGTTGGGATGCTTTCGGGCGGTCAGCGCCAGGCGCTGACGCTGCTGATGGCCACGATCCAGGAGCCGAAGCTCCTGCTTTTGGATGAGCACACGGCGGCGCTTGACCCGAAGACCGCGAGGAAGGTACTCGATATGACGAATCAGGTGGTCACCCGCGGGCATCTGACGACGATCATGATCACGCACAATATGAAGGATGCCATCAAGTATGGCAACCGCCTGGTGATGATGGACGACGGGGCGATCATCTATGATGTCTGCGGCGAGAAGAAGAAGAATCTGAAGGTCTCCGACCTGCTGATTAAATTTGAGCAGGCCAGCGGCGGAGAATTTGCCAACGACCGCATGATGCTGGCAAAATAATGAATGGGAGCGCCCTGTCGGCTTGTATCCGCGGCGCATGCGCTGCTCGGACGACAGATGCGCGTTTACAATTGAGATAATCTCTAGGATTTGGCCGCCTGCTGATCATTTTAGCAGGCGGCCGCGCTGTGAGGATCAGGTGGCTTTATGTGTCGGCTTCTCTCGGCGAGCGCGGCCGCGTATTTTAAGGGAACAGCGTTTTGATCAGCAGTTCCGTCTGTGTCTGCAGCTGCTGCATGGACAGGGCGCCATAGCCGAGGATGATCGTATGTTTCAGGGTCATGTGTCTGGGGTCGATATAATAGCGAGACAGGCCCCAGAGATGGATCCTGGCGGCGGCCGCCTGTCTGATGACATCGGCCGCGCTGCGCCCGTCCGCAAAGCTCAGCAGCAGATGGAGGCCGCTGTTCTCGCCGCTGATTTGCACCCGATCCCGATACGGGGCGAATGCCTGCAGCAGATAGTCGCGTTTGGTCTTATAAATATTGCGCATTTTGTTCAGATGGCGCTCAAAACTTCCCTGCATCATAAAATCGGTCAGCAGGCGCTGCTCCGTGCGCGCCACGGTGTTGGCGTCAAAAGCGCGGTTCCTGCGGTAAATGTCCAGCAGCGGCTTTGGCAGGACCATGTAACTGACGCGGATGGAGGGCGCGATAGCCTTGGAAAAAGTGCCGAGGTAAATGACTTTTTCATTTTGATTGATGCCCTGCAGGCTCGGAATCGGCTTGCCCTTATAGCGAAATTCGCTGTCATAGTCGTCCTCGATGATATAGCGGCTGTCGCTTTCAAAGGCCCAGTTCAGCAATTCCATGCGCCGTTTGATCGGCATGACCACGCCCAGCGGGAAATGGTGGGACGGCGTCACATAGGCGATATTGGCATGTGAGGCGCGGAGGGTGTCGACGCGCATGCCCTGACTGTCGAGCGGCACCGGGCAGATCCGGCAGTCCATCTGCCGAAGGATCTCGTAAGAGCGACGGTAGGACGGATCCTCGATGGCGTAGATCCTGCCGCCGCCGAGCAGGCGTGTCAGCAGCATCAGCAGGTATTCTGTGCCGGCGCCCACGATGATCTGCTCCGCGCGGCAGCGCACGCCGCGCGATTGATGCAGATATTCGGCGATGGCGCGGCGAAAATCCTCGTCGCCCTGGCGGTGCCCCGCCTGAAAAAGTTCGAAATTGCGGTCGTCATAGTAGATATCGCGGGCCAGCTTGCGCCAGGTGGCGAAAGGGAAGCTCTCAAGGTCAGTGCCATATGGCGAGAATTCATAGAGGAATTTGCTGCCCGTCCGGCGGCTGCCGGAGAGAGCGATCTGTTTGCCCTTGGACGCCTTATCGGCAAACGCGGGCATCAGATTCTTGATGTCGCTGACATAGTAGCCCTTCTTGGGGAGAGCCTCGATATAGCCCTCATCCATCAGCTGGCCGTAGGCCATATCAATGGTGTTTCGGCTGACGCCAAGATGCTCGGCCAGATGTCTTGTGGAGGGAAGTTTGGCATCGCAGGGCAGAGATCCGCTCTCAATCTCCCCCTTGATATATCTGTAGATTTGCATATAAATGTATTCACTGCCGGAAGTGTCGATATTCAGAGTGACAGTAGCCATGATCATTTCTCTTCTTTCCTCATTTTGCGGAATCCTTCTTGCGATAAGAACATAATCAGTATATAATGTTCAGAGGGAAGGTGCAAGAGCGGTTTTCATTTTTTGCGCAGGACGCCGCGATGGCTGGGCGTGAGCATCTGCCGGAGTGTGATATTGGCGGGTTTTAAAAATGAAATGATATTTTGCGGAGAAAAAAGCGATGATTGAGCGATTGACGGAAAAAAAGATCGGGCGCGTGCGGGCTTGTATTTTTGACTTGGACGGGACGCTGGCGGACACATTGGAATCCATCGGCGTTTCCTGTAATGAGGCGCTGGCGGCTGTGGGCCTTGGGCCGCTGCCGATCAATGATTATAAGTATTACGCCGGAGACGGCGCAAGGACGCTGGTGGAGCGGGCCATGCGGGCCGCGGGCGCCGAAGATTTGGCGCGCTTTGATGAGGTTTATGAGATTTACAGCGGATTTTTTGAGAGGGATTGTACCTATCGTGTGACGATTTATCCGGGAGTGCCTGGTTTGCTCGGGCACTTGAAAGCCCGGAAGGTGAAGCTGGGGGTACTCTCAAACAAGCCGCACGCGCGCACCCTGGATGTGATTCACAAGCTGTTCATGGAAGGGATTTTTGATGCGGTGCAGGGACAGACGGAAGGGATCCGCCGCAAGCCCGCGCCGGACGGCGTATTCAGAATACTGAAGATGCTGGACGTATGTCCTGAAGAATGTCTCTACCTCGGCGACACCGATGTGGATATGCAGACCGGAAACGCTGCCGGGCTCTACACAGTGGGCGAGCTCTGGGGATTTCGAGATCGCGCGGAGCTGGCAAAGAACGGCGCCGATGCGATCATTGAGCGACCTGAGGAATTATTGGAGTTTGTAAGGAGGCGTGATAATGATGAAGTATTTTGTTGATGCCAGTGCGCTGCGCAGTGGCGACGGTTCTGAGGCATACCCGTTTCAGAAGATTCAGGAGGCGGCGGATATCGCCGTGGCAGGTGATGAGATTTTGGTTTATCCGGGCATTTACCGCGAGAATGTCAACCCGAAAAATGCCGGTGAGGAGAATGCCAGGATCACCTACCGCTCGGTGAAGCCGCTGCAGGCGGTGATTACCGGCGCGGAGCCTATTGGGCACTGGGAACACTTGGAGGGGCAGATGTGGACGGCCAGGGTGCCGAATGGCCTGTTCGGAGATTTCAATCCGTATACGACCCTGGTGAGCGGCGACTGGTTTGTCGCCATGATGATCGCCCACACCGGCGATGTCTTCCTGAACGGGAAGTCCATGTATGAGGTCACGTCACTGGAGCAGGTGAGACAACCGGTGGTCTCAAAAGCATCGTGGGACCCAGATTTTTCAGTGTACACATGGTATGCCGAGCAAGACACAGAAAAAAATGAAACAGTCTTTTACGCGAATTTTCAGGGGAAGGATCCCAATGATGCGTGCGTGGAGATCTCGGTCAGGAGGAATTGCTTCTATCCGTCAGAGGAGGGCGTGAATTATATCACCCTGTCCGGCTTCACCGTGAGGCAGGCCGCGACACAGTGGGCGCCGCCGACGGCCTATCAGGAGGGCATGATCGGCCCGCACTGGTCCAAGGGCTGGATCATCGAGGACTGCGATATCTCGGAGTCCAAGTGCAGTGGTATTTCGCTCGGCAAATATAAGCAGGAGGGCAATGACAATAAGTGGTTGAACTGGAAATACAAGGACGGCACGCAGACGGAACGCGACTGCATCTGCCAGGCCCAGAGGGAGGGGTGGACGAAGGAGCGCATCGGCCATCATATTGTGCGGCGCTGCAATATCCATGACTGCGGGCAGACCGGCATCGTCGGCCACCTGGGCGGCGTCTTCTCACTGATCGAGGACAACCATATCCACCACATCAACAACAAACAGAATCTCGCCGGCGCGGAGATCGGCGGCATCAAGATGCACGCGGCCATCGACGTGATTTTCCGGAGGAATCATATTCACCACTGCACGAGAGGCATGTGGCTGGACTGGCAGGCGCAGGGCACACGCGTGACGCAGAATCTTTTCCATGACAACACGCTGCCTTGCCTGAAGGAGAATGAGCCGATTGCGCCGGAGATGATGATGGGAATGGGTGAGGATCTCTTTGTGGAGGTCTCCCACGGACCGACACTGATCGACAACAATATTTTTCTCTCGGCGCGTTCACTGAAGCTGGCGACCCAGGGAATCGCCGTGGTGCATAACCTGATCGGGGGTTCGTTCGTCGCCGTCGGGAGCGGGACGGACAACGGCGCCAAGACGCTCTCCTCGCCGCGCTACACCCCTTATCATGTGCCGCATCGCACGGAGATCGCCGGTTTTATGACATTCCTGCACGGCGACGCCCGCTTCTATAATAATATTTTTGTGCAGCAGAAGGTCCATCCGGCGCTGCGCGCGGAGGAGGAGGCCATGAGAGGGCAGAATAACGGCTGGGACGACGGCTGTGTGTCCGTTGGCACCATGCGCTATGACGGTTATCCGACCTTCGAGGAGTGGGACAGGGAATTTGACGGCTACTGCGGCATGGGCTCCGAGCCGAGCGACCGGTATTATATGCACCTGCCGGTCTGGACGGGCGGAAATATCTTCTACAACGGCGCCCAGGTCTGTGATAAGGAGAGAGATTTCATTGAGGATAAGACACATACGGTCGAGTTGAAACTGGCTGAGGTAGACGGGCACTGGCAGCTGGAGACGAATCTGTTCGACTTCCTGCCGGCCAATACCTGCGGTACCATCAGCACGGAGACGCTCGGCTTCGCATTTGAGCCGGAACAGGCATTTGAGAATCCGGACGGCACGCCGATCGTTTTCCAGGAGGATTATTTCGGCAGCCACAGGGCCATCCATCCGACGGCAGGGCCGATCGAGCACGCGGCGTCAGGGAAGATCGTGGTCGCGTAAGCGCCGTGTGACGGATGCCTGCGCCTATTTTGGTTTCGCGGATCGGAGGTTTCTCTATGGATCATTTCAAATTAGTTTCCGAATATGCCCCGACCGGCGACCAGCCGCAGGCGATTGAGAAACTGGTGGCCGGATTCAGGGAGGGCAATCAGTTTGAAACGCTGCTGGGCGTGACGGGATCCGGCAAGACGTTCACGATGGCCAATGTCATCCAGGCGCTGAACAAGCCGACGCTGATCCTGGCGCACAACAAGACCCTGGCGGCGCAGCTTTACGGGGAGTTCAAGGAGATGTTTCCGGAGAACGCGGTGGAATATTTCGTGAGCTATTACGATTATTATCAGCCGGAGGCCTATGTGCCGTCCTCGGACACGTATATCGCCAAGGATTCGGCGATCAATGACGAGATCGACAAGCTGCGGCACTCGGCGACGGCGGCGCTGTCCGAGCGCCGCGATGTGATCATTGTCTCATCGGTGTCCTGCATTTACGGTCTCGGCAGTCCGATCGACTACAATGAGATGGTGGTCTCCCTGCGGCCGGGGATGGCGCGCGACCGCGACGAAGTGATCCGGCGTCTGATCCGCATGCAGTACGCGAGAAATGATATGGATTTCAAGCGCGGGACATTTCGCGTGCACGGGGATGTCGTCGAGATCTTTCCGGCGGCCTCCGGAGATACGGCGGTGCGCGTCGAATTTTTTGGCGATGAGGTCGACCGCATCTCGGAGTTCGACCCACTGACCGGCCAGGTCAAGAGCCGGCTGGAGCATGTGGCCATTTTTCCGGCTTCACACTATGTGGTGCCGCCGGAGCGGATGGAAAAGGCGATTCAGGATATCGAAAAGGAACTTGCGGAGCGCATCGATTATTTTAAGCGCGAGGACAAGCTGATCGAGGCACAGCGGATCGCGGAGCGCACAAATTTTGATATCGAGATGATGCGCGAGACGGGATTCTGTTCGGGGATCGAGAATTATTCGATGCATCTGGCCGGATTAAAGCCGGGGCAGCCGCCGCACACACTGATCGATTATTTTCCGGAAGAGTTTCTGATGATCGTCGACGAATCGCACATGACGATCCCGCAGGTGCGTGGCATGTACAACGGCGACCAGGCGCGCAAGACCACGCTGGTCGACTACGGCTTCCGCCTGCCGTCGGCAAAGGACAACCGCCCGCTGAATTTCGCGGAGTTTGAGAGCAAGATCGATCAGATGCTCTTCGTGTCAGCGACGCCGAGCACCTATGAGCAGGAACATGAGCTGCTGCGGGCGGAGCAGATCATCCGCCCGACGGGACTTTTGGATCCGCGCGTGGAGGTGCGTCCGGTGGAGGGCCAGATCGATGATTTGATCGGCGAGGTCAATCGGGAAACCGCACAGGGACACAAGGTGATGATCACGACTCTGACGAAGCGCATGGCGGAGGATCTGACGGATTATATGCGGGAGGTCGGCATTCGCGTGAAATATCTCCATTCGGACATTGACACGCTGGAGCGGACGGAGATCGTGAGGGATCTGCGCATGAACGTCTTTGATGTGCTGGTCGGCATCAATCTGCTGCGCGAGGGTCTGGATATCCCGGAGATTACGCTGGTGGCGATACTGGACGCGGATAAGGAGGGGTTTCTTCGCTCGGAGACATCGCTGATACAGACCATCGGCCGGGCGGCGCGCAATGTGGACGGTCACGTCATCATGTACGCGGATGTGATCACGGAGTCGATGGACAGGGCGATCTCTGAGACAAACCGGCGCAGGGAGCTGCAGCAGGCTTACAATGAGGCGCACGGGATCACGCCGCAGTCGATCAGAAAGGCGGTTCGCGACCTGATCAGCATCTCCAAGGCCGCGGACGATACGGGCGGGCGGCTCGTCAAGGACGCGGAGTCCATGAGCAGGCAGGAGCTGACAAAGCTGATCGAGACATTGACAAGGAAGATGCATTCGGCCGCGGCAGAGCTGAATTTTGAGCGTGCGGCAGAGCTGCGCGATGAGATCATTCAGCTGAAAAAGCAGCTGCACGATCTTTGAGGCCGGACAGCCATGACAGGCGCGCAGAGGAGATCTGTTAATAAGGAGCAGTTTTTATGGCAGCCAGAAAAGAATATATTGAGATCAGGGGTGCGAGAGAACACAATTTAAAGGGCATCAATATCAAAATTCCGCGCAACGAGATGGTGGTTCTCACGGGACTGAGCGGTTCGGGTAAATCGTCGCTGGCCTTTGACACCATCTATGCCGAGGGGCAGCGCCGCTATATGGAGTCCCTGTCTTCCTACGCACGGCAGTTTCTTGGACAGATGGAGAAACCGGACGTGGAGAGTATCTCTGGTCTGTCACCTGCGATCTCGATCGACCAGAAGTCGACCAACCGCAATCCGAGGTCGACGGTTGGCACGGTGACGGAGATCTATGACTATATGCGCCTTCTGTACGCGCGCATCGGTATTCCGCACTGTCCGGTCTGCGGCAAGGTGATTCAGCGGCAGACTGTCGACCAGATGGTAGACGCTGTGATGCGGCTGCCGGATCGGACCCGCATTCAGATTCTCGCTCCGGTGGTGCGCGGCCGCAAGGGCGAACACACGAAGCTGTTCGAGTCGGCCCGCCGCAGCGGTTATGTCCGCGTGATGGTGGACGGGCATATGTATGAGCTGTCTGAGGAGATCAAGCTGGAAAAAAATAAAAAGCATGATATAGAGATCATTGTGGATCGCCTCTCGGTGCGGGATGGCATCGAAAAGCGGCTGACAGATTCCATCGAGACGGCGCTGAAACTGACAGATGGGCTGTTGGTGGTGGATGTGGACGGCGGTGAGCGGATCAATTTCAGCCAGAGCTTTTCCTGTCCGGACTGCGGTGTCAGTCTGGAGGAGATCGAGCCGAGGAGTTTCTCGTTCAATAATCCGTTTGGCGCCTGTCCGGTGTGCGCGGGTCTGGGCTATAAGATGGAATTTTCGGAGGATCTGATGATTCCGGACCCGTCGATGAGCATCGCTGAGGGCGCGATCGCGGTTCCCGGCTGGCAGTCGGCGGTGGACAGCCACAGTTTTACGCGTGCGATTCTGGACGCGCTCGCGAAGGAATACGATTTCAGCCTGAACACACCTTTTAAGGATTACCCAAAGAGGATCCATGACGTGATCATCCACGGGACCAACGGCCATGAGGTCAAAGTCCATTACCACGGTCAGCGCGGCGTCGGCGTCTATGATGTCGCCTTTGAGGGCCTGATCCGAAATGTGGAGCGCCGTTATCGGGAGACGAGTTCGGAGACGTCCAGACAGGAATATGAGACATTTATGGATATCACCCCGTGTACGGCGTGCCATGGGCAGCGGCTGAAGAGGGAATCGCTGGCAGTGACGGTCTCGGATAAAAATATCGCGGAGATGACGGAGCTGTCAATGCTTGAACTCAATGACCTGATCAACCATCTGGATCTGAGCGAACAACAGCTGTTGATCGGCAGCCAGATTCTCCGGGAGATCCGCGCCAGAGTCGGCTTTCTGATCGATGTCGGCCTGGATTATCTGACGCTTGCCCGCGCCACAGCCACGCTCTCCGGCGGGGAGGCGCAGCGCATCCGTCTGGCGACGCAGATCGGTTCCGGTCTGGTGGGCGTGGCCTACATTCTGGATGAGCCGAGCATCGGCCTCCATCAGAAGGATAATGACAAACTGTTGAAGACTTTAAAAAATCTGCGCGATCTCGGAAATACGCTGATCGTCGTCGAGCACGATGAGGAGACGATGCTGGCCGCGGATCACATCGTCGACATCGGACCGGGCGCCGGCGAACACGGCGGCCATGTGGTGGCCGAGGGCACGGCAGAGGAGATCATGCGCAATGAGCATTCGATCACGGGCGCTTATCTGAGCGGTCGCATCACAATTCCGGTGCCGAAGACGCGGCGCAAACCGACCGGATTTATCCGGATCCTCGGCGCGGCGGAGAATAATCTCAAGCACATCGACGTGGATATCCCGCTGGGGGTCTTTACCTGCGTGACCGGTGTCTCAGGCTCCGGCAAGAGTTCACTGATCAACGAGATTCTGTACAAGCGGCTGGCGCGCGAGCTCAACGGGGCGCGCATCGTTCATCCGGGGAAGCATGACGATATTGTCGGCCTGGAACAGCTGGACAAGGTGATCAATATCGACCAGTCGCCGATCGGGCGCACCCCGCGGTCCAACCCGGCCACATACACCGGTGTCTTTGATATGATCCGAGATCTGTTCGCTGCCACACAGGACGCCAAGGAGCGCGGCTATACCAAGGGGCGGTTCAGTTTTAATGTCAAGGGCGGCCGCTGTGAGGCCTGTGCCGGCGACGGCATCATCAAAATTGAGATGCATTTTCTGTCCGATGTCTATGTGCCATGTGAGGTCTGCCATGGCAAGCGCTACAACCGTGAGACGCTGGAAGTCAAATACAAGGGCAAGAATATTTACGATGTCCTGGATATGACGGTGGAGGAGGCGGTGACGTTTTTCGAGAATGTGCCGTCGATCCGCCGGAAACTGGAGACGATCAATGATGTCGGTCTTTCCTATATTAAACTGGGGCAGCCGTCCACCACGCTGTCCGGCGGTGAGGCGCAGCGGGTGAAGCTGGCCACGGAGCTGAGCCGCAGGAGCACCGGCAGGACAATCTATATTCTGGACGAGCCGACGACCGGCCTCCATTTTGCCGATGTCCACAAGTTGATCGAGATCCTGCAGCGCCTGACCGAGGGCGGCAACACGGTCGTGGTGATCGAGCATAATCTGGATGTGATCAAGACGGCTGATTACATCATTGATATCGGACCCGACGGCGGCGACCGAGGGGGCACGATTATCGCCACAGGCACGCCGGAGGAGGTCGCGCTGTCGGGCACATATACCGGCGAATATGTCAAAAAATACCTGGCGCGGGATGCCGAGAGGTCAAAAAGATAAAATCTTTATAAAAATGAAATCAGGGCTTGCAAAATATGATCGGTTAAGTTATTATATAATTGTTAACAAAAAATTACAAAAAATTGATATACATTCGACCGATGTTTTTGGGGGTTGTGATCATGAGAAAAAGAAGATTGAAAAAATTTCTGTCGTTGACAATGGTTGCGGTTTTATCTCTCTCTTTGGCCGTCCCATCGATGGCCGCCAGATCCAAGGAGGAAGCCGAGCAGCATATTCAGGAGCTTGAGGCGGAGAAGCAGGCGCTTGAGGACAAGCTCAACAGCCTGAAGGACAATAAGACCACAACCGAGAGTTATATCACTGAGCTTGATACGCAGCTGACCGAGGTGACCGATGACATCAAGGATATCACGGAACAGATTGAGATTTTGGAGGATGAGATCGCCAAGACGGAGATTGAGCTCGCGGATGCCAGAGAGCGGGAGGCAAGGCAGTATGAGGTCCTGAAGCTCCGCATCAAATATATGTACGAGAAGGGCGAGACGAATTACTTTGAGATTTTGCTGAAAGCGGGCGATATTTCCTCGGTTTTGAACAGTGCGGAGTACATCTCAAAGATTTCAGATTTTGACAATCAACTGCTGGACAGCTTTGTGAAAACGCGTGAGAGGATCGCGGATTATGAGGTTGAGCTCAATGACGACAAGGCACAGCAGGAGGAAAAAAAGTCGGAGCTGGAGCACAAGCAGGAGGAGATCAATGTCATCACAGAGGCCAAGAAGGAAGAGCTGACTCAGATCAATGTGCATATCAACGGCACGGAGGACAGCATCGAGGGCGTTGAAGAGGATCTTGCCAATGAGACGGAGATTCTGGCGGCGATCGCCGAGGCCGAGGCTCAGGCTCAGGCGGAGTATGAGCGGCTGAAGCAGGAGGCCGCGGCGAAAGCTCAGGCAAACGCGGCGACGAACAGCGCCACGGTTCAGGCTCAGGCGGAGGCTGACGCGGCCAGGGATCTCGCAAATTCACAGCAGGCGAACGCGGACCAGGCGGCTCTGGATGCGGCCGCGGCTCAGGCCGAGGCGGAGCGCATCGCTGCGGAAAAGCAGGCGGCTGAGGAAGAGGCGGCGCGTGCCCAGGAGGAGGCCGCGAGACAGGAGGCAGAGCGGATCGCTCAGGAGATGGAGGCTGCCAGACTGGAGGCCGAGAAGAAGGCTGCCGAGGAGGCTGCGAAGGCTGAGGAGGCTCAGAAACAGGCCGAGGAGGCCCAGAAGGAGGCCGAGGAGGCTCAGGCGGAAGCTGACCAGAAAAAAGAGGAGGCCGGCATTTTGAACTTTGAACTGGCTGTCGGATCAGGCAGTTTTGGCTGGCCACTGCCGGGCTATACAGAGATCTCATCTCCTTTTGGCTCACGCATTTGCCCGTTCCACGGACCGGAGAACCACAATGGCATCGACATTCCGGCGCCGAGCGGGACGCCGGTTTACGCGGCTGACTCAGGCGTGGTCACGCAGGCTGCCTATCACTACAGCCTTGGCAATTATGTCGTGATCAATCACGGCAACGGTCTCAGCACGTGGTATCTGCACAATTCAAGCCTGGCGGTCAGTGTCGGCGAGAATGTTTCCAGCGGCCAGGTCATCTCATATGTCGGGGCGACGGGATCAGCCACAGGTCCTCATCTGGATTTCAGGATTATGGATGACAACGGCAACTATTATGATCCGCTGTCCTATGTGGTGCCGTATTAATATACTTTGAAAGCCCCTTCAAGCGACCATGCAGACGGCAAGCTCGCTTGCAAGGATGCATGGGCACGCGTGCCCTTCGGGTATCGGACGGGCAAGGTGGTATGAGCAAAAAATCGGCGCGCCGCGCGGGCGGCGCATGATGATTAGAGTGTAAAGAGATTGGGGTCAACAGAAAAGTCTGTTTACTTCGATCTCTTTTTTATATCGTTCTTCACGGTATCTGAGGGATCATCAGAGGGTTTGCGGTGGCTTGAGAGGTGCTCTTGGAGGGGGAATCCTATGTCAATAAATTTGGAGAAGATCAAACTGGTCGTCACAGATATTGACGGCACGCTGTTGAAAAGTGATGGGCGCATGGGTGAGATGACGCGTCAGGTCTTCGAGCGGGTGCATTTTGCGGGCATTCATACGGCCATCGCCACGGGGCGGCCGATCGATGCCCTGCCAGCGACTGTGCGGCAAATGCCATGCTTTGAATATGTGATTTCCTGCAACGGGACGAGTATATACCGCATGTCGGATCTCTCAAGGGTCTATGCCTGCGATATGCCGCCGGAGCTGGTGCGGGCCGTGGCGGATATTTTTTGCCGGTATGATTTTCCGGTTGAGGCCGTCGTCGACGGCAGATCCTACGTGCCGGCGGAGTATTATGAGAATCCGCTGCGGTGGAACCTGCCTGAGAGGATGTTTCGGTATGTGAGGGAGACGCGGCATCCGAGAGCGGATATCTACGAATTTATCGGACAGCACGTGCGTGAGATCGAGTCGCTCAATATGGTGATCGATGATCCGCAGACAAAGTGCGAGATTCGGCAGTGCCTTTCCACATTGCCGGGGATCTATGTGACTTCCTCGGTGCCACATTACATCGAGTGCAACCATGTGAACGCCTGTAAGGGAAACACAATGCTTGAACTCGCCGCCATGCTCGGCGTCTGTGCAGGGGAGGTGATGGCTTTCGGCGACAGTGAAAATGATCTGGATATGCTCGAAAAGGCCGGCATCGGCGTGGCTGTGGCCAACGCATCGCCGCAGGTGCGGGCGGCTGCGGATCTGGTGACCGCATCCAATGACGCGGAGGGCGTGGCAGAGGTGCTTCGCGCTCTGCCGGCGCTTGGCATGTCGCCGGCCACGCAGACATTGAGCAGGCATGAACTTTATTTGAGAGAAACGAGGGAAAAATCATGAGGATCGGCATGGGATATGATGTACACAGGTTAGTTGAGGGCAGAAAGCTGATTCTGGGTGGGGTGGACATCCCCTTCGAGCGGGGCCTTCTGGGGCACTCGGACGCCGACGTGTTGCTGCACGCAATTGTTGACGCGCTCCTCGGCGCGGCGGCGCTTGGCGATATCGGCGGACATTTTCCGGACACAGATCCGGCCTATCAGGGGATTTCCAGTATTCTGCTGCTTGAGCGGACGGGCGCGCTGTTGAGGGAAAATGGTTACGGCATCGGGAATATTGACGCGACGGTGGTCGCCGAGCGTCCGAAGCTGGCGCCGTATATCTCCGATATGCGCCGAAATATCGCAGAGGCGCTTGAAATAGATGCAGGTCTGGTCAGCGTGAAGGCCACCACAGAGGAGGGGCTTGGGTTTACCGGAGGGGGCCTGGGAATCGCGGCGTGGTCGGTTGCGCTGATACAGTGAGGGCCCGGAGGGGTGAGCGGGCAAGGCTGTGGATCTGAGGGCTGCGCGGCTAAAGGACTAGACGATAAAAATATCAAAACCTATAAAAAGTATTTGCACTTTTAAAATAATATGTTATAATTTTGACAGTGATTTTGACGTAGCCGAGGGGAGTTTATTGCATCCGCCGGAAGGTCGTTTTCACGCACGATGTGGTTGACCCGCAAACATGATGAAGGAGGAGTTTTATATGAAAATTTTGGGTGTTTCT
This sequence comes from uncultured Catenibacillus sp., assembly GCA_964423195.1. GTDB lineage: Bacteria > Bacillota > Clostridia > Lachnospirales > Lachnospiraceae > CAKRHR01. The sequence goes on along the minus strand of CAYRDY010000010.1, from coordinate 20,914 downwards.
CTTGGGACAAAAAACGGAAACAATGATACCATGTGCCGCGTAGCCCTTGAGGAGGCAAAAAAACTGGGTGCCGAGATCGAGTTTATCCACCTGCTTGACTGGGATATCAAGTATTGTTCCGGATGTGTCGCGTGCTCACGCGGTCTCGTTATGGGCAAGGGCATGATCTGTACACAGAAGGATGATTTTTCGGCTTTCTATCAGAAGATCGTGGAAGCCGACGGCGTCCTCATGGTTGACCCGATTTATGAGTCCGGCGGCTCAGGCCTGTTCCATGTGATCACAGACCGTATGGGCCCTGGCCATGATACCGGCATGTTGATGATGCTGAACGACAAATTAAAAGAGCAGGGCAAGGAGCCTCTGAATCCGAGGTATTTCAAACAGAAAGCGTTGTCCTTTGTGGCGATCGGCGGCTCCGACTGGGCTGTCCGCTGTGAGACGGACCATGCGATGTTCGCGCTGAGCCAGGGCTGGAAGATCGTGAACAATGAGTATTTCTCATGGTGCAAGGATGTCATCATGCAGGACGACAAGATCGAGCGCATGAGACAGATCGCGCGCAATCTGGTTGAGGCGGCGCAGTATCTGATCGACAATGATGTCCAGATCGAAGGCTCTGAGAATCTGTCCCTGTGGAAGGGCAAAGGGGGGGCCTGCCCGCACTGCCAGGGCAACGCGTTCTATATCTTCCCAGGGACGACGCATGTGGTGTGTGAGTACTGCGGCCTGGAGGGCAGATTGAATGTCGTCGATGGCGCCTTCAAGTTCTCATGGGATGAATCCCTCGGCATCAACGGTAAGCCGGAGCATGCGCATGATGTCTTAAGCGGCAAGTTTGCGCATGGCCAGGATATTTTCGAGAACGAGGGCAATCTGATCAATCTCTACAAGGATCCTGAATTCAAGGCCCGCAAAGAGCACTACACGGCTGTCTGCGCGCCGACGACACCGCCGTCCAAAATGAAATAGAGATCTCTCGGAAAATCTGCAGACGATTCGTAGCGGATGATCTGTTTGTTGTGTAGAAAAGCTATCCCCCCTGCATAGCAGGGGGTTATTTTTGCCGCGGCAAAATGTGGGCGCGGCAGGCTGTCGTCGCCGAAAAGACGGACATACCGCAAAGCGTGCTGAGCCGAGACGTCAATATCTATTCTGCATTGGAGAGGAGAGAAAATTTTATGAAATACTTGAAGAAAATGCTTGTCGCATTTGTGCTGCTGTTTTCTCTTGGCGTGGAGCCGTTACTGGTCTGCGCGCAGGAGGCTGCGGAGATCTCCGGCGATGTGACGATCATGAATGACAGACGCGTCGGCATTTCCGAGGCGAAAAATGTGGCTACAAGGAGCGGAAATCTGGGAATCAGACCGCTGACAAAGACAGAGATTGCCAATCTCTATCAGGAAATTGAAAATTACGATTCAGAGATAACATTTGATCAAATCCCGAACTTGTCGGCCCCATATACGAGCGGAAAGGTCGATGCTGTCAGTATCGCGGCGGGACTCAAATGTGTGAATATGTATCGGAAGATTGCCGGTCTGCCTCCGGAAGTCGAGGATCCAAAGTGGTCGGAGTCCGCCCAGTACGGCGCGGCCCTGCTGGCGGCGACCAATCAGTTTGATCACCATCCGAAAAAGGCGGCGGATATGGATCAATCTTTTTATGAGAAGGGATATGCCGCGACATCCTCAAGCAATCTCAGTAAAATTTATGGCGGCACACCTTTCCTCTTCCCTTTTTCAAGGGCAATATCTGGTCAGATAGAGGATGATGGCGACAGTAACAGGACATCAATAGGTCATAGGAGATGGCTACTGGATCCCTATGCCACGAAGATAGGATTCGGCGCGGCCCGCAAAAACGCGAGTCTGTATGATATTAAGGTTTTTGGCGATGATTCCTCGTCCGCGCCGTCGTATGACTGGGATTTTATCTCCTGGCCCGCTTCGGGAAATTTTCCGCTGTCAGAGTTCAACTTTGAGCAGGCATGGACGATTACCCTAAATAATGACAAATATGCTCTAGGTGATCCTGGAAAAGTCACAGTCAGGGTTACCGCTCCGGACGGAACGGTCGAAGCCTTTTCAGGCGCGAATTATCACGACAACCCGAAGACGACGGATAAATATTTTGATATCAGTGATGAGCGTTATGGCGAACCGAATTGCATCATTCTGGGATTTGGACCGAACTGTAATAAGTTTATTGTGCCGGGCAGCTATCATGTTGAGGTGAAGGGCCTTGAGGCGAAATCTGACGCCAGGACGGTATCCCTGGACTATTATATCAATGTTTTTAAAGACAAAGATTATGTGGGAAGGGCGGCCGTCACGGACGCGCAGTACAACAATATCAGTCAGTTTGTGGAACGGATGTACACAAAGATACTGAACAGATCCTCGGATCCGAATGGAAAGCTGGATTGGATCATGCAGCTCGCGGATCACGATGCGACCGGCGCTCGGATGACACAGGGTTTTGTGTTCAGCGATGAATATCTAAAAAAGAGAACGGGCGACGGACAGTACCTTGATATGCTCTATCAGGCATTTTTCAACAGGGCTCCGGATACGCTCGGCAAAAATGACTGGCTGTACAAATTGCAGCACGGCCTGTCCAGGGAATATGTCTTCAAGGGTTTCGCGGAATCTCGGGAGTTTGGAACGCTCTGCCGCGCCTATGGTATAGACAGAGGCACTGTCGCTCTGTCACAGGGGAGAGATCTGAATGCCGGAGCGACCATGTTTGTCTATCGCCTTTATCAAAATGCGCTCGGCAGGACGCCTGATCTCGCCGGATTAAACGATTGGGCAGGGAAAATCGCGCGCAAAGATGCCTCGGCGGAATATGTGGCGACGACAGGCTTTTTCCACTCGAAAGAGTTTTTGGGAAAGGGTTACGGAAACGAGGATTTTGTAAAAATTTTATACCGCACATTCCTGGGAAGGGAATACGACGCGCCGGGATTTGCCGATTGGACCGGAAAGTTGGCGAACGGCATGAGCCGTGATGAGGTCCTGAGGGGATTTTCTAATTCTTCGGAATTCCATAAAATAATGTCAGATTATGGCTTATAACGCGTAAAAGTGAGACATCAGCTTTAGATATTTTCGATGCAGGGCGTGGGAGGAAGCGGCTGGGCAAAACCGTAAGGTATCATTTTTAGCCGACACTATATCACTGGGAGGAATTTGAATGCTTCATTTTATTAGGTATGTCAAGCGTGAGATTGAGGTGATCCGCGAGCGCGACCCGGCCATCAAATCTAATATGGAAGTTTTTTTGTATCCGAGTTTTAAGGCGATCATCTGCTACCGGATAGCGCACAGACTCTATCTGAAGAAGCATTATTTTCTGGCCCGGTGGGTCTCGCAGCGGACAGCGCGCAAGACCGGCATCGAGATCCACCCCGGCGCGACCATCGGCGAGGGACTTTTTATCGATCACGGACACGGTGTGGTCATCGGCGAGACGGCCGTGATCGGTGACAATGTCACGCTCTATCAGGGCGTGACTCTGGGCGGCACGGGCAAGGAGAGTGGCAAGCGCCACCCGACGGTAGGAGACAATGTGATGATCAGTGCGGGAGCCAAGGTCCTCGGCTCATTCACGATCGGTGAAAATTCCAAGATCGGCGCCGGCAGCGTCGTCTTGTCAGAGGTGCCGCCGAATTCGACGGTGGTCGGCGTGCCGGGAAGGATCGTCAAGAAGGACGACGTGCGCGTGCCGAGATTCGATCTCGATCAGGTCCATCTGCCGGATCCTGTGCTCACGGATATTCTCGCGCTCTATGAGAAGAACAGAGAGCTGCAGGCTCAGATCGAAAAATTGAGCTGCATCAGAGCGCAGAAGCCTGATAAAGCAGAGAACGATTCCGAGATAGCGAGCGATTCCAAGGCAGAGCAGGAATGATTTAGCCGGCAAAATGGGCGGCGGAATGGAGATTTTATGAAAATATACAACACTTTGACGCGAAAAAAAGAAGAATTTATTCCTCTGGAGGAGGGCAAAGTCAAGATGTATGTCTGCGGGCCGACGGTCTATGACTATATCCATATTGGCAACGCGCGGCCGATGATCGTATTTGATACGGTGCGGCGCTATTTTGAGTACAAGGGCTATGATGTCAATTATGTATCCAATTTCACCGATGTGGACGACAAGATTATCAGGAGGGCCAACCAGGAGGGCGTGGACGCAGCGGTCATTTCCGAGCGCTTTATCCGTGAGGCGAAGCGGGATATGGACGGGCTCAATGTGCGCGAGGCCACGCATCACCCGAAGGCGACCGAGGAGATTGACGGCATGATCGAGATGATCCAGACGCTGATCGATAAGGGGCACGCCTACGTGGCCGACGGCACTGTGTATTTTGAGACCCGAAGTTTTCCGGAGTACGGTAAGCTCTCCAAAAAAAATATTGACGAGCTGGAGGCGGGACACCGTGAGATCCAGGTCACGGGCGAGGCGGGCAAGCGGGATCCGCTGGATTTCGTGCTCTGGAAACCAAAAAAGGAGGGTGAGCCGTCCTGGCCATCGCCGTGGGGTGACGGGCGTCCCGGCTGGCACATCGAGTGTTCGGTGATGAGCAAAAAATATCTCGGCGAGCAGATTGACATTCATGCCGGCGGCGAGGATCTGATCTTCCCGCACCATGAAAATGAGATCGCTCAGAGTGAGTCGGCCAACGGCAAGCAGTTTTCCAAATATTGGATGCACAATGGCTTTCTAAATATTGATCACGTCAAAATGTCCAAGTCTCTCGGCAACTTCTTCACCGTGCGCGAGATCACACAGACCTACGATTATCAGGTACTGCGCTTCTTCATGCTCAGCGCGCATTACAGAAGCCCGCTGAATTTCAGCGACGAGCTGATGGCTGCCGCGAAGGGCGGCTTAGAGCGCTTGCTCACGGCAGTGGATCGCCTGAGACGGCTCTCTGGTGTGTCGGGTGAACTGACGGCGGAAGAGCGGACGCTGTGCGAGCGGATGCAGACGCTGGTCAAAAAGTTTGAGGCCGCGATGGAGGACGATTTTAATACCGCGGATGCCGTCAGCGCTCTGTTCGAATTGATTCGATTTGCCAATATCCATGTGACGGAGACGTCGACCAAAGCCATGGTCGATGCGGTGCTCGGCGAGGTGGAAACCCTGTGCGATGTCCTTGGCATTGTCACAGAACAGAAACAGGAAATACTCGACGCGGACATTGAAGCGCTGATCGAGGAGCGACAGGCGGCCAGAAAGGCGAAGAATTTTGCCAGAGCCGATGAGATCAGAAATCAGCTGCTGGCGATGGGCATCACGCTTCAGGATACGAGAGAGGGCGTCCAATGGAAACGGATATAGAGAAAGCGCTGGCGGATTTTGGCGACGGGGCGGGCACTGACGCGCACAGTTATTCACCGTTGGTGCTGGCCTATCTCGGTGACGCCGTCTTTGAGGTGATGGTGCGCACGATGGTCGTATCCCGCGGCAACGCGCCGGTCGGCAAACTGCACAGGCAGACGTCCGGGCTTGTCAGGGCATCGGCACAGGCCCGCATGATCAAGCTGATCGAGCCGTTGCTTGACGATGAGGAGATGCATGTCTTCAAGCGGGGCAGAAATGCCAAGTCCTATACCGCCGCGAAGAATGCATCCATTGTCGATTACAGGCTGGCGACAGGCTTTGAGGCGCTGATCGGATTTCTGTATCTGAGAGGGGATTACGCGCGCCTTGCAGCGCTTGTGGACACTGCCATTCAAAAATATACGGAGGAAGTCAATGGATGATCACAAAAAGCCCCTGGGAACCACTCAGAGCGAAAATAGGGTCGAGGGTCGCCACCCTGTGATGGAGGTGTTTCGTTCCGGCCGCACTGTGGATAAGCTGTATGTGCTGGACGGCTGTCAGGACGGACCGGTCCAAAGCATCGTCCGGGCGGCCAGAAAACAGGATACAATCATTCAATTTGTGACCAGGGAGCGGCTGGATCAGATCTCGGAGACGCACATGCACCAGGGCGTGATCGCTGTCTGCGCGTCATACAGTTACGCGTCTGTGGAGGGGATCCTCGCGGCGGCCGCGGCCAAGGCGGAGGCGCCGTTCATCATGATTCTGGACGGTATCATGGATCCCTATAACCTGGGAGCGATCATCAGGACAGCCAATCTGGCCGGCGCGCATGGGGTGATTATTCCGAAAAACCGGGCGGTCGGGCTGACGGCTGCGGTGGCGCGGTCGAGCGCCGGCGCTATCAACTATACGCCTGTGGCCAAGGTGACCAACCTCGCGCAGACGATTGATCAGCTAAAAAAAGAGGGACTGTGGATTGTCTGTGCCGATATGGCGGGCGATGAGATGTACCGCCTGGATCTGCGGGGGCCGATCGGTCTGGTCGTCGGCGGCGAGGGCGAGGGCGTCTCACGGCTGGTGCGGGAAAAATGTGATTTCAGGGCGGCGATCCCGATGCGCGGGGATATTGACTCGCTCAATGCCTCGGTGGCGGCGGGCGTGCTGGCCTATGAGATCGTACGCCAGCGGCTTGGGACTTAAGAGGCGGAGAGGATTTTCATGGCAGAAGAAAAGTATCGGCAGATGGCGGACGAGGCGGTGATTGCACATATCCGTGAGGGTTCCAAGGATGCCATGGCATATATACTTGATAAATATAAAGGTATGGTCAGGAAGAAGGCCCGCGGCCTGTTTCTGATCGGCGGCGAGAGTGAGGACTTGATTCAGGAGGGCATGATCGGTCTGTTTGAGGCTATTCAGAATTACGATGAGGACAGAGACACGTCCTTTCACAGTTTCGCGGAAATGTGTGTGACCAGACAGCTCTACACGGCGGTGAAGGCATCGCAGCGCAAAAAGCACGGCCCGCTCAATTCCTATGTGCCGCTGGACGCAAAGGGCGACGCAGACGATGCGTCGCTGGAAGCGTCTCTGGCGGATGCGCTGTCTGCCGGGCGCAGCGCGGAGGATCTGGTGATTGATAAGGTGAACGCGGGGTTGATCGAGGAAAAAATCAACGATCAGCTGAGTCCATTTGAGCGCGAGGTTCTGAGACTCTATCTCTCCGGCGTCAGCTACACAGAGATCGCCGGGATCCTGAAAAAAGATCAGAAGTCGATCGACAACGCGCTGCAGAGGATCAGGGCGAAAACGAAAAAATGTCTGGCGGAGGAGATATGAATGATAGTGATTGATATGATACGCGGATTTTGTATGGCGCTCGCGGACAGTGTGCCGGGTGTTTCCGGCGGAACGGTCGCCTTTTTGCTGGGATTTTATGATCAGTTGATCACATCGCTGGACAATCTGATCAGAGGCAGACGACAGGAGCGCCTTGAGGCCATTCGCTTCCTTCTGAAAATACTTGCCGGCTGGGTGATTGGATTCTGCGCGGCCGTGCTGGTGCTGACCCGTGTGTTTGAGACGCATATCTATGCCGTCAGCTCTCTGTTTGTCGGCTTTATTGTAGTCGCCGTCCCATATGTGATTCTGGAGGAGAGGGAAACGCTGCGCCGGGGTAAAATATGGCATCTGATCTTTGCTCTGGCCGGCATCGCAGTCGTCTGCGCGATCACCTATTTCAATCCGGTAACGGGCGGCGGGATCTCTGTGGATGTGAGCAGCCTCAATCTCGGACGGATCGTCTACATTTTCGTGGCCGGCATGGTGGCGATCTCCGCCATGATTCTGCCGGGCATCTCCGGTTCGACATTGCTGCTGATCTTCGGGCTATACGTGCCGATCATCAATGCCGTCAAGGAAGTGTTGCATTTCCATCTGGAGTATGTCCCGGTGTGCCTGGTCTTTGGCCTGGGTGTTATCGTCGGGATTTTGCTGATCATCAGGCTGCTGCGGATTGCGCTGGAAAAATTCCGGTCACAGATGATCTGGCTGATTCTGGGACTGATGCTGGGGTCGCTCTGCGCGATCTTTATGGGACCGACGACGCTCGACGATCCGCAGCCGGCCATGAATTTTCACACTTTCAGCATCATCTTTTTCCTGATCGGCGGGGCCGTGATCGTCGGACTGAACCTGTTAAAAAAAGTGATGGAGAACAGAGGAGGGGCATCAAATGGAGCATAGGGTTTTAGAAGTTTTAAGCGGCGGGAATGACAATTATATTCTGCCGTTTTTCTGGCAGCACGGCGAGAGCGAGGCGGTTCTGCGCGCGTATATGAACGCGATCCATGGCGCCAACATCACCGAGGTCTGCCTGGAGGCCAGGCCGCATCCGGATTATGCCGGAGCGCAGTGGTTTCGTGATGTGGACATTATTCTCGACGAGGCGAAAAAACTGGGCATGAAGATCTGGATCCTGGACGACGCGCATTTTCCGAGCGGACAGGCCGCGGGAAAGATGGCCGATGCGCCGGACGAGTTGTGCAAACAGTATCTGAACTATGCTCTGGCCGATGTCTGTGGTCCTGTGCCGCAGACACAGCTCGATGTGGCTGCCATGGCCAAAAATTATCCGAATCCTTTCGCGCCGAGTTCACCGTTTGTAGCGTCTGAGACGAGACATTTTGACGATGATGAACTGTTTGCCGTCATCGCCTCAAAGCTGGACGGCAAGGAAAATGATATCTACCATCTGGACGATACGCTGCTCGACCTGACGGATCGCGTCAGTGACGGGATCCTGAATTGGGATGTGCCGGCGGGCTACTGGCGCATCTTTGTGATCTACAAGACCAGGAACGGCGGCGGGCGCGGCGGCTATGTCAATTTCCTGAGCAAGAAATCCTGCCGCGTGCAGATCGACGCCTGCTATGAGCCACATTATCAGAGGTACAAAGACGAGTTTGGAAAGACGATCCTGGGATTTTTCTCGGACGAGCCTGAGATCGGCAATGTCTCTGGTTACAGCGGATCCGATTCGGGCATCGGCAATAGGACCATGCCGTTGCCGTGGAGCGAGGAGATGCCGGCGCTGATGGAGGCGAAATTCGGCAGTGATTACGCGCGAAAAATTGTCGCACTGTGGATGAACGTCGGCAGTGAGGCATTCACGGCGCAGGTCAGATGTGGCTATATGGATATCGTGAGCCGTCAGTGCCAGCACAATTTCGGCGAGCAGATGGGCGAATGGTGCCGCGAGCACGGCGTCTCATATATCGGCCACATCGTCGAGGACTGCGATGTGAGCCCGAAGCTCGGCGCGTCCCAGGGACATTTTTTCAGGGCGCTCTGGGGGCAGGACTGGGCAGGCATCGACGATATCGGCGGCCAGGTGACAGAGGGCGGTGCCAATGTCAGCCATAAAAATATGATGGGTTTCGACGCGGACGGCGAGTTTTACCATCACGCCCTCGGCAAGATGGGGACTTCCCTGGCGGATGTGGACCCGAAAAAGGCGGGTCGCAGCATGTGTGAGATTTTCGGCGCCTACGGCTGGAATGAGGGCACGCGCCTGATGAAATATGAGCTGGATCATTTCCTGGTGCGCGGCATCAACCACTTTGTGCCGCACGCCTTCTCGCCGAAGGACTTTCCGGATCCCGACTGTCCGCCGCATTTCTACGCGCACGGCAAAAATCCGCTCTACAAACCGTTCGGGCAGCTGATGAATTACGCGAACCGCGTCTGCCACCTGATCAGCGGCGGACTGCACCGGGTGGACGTGGCCATTCTGTACCATGCCGAATCCGAGTGGGCCGGCGGCGAATACATGGATATGGTGAAACCAGCCAGGGTCCTTGACGGGCGGCAGATCGACTTCGATTTTATTCCGGCGGATGTGTTTGCCTATCCGCAGGATTTTGAGGCGTCATTTGACGGCAGTGTCCTGAGAGTGGCTAGGCAGTGCTTTCGGGCGTTGATCGTCCCAGGTGCGGCCTTTGTGCCGCAGGCCGTGATGGATTTTGCACTGAGGGTGAAAGAGACCGGCTTCCCTGTCTATTTCGCGGATCGCGTGCCGGACGGCTATGAGGATCGCCTAGCCGCGACACCGCTGCATGCGCTGGCGGATGCGCTGACGGCGGCTGGGCTTGCGGACGCGGTCTCGGACACAGCCTTTGAGGATCTCCAGGTTTATCACTATGCCCAAGCGGACGAGGAATATTATCTGGTCTCCAACGAGAGTCCATCGGAGATTTACAGTGGTCACCTTACACTGCCGGTCAACGGCGTGCCGTATTTTTACGATGCCATGAAGAATCGGCTGTACAGGGCTGACGGCGCTGAAAATGTGCCGGAGGGCATTCGCCTGTCTCTGACCGTCGAGCCGTATCAGATGGTGATCATTGTGGTGCCGGCGGATGCATCCGCTTTCGCGGGCGCGGTCTCTGAGAAACCGGCACGCGCGCTCTTTCTGACCGAAATTGCCGGCCCGTGGCGGGTTTCTCTCGTGGAAAATGAGCATTATCCGCGGTTTGGCGAGGCTGAGACGATGGATGAATTGGTGAGTGTGCTGGGGACACATCCGGATTTCTCAGGCGTTATTCGCTATGAGACGAGTTTTGACGGCTCCAAAGCGATGACCGAGCTTTGCATCGAGAATGCCTACGAGTCCGCGGAGGTCTGGGTCAACGGCGTCTGCGCGGGGATGTGTGTCTGTCCGCCGTATCGCTTTGATATCAGCGGTCTATGCAGGGATGGCGCCAATGAACTGCGCATCGAGGTGCGCACGACGCTGGAGCGCCGCGTCAACGCGATGACCGGCGGCATGGGGCCGTTCGGACCAGAGACCAATGTCGTGATGCCGAGCGGCATCGTCGGCAGAGTGACGGTGGGATAAAAATATAAAAAACGCAGCGTGTCGGTGGGGCAAAAAGAGCAGTGCAGCATAGTGGCAGGTCAAAAAAGTATTTGACAAAATGTTTGGGCTGTTGTATAGTAATAAAGCGGTGACAGTTTGGACCATTCTGAACTGTCGTGAATATCGCTGTGAATAGGGGTGCTGTCTTAGCTCAGTAGGTAGAGCGCATCCTTGGTAAGGATGAGGTCGGCGGTTCAAATCCGCTAGACAGCTTGCGATGAGGTCTGTCCCTTGAGAGAGGATAGACCTTTTTCTTTTCATTATTATGATCAGGGAGGAAATCACAATGGAAAACGAAGCCGTTTCAAAAAATTTTATCGAGCAGATCATAGAAAAGGATTTGAGTGAGGGTCGCTGCGAGGTCGTCTGCACGCGCTTTCCGCCGGAGCCGAACGGTTATCTGCACATCGGGCATGCCAAGTCAATTCTCTTAAACTATGGGCTGGCAAAGAAATACGGCGGAAAATTTCATCTGAGGTTTGACGACACCAATCCGACGAAAGAGAAGGCGGAATTTGTGGCATCGATCATCGCGGATGTCGAGTGGCTCGGCGCCGCCTACGACGACGGCGTGCTCTATGCCTCCAACTATTTTCAGCAGATGTATGAGGCGGCGGTGAAGCTGATCAAAAAGGGCAAAGCCTATGTCTGTGATCTGTCGGCGGAGGAGATCAGAGCCTACCGCGGGACATTGACGGAGCCTGGGAAAAACAGCCCGTACAGGGAGCGGAGCGTCGAGGAGAATTTGGATCTCTTTGAGCGCATGAAGGACGGCGAGTTTGAGGACGGCTCCAGGGTCCTCAGGGCGAAGATCGACATGGCATCGTCGAATATCAATATGCGTGATCCGGTCATTTACAGGGTGGCGCGGATGACACACCACAATACCGGCGACACATGGTGCATCTATCCGATGTACGATTTCGCGCACCCGATTGAGGACGCGATCGAGGGCGTCACCCATTCCATCTGCACACTGGAATTTGAGGATCATCGGCCGCTCTACGACTGGGTGGTGCGCGAGCTGGAATATGAAAATCCGCCGAAGCAGATCGAGTTTGCCAAGCTCTACCTCACCAATGTGATCACCGGCAAGCGCTATATCAAGCGGCTGGTCGAGGATGGGATTGTGGATGGGTGGGATGACCCGCGGCTCGTCTCGATCGCGTCCCTGCGCCGGCGCGGCTTTACGCCGGAATCCATCAAAATGTTCATGGATCTGGTCGGTGTCTCCAAGAGCAACAGTTCCGTGGATTACGCGATGCTCGAATATTGCATCCGCGAGGATCTGAAGCTCAAAGACTGTCGCGTGATGGCTGTGCTTGATCCTGTGAAGCTAATTATCGACAATTATCCTGAGGGACAGGTGGAATATATGGATGCGGCCAATAATCAGGAAAATGAGGCGCTCGGCAGCCGCAAGGTGCCGTTTTGCCGTGAGCTCTATATTGACCGCGAAGATTTTATGGAAGTGCCGCCGAGGAAGTATTTCCGGCTGTATCCGGGCAATGAGGTGCGCCTGATGAATGCCTACTTTGTCAGATGCACGGATTATGTCAAAGATGGGGACGGCAGGGTGACCGAGATCCACTGCACCTATGACCCACAGACGCGCAGCGGTTCCGGCTTTACGGGGCGCAAGGTCAAGGGGACCATTCACTGGGTGGCGGCGCCGTATGCCGTTCCGGCGACGGTGCGTCTCTATGAGAATCTTGTGGACGAGTCCAAGGGGGTTTACAATGAGGACGGTACACTCAATCTGAATCCGAACTCGCTGACCGTGCTGGACAACTGTTACCTCGAAGAAAGTTTGAGGGACGCAAAGGCCGGCGACAGCTTCCAGTTTGTGCGCCACGGGTATTTTTGCGTCGATTCGAAGGATACGGCGCCGGGGCACCTGGTATTCAACCTCATCGTCTCGCTGAAGAGTTCATACAAACCTGTCAGTTAAGAAAAAGTTTATAATTTAATCTGAATTTAATGAAAAATAGAGATAAATAGAGATATTTAGAGAAAAAAAGAGAAAAGCACATCATTTTAGACAGTATAGCATCTTGCATAAATCCTCCAAAAAACATATGATAGGAAACGTAGTTAGCACTCAAGTAAAGTGAGTGCTAATAAAAAACACAGAGACCATAACCTTGAAGGAGGAATTTTTTATGAAGTTAGTTCCATTGGGAGACAGAGTCGTGTTGAGACAACTTGAAGCAGAGGAAAAGACAAAATCGGGGATTTTGCTTACCGGTTCAGCCAAAGAAAAACCGCAGGATGCGGAAGTGGTCGCGGTTGGTCCGGGCGGTGTTGTTGACGGCAAGGAAGTCAAGATGGAAGTCAGCGTCGGTCAGAAAGTGATTTACCAGAAATACGCGGGCACCGAAGTGAAGATTGACGGCGATGAGTATGTCATCGTCAAACAGAGTGATATTCTGGCAATCGTCGAGTAATGAAGGCAAATGGCCGATCTGTATTTTATCATTCAGGAGGTATGAATCATGGCAAAAGAGATTAAATTTGGCGATGAAGCCAGAAAAGCATTGGAGAATGGCGTCAATCAGTTAGCCGATACAGTCAGTGTGACACTTGGACCAAAGGGAAGGAATGTTGTATTATCAAAATCTTACGGCACGCCGCTGATCACCAATGACGGCGTCACCATCGCAAAAGATATTGAGCTCGATGACGAGTTTGAGAATATGGGCGCTCAGATCGTCAAGGAAGTGGCGACAAAGACCAACGATGTGGCCGGCGACGGCACGACCACTGCGACGGTTCTGGCTCAGTCGATGATCAAAGAGGGCATGAAGAATCTGGCAGCCGGCGCGAACCCGATCATTCTGAGAAGGGGAATGCAGAAGGCTACGGATGTCGCCGTGGACGCGATCGCCGAGATGAGTTCCAAGGTGACCGGCAGGGATCAGATCGCCAGAGTGGCGGCCATCTCCGCGGGCGATGACGATATCGGCGAGATGGTGGCAAACGCCATGGAGAAAGTCAGCAACAACGGCGTGATCACGATCGAGGAGTCCAAGACCATGGCGACCGAGCTTGACCTCGTCGAGGGCATGCAGTTTGACAGAGGTTATCTGTCCGCCTATATGTGTACAGATATGGAGAAACTTGAGGCTGAGCTTGACAATCCGTACATTTTGATCACGGACAAGAAGATTTCCAATATTCAGGACATCCTGCCGCTGCTTGAGCAGATCGTCCAGTCCGGCGCAAAGCTCCTGATCATCGCCGAGGATATCGAGGGCGAGGCTCTGACCACATTGATTCTCAACAAATTGAGAGGTACTTTCCAGGTGGTTGCGGTCAAGGCGCCTGGCTATGGCGACAGAAGGAAAGCGATGCTTGAGGATATCGCCATCCTGACCGGCGGCACTGTGATTTCTGAGGAGCTCGGCTATGATCTCAAGGAGACCACCATGGATATGCTCGGCCGTGCGAAATCTGTCAAGGTCGATAAAGAGAATACCATCATCGTGGACGGCCTGGGAGAGACGAGTGCGATTCAGGCGCGTATCGCCCAGATCAAGAATCAGGCGGAGGAGACGACCTCAGATTTTGATAAGGAGAAATTGCTTGAGCGGTTGGCGAAGCTGTCCGGCGGTGTCGGCGTGATCCGTGTCGGCGCGGCGACCGAGACCGAGATGAAAGAAAAGAAACTGCGCATGGAAGATGCCCTGGCAGCGACCCGTGCGGCGGTTGAGGAGGGCGTCATCTGCGGCGGCGGTTCGGCTTACATCCACGCGGCGAAGAAAGTCGCGGATCTGGCGGAGACGTTGTCGGGGGATGAGAAGACCGGCGCCAATGTCGTGCTCAAAGCGCTTGAATCTCCGCTGTATCAGATCGCGGCGAACGCCGGACTTGAGGGCGCGGTGATCGTCAATAAGGTCAAGGAGAGCCCAGTCGGGATTGGCTTCGATGTCCTCAAAGAGGAGTATGTCGATATGATCGACGCCGGCATCATTGATCCGGCAAAGGTGACAAGAAGCGCCCTCCAGAACGCGACAAGCGTTGCGTCCACGTTCCTGACGACCGAGGCTGTCGTCGGGGATATCAAACCGGATACACCGCCGGCTCAACCGATGCCTCAGGGCGGCATGATGTAAAAGCGGCTTGCAGAATTGTCAATAAAATAGATGTGTTTGGTGGCGACCCGGCTTCTGAAGTCGGGTCGCTTTTGTTGCGGTGCGCCGGTTTCGTGTG
>CAYRDY010000010.1:0-5843 GCA_964423195.1 uncultured Catenibacillus sp. | reverse complement strand
CATAAAATTTAAAATAAAGTCTTTTTTTATGCGCGATTATTGTGTATAATAGAAAAAAATCATTTAAGGGAGTCGATTCAATGAATGGTACATCTGGCGACGTTTTTTCCGAGTATCTTGTGAAGTGCAAGATGCTGCCCAAAAATTATCTTTTTATTGTTCTGGCAGTTTTGGCGGGACTGATCATCACGGGAGCCATTCTCCTGTTTATCCCAGGATTGTTAGTGCTCGCGATTTTTGCGTGGTTTGGCGTCTATTTTGTGATCAGGCTGCAGAAGACAGAGTATGAGTATATCTTTACTTCAGGAAATCTCGACATTGATCAGCTGTCGGGCGATATGCGCAGAAAACGCAAACTTGAGGTTGAAGCCGAGACGGTGCAGCTGATCGCGCCTGAGAAATCGGAGTCAGCGCTTGCGTTTGCGCATGGCAATTATAAGGATTATGACTTTTCGAGTCACGACCCAGACTCAAAATATCGGTATGTTATTATCGGTGCGAGCAAGGGGGAGAACGTCAGAGTTCTCTTTGAGCCGAACGAAAAAATGCTCGACAACATGTGGCGGTTTTTCCCAAGCAAAGTCAAGCGGGCGTGACGTTAAACAGTCGTATAGAGGGAATTATGAAGAAAGTGAGGATGAAAAAAGTGGCGAAAATCATTGGCGAAGGCATTACTTTTGATGACGTGTTGCTCGTGCCTTCTTACTCAGAGGTGATCCCGAATCAGGTCGATGTGACGACAAATCTGACGAGGGACATCAAGCTCAATATACCGCTGATGAGTGCCGGCATGGACACGGTGACGGAGCACAGGATGGCGATTGCCATGGCCAGACAGGGCGGCATCGGGATCATTCACAAAAATATGTCCATCGAGGCTCAGGCGGACGAGGTGGACAAGGTCAAGCGCTCTGAGAACGGCGTGATCTCTGATCCGTTTTCGCTGAGGCCAGACAATACGCTGGCCGACGCGGACAAGCTGATGGCCAAGTTCAGGATTTCCGGCGTGCCGATCACGGAGGGCAAAAAGCTCGTGGGCATTCTCACCAACCGTGATCTGAAGTTTGAGACTGACTTTACAAAGAAGATCAGCGAGTGCATGACATCGGAGGGATTGATTACCGCCAGAGAGGGCGTGACGCTGGAGGAGGCCAAGCACATTCTCGGCAAGGCCAGAAAAGAGAAGCTGCCGATCGTCGACGATGATTTCAATCTAAAGGGTCTGATCACCATCAAGGACATCGAAAAGACGATCAAGTATCCGCTGTCGGCAAAGGACAGCCGCGGGCGACTGCTCTGCGGTGCCGGCGTCGGTGTGACCGCGGATATCATGGAGCGCATCGACGCGCTGGTGAAGATGCACGTCGACGTGATCGTCATCGATACGGCGCACGGTCACTCGGCCAACGTCCTTAAGGTGGTGCGCATGGTGAAGGACGCGTATCCGAATTTGAATCTGATCGCGGGCAATGTGGCGACCGCCGAGGGAACCAAAGCCCTGATCGAGGCGGGCGTGGACGCGGTCAAAGTGGGGATCGGTCCCGGCTCCATCTGCACGACCCGTGTCGTGGCAGGCATCGGTGTGCCGCAGATCTCGGCCGTGATGGACGCCTACAAGGTGGCCAGAACATACGATATCCCGATTATCGCCGACGGCGGCATCAAATACTCCGGTGATATCACGAAGGCCATCGCCGCCGGTGCCAATGTGTGCATGATGGGCAGCATGTTTGCCGGCTGTGACGAGAGTCCGGGCAGCTTTGAGCTCTATCAGGGCCGAAAGTTTAAGGTTTACAGAGGCATGGGTTCGATCGCGGCGATGGAGAACGGCAGCAAGGATCGCTATTTCCAGTCCGACGCCAGGAAACTGGTGCCGGAGGGTGTCGAGGGCCGTGTAGCCTACAAGGGTCTGGTGGAGGATACCGTTTTCCAGTTGATCGGCGGCCTGCGCGCGGGGATGGGCTACTGCGGCGCGCGCACGATCGAGGAACTCAAAGAAAACGGCCAATTTATCAAGATTTCAGCCGCTTCACTCAAGGAGAGTCATCCGCATGACATCCAGATCACGAAGGAAGCGCCAAACTATAGTGTGGATCAAAGTTGAGGAATGATTATGAAAGTCATCATTGTCGGCTGTGGTCAGGTCGGGAGCAGTATCGCCGAGCAGCTGAGTATGGAAAACTATGATGTCGTCGTTATCGATGAGAACCGTGACAGGATTCAGGAGATCTCAAACAGTTTCGATGTGATGGGTATCGTGGGCAACGGTGCGAGGTATAGCATTCTCACAGAGGCCGGTGGGGATTCCGCGGATTTGATGATCGCCGTCACTGATTCGGACGAATTGAATCTGCTCTGCTGCCTGATCGCCAAAAAGGCCGGGCACTGCAGGACGATCGCGCGCGTCCGCAATCCGGTTTACAGCCATGAGGTGAGTTTTATCAAAAATGAACTGGGGTTGTCTCTCATCATCAACCCGGAGTTTGCGGCAGCGGTGGAGATCTCGAGGATTTTGAGGTTCCCGTCGGCGATCAGGATAGATACATTTGCCAGGGGCACGGTGGAGCTCCTGAAATTTAAAGTCCGGGGCGATATGAAACTTTGCGGTTGTCGGCTGATGGATATCAAGAGCAAGTTTAAGTCGGACGTCCTGGTGTGTGCCGTGGAGCGGGGAAAGAGTGTCACGATTCCCAGCGGCAAGTTTATCATCCAGGAAAACGATATGGTCTCTATCGTCTCCTCGCATAAAAGCGCGGTGGATTTCTTCAAGCGCATCGGCCTGGAGACGCACCAGGTACACGAGGCCATGCTGGTCGGCGGCGGCCGAATCGCTTTTTATCTGACCAGGATATTGCTGAGCGTTGGCATCAATGTGAAAATTATCGAACTGGATCGGGCGCGCTGTGAGGAGCTGAGTGAGCAATTCCCGAAGGCGGAGGTCATCTGCGGTGACGCGACGGATCAGGAACTTCTGATGGAGGAGGGCCTGGAAAACGCGGAGGCTTTTGTCACGCTGACCAACCTGGACGAGGAAAATATTATGTTGGCGCTCTATGCCAAGACGAAGACGAAGGGCAAGCTGATCGCCAAGGTCAAGCGCCTGACGTTTGATGAGGTGATCAACAGCCTGGATTTGGGGAGTATCATTTATCCGAAGTATATCACGTCGAGCAGTATTTTGCAGTACGCCAGGGCTATGAGCAATTCCATAGGCAGCAATGTCAGGACACTCTATAAAATTCTCGACAACAGGGCGGAAGCGTTGGAGTTTATTGTCAATGAGTCTGCGCCGGTGGTGGGTATTCCGCTGCAGGATTTAAGTCTCAAGGATAATCTTCTGGTCTGCTGCATCACAAGGAACGGGCGGATCATCACCCCGAACGGGCAGGATACGATTCAGGCCGGTGATTCTGTGATCATTGTCACCACGAATTTCGGGCTCAGGGATATCAAAGACATTTTAAAATAGTGGGCTGGACATCATGAATTATAAAGTTATCAGATATATTGTTGGATGGATTATGATTTTTGAGGCGGTCTTTATGGTGCTGCCGCTGATCACCGCTTTCATCTACAGGGAGAGGACGGGTCTGTGGTTCCTGGCCGTGATGGCGCTGTGCGTGGTGATCGGACTGCCGCTTGTGCGCCTGAAACCTCGAAATAAAACCTTTTTTGCCAAGGAAAGTCTGGTCGCCGTGTCGCTGAGTTGGATTGTGATGAGTGTTGTGGGAGCGCTGCCGTTTGTCTTCAGCGGGACGATCCCCTCATTTGTCGATGCCCTGTTTGAGACGGTTTCCGGATTTACCACGACCGGAGCCAGCATCCTTCCGGCCGTTGAAAATTTGCCGAAATGTATGCTCTTCTGGAGGAGTTTCAGCCACTGGATCGGCGGCATGGGCGTGCTGGTGTTCGTGATCGCCATTCTGCCGCTGTCGGGCGGCAATAATATGTATCTGATGCGGGCGGAGAGTCCCGGTCCCTCAGTGAGCAAATTGGTGCCGAAGGTGCGGCGGACGGCGATGATCCTGTACGGTATCTATATCGCGCTGACGCTGCTGGAAATCTTTTTTCTGTTGATCGGGCGCATGCCGATGTTTGACGCGCTGACGACGACTTTCGGGACGGCGGGCACCGGCGGTTTCGGCGTCAAGAATGACAGTATCGCCGGATATTCGCCGTATCTGCAGAATGTGGTCACCATCTTTATGATCCTCTTCGGCGTGAATTTTAATGTCTATTTCCTGTTATTGATGCGCAAATTTGCCCGTGCGCTGCGCGGCGATGAATTGTGGGCATATCTGGGGATCATCGCCGGATCCATAGCGCTGATTGTCTGGGATACGCGCCATCTGTTTCCGTCCCTGGGGGAGGGCATCCACCATGCGGCCTTTCAGGTGGCATCGATCATGACCACAACCGGTTACGCCACCACGGACTTCAATCTGTGGCCGGCATTTTCCAAGGCTATCCTGGTGGCACTGATGATGATCGGCGCCTGCGCGGGCAGTACGGGCGGGGGCATCAAAGTGTCCAGGCTCATTATTCTCATCAAATATGTGTTGCGCGAATTTAAGACAATGATTCAGCCGCGTCGGGTCAACAAGGTGCTGATGGACGGCAAGGCTGTGGATGACGAGACCGTGCGCTCGATCAATGTATTTTTGATTGTCTATGTGATCGTATTCGGATTGTCTGTGCTGATCATTTCTCTGGACGAGCACGATTTTGCGACCAATTTTACGGCGGTGGCGGCCACAATCGGCAACATCGGCCCCGGATTGTCAATGGTGGGGCCGACGTCCAATTACGGTTTTTTCTCACCGCTGTCCAAATGCGTGCTGATCTTTGACATGCTGGCCGGACGCCTGGAACTGTTTCCAATGGTGCTACTGTTCATGCCATCCACATGGAAGAGATAGAGGGTGACGCGCGCTCAATGATCTGTCATTCCGTCGTTTGCAGCCTGATAAGGGTTTTCACGCTGATGGTGATTATCATCGGCATCAGTCCCTATAATGGATGGCAATATCTATTGTGACAATAAGGCCGTCGGCATGGCAGTGCCGACGGCCTTGCAGCTCAGATAGAATTTGGGTGCAATTTCATTTTTCCTACTTTGCTTCCAGCATTGAGACGTATTTTCCTCTATCACTTTCTGAAATATTCAATATTTCCAGTGCATGCTCAGCTGTCCACTGCATCGTTTTCATCAAGCTGCGGGCATTCTGCAATAACATGGTCTCTTTGCCGATCTCTTTGCCGCGAGCCTCGCCCTCTGCCACGGGCCTCGCCCTCCGCTTCACCGATTTTTCGGCCTCGGGCCTCGCCTCTTGCTTCAACCTTATCTAACGCTTCACACATCGTTCGAACGCCTCTTTCTTCTGGTTCTTCCTGATTGACTGCCTGTTCAAAGCGATCGTCACCTGTCAGCGCCGGATACAGTTCCAGTTCAGATCTCTCTGAACTGAAACTGTATCGTATCCGGCCATCAGAATCGCTGCGCGATGGGCCGGATACATGAAATCCCCAGATTTTATTACGGTTCGCGCAGCAAGTGCGCGAACCTAATTGAACGGTTATCTAAAACTTCTTAAACTGTAAAACCTCTTGGACATGAGTGATGGTCTCCGGTGACGGCTGATAGTCCTTATTTTTCCGCATCTGTACAAAATAATCTGCAACGATCCTGAAGTCACTCCGGAATAGCGCTACCTGTTCCGGCTCAAGCCATGCGATCTCAAAATATCCAAACAGGGCGATGCGAACGGTGTTGTTTTTCCAGTGCTTGGCTGATTATTCCGTGTTCCCGGCTCACCCTGGTCGCAGTTTAGCGCAGGCTGGCC
>CAYRDY010000009.1:33297-39112 GCA_964423195.1 uncultured Catenibacillus sp. | reverse complement strand
CAAAGAGTTTTCGCAGGCTGTGCGGATAAACCTTTTCTAAGATAATACCCGCGCGCTTTCCAGCGTCTTTCATGATCTTCCAAATGCGTCGCCGGTCGATAGGCTTGCCGTTCCTGCCGAGAAAGATGACACCCGATGTGATGCCCTTGGCCTCGGCGAAAGCCTCAAGCGCCCGCCCAAGGTCACTCGGAATCATGATGCGGCGGATCTTTCGCTTGCACTTGACCACAACCTGTCGCTCCCGCACGCCCTCCAATGTGAAAAAATTGAGTTCCGAGACGCGGATGCCGGTGGAACAGAGCGTCTCCATTATGAGACGGTCACGGTCGCTCTTTGCGGCTTCGAGGAGAGCACCATATTCCCCGCGCGACAGCTCAGCGTTCTCGGAGATATAGGCGTCACCCTGAATATCCTCAAGCTGTGTCCCGCAGTCCTTCCAGCCCATAAAGCGAAAAAAAGAGAAGAGGGATGCGAGAATCGTGTTGATGCTGGACGCCGCGTAGCCGCGTCGAATCAGATTTTTCTTGAATGCGCATGTCAATTCCGCGCAGGCCTCCCGTCCGTCAAGGAAAGCGGCGTAGGCGCGCAAATCCGTGAGATACCGCTCAATGGTGTGGACGCTCCGCTCCCAGAGCTTGAGCATCCCATCAAACATGACGATGCGTTCCGGTGTGATGACTCTGCTTTCCATGATGACTCTGTTTTCCATGATGACCCTGCTTTCCATAAGTAAACCTCCGTAAGTGAATTTCCTCAAATGAATTTTTATACGATTGTATACGATTGATATCGTTGCTTTTTTGCTTTTCAGCAAGATATGCATATCGCACGCACCCGTTACAGTGAAACACATTTTAAAAAAATATCAAAAAATTGCCGGCTTGGCAAGGGAAAATCTCCTTTTTTACCGCCCATAATGCAAAAAAGCGAATATTTTTCGACGAATTTATTCAAATATTTATCCATTTCTATTTATATATTGAACTTTCGCCCGAATTGTATTATTGTGATATAAGAAAGGCATGAATCATACGAGAAAAACAGTAAAATTGCCTTAAATTATCCACAAAAGAGGAGGAAAATCAACATGTTAAATGGGAAAGTTGCTGTCGTCACAGGAGGTACAAGGGGCATCGGTTTCCAAATCGTGAGAAAGTACCTGCAAAACGGGGCAAAGGTGACACTCTTCGGCTCCAGGGCCGAGACAGTGGAGAAAGCGCTCTCATCCCTGAAGGCTGAGAATCCAGACTGGGCGGTGGATGGCGCCTATCCGAATCTGATGAAAGCGGAGGAGGTCGAGGCTGCCATCAAGGACATCAAGGAAAAGTACGGCAGGATTGACATTCTGGTGAATAATGCCGGTATGTCCGACAGCACGAAGATCGACGATTACACCGCCGGGCAGTTCCAGAAGGTGATGAATCTGAACGTCAATGCCATCTTCAACACGATCCTGCCTGTCGTCAAGGTCATGAAAGAACAGGGCGGCGGCTGTATCATAAATACCAGCTCCATGGTCAGCATTTCCGGACAGCCGAGCGGTGTCGCGTATCCGGCGAGCAAATTTGCCGTAAATGGGCTGACCCTCTCTCTGGCAAGGGAACTGGGGCCGAGCAACATCCGCGTGAATGCGGTTGCGCCTGGCATCACGAGAACCGATATGGTGGCGGCGCTGCCGGATCAGATGATTCAGCCGCTGATCGCCTCGATCCCGTTGAGAAGGATAGGCGAACCGGAGGACGTGGCGAATGCGTTCCTCTTCTTGGCGAGCGACATGGCAAGCTATGTGACGGGCGAGGTTCTGTCCGTGGACGGAGCGATGAGATCATAACAAACCGGTGATGCGAGCGAAATTTCTGTGCGACACCAGAGGATCGCTTTCACCGGATTGATATACAAAATGAAATGCCTTTGAATAATTTTGAACCCCTGAAAATTTTCAGGGGTTCATTGTATCGATGAGCCTTTAATTTTTAATGAGCCGCCGGCTGTTACCCAGCAGCGAGATCTGAATAAAAGATGCCGCCGGCCGTTATCTGGCGGTGAGATCTGAATAAAAGATGTTGCCGGCTTTGCCGTCCGCGCGCTCAAAGCCATTCTCGGCCTTCTTGGCCGCATAGTATCCCGGCCCGGAGAGGCCGACCGCCGGAACTCTGTCATCCGTCCCGGCCAAAATTCTCCGGCAGAGCTCGATATTGTCGTCCAGCGCGGAGGGACCTGTCGCCGGGCCGTGGGAATACATGACGACATCATATTCCGGTTCAAAGGTCTTCAGCCTCAAAAGGCTTGAAAGATATTCGCTGATGGTCGTGCTCTCCGGCTGGCCGACTAGCGTATTGATATTGCAGGCGTCGCCGAAGAGCATGTATCTGTCCTCCCTGACAAGAATGCAGCATGTTCCCCTTGTGTGTCCGGGCACGGCGATGATCCCGACGGTAAGTCCGCCAAGGTCAAATGTCTGCCCGTCCGTCAGCGGCATAAACGCAAAATGTTCATCGAGTTCGGGCACAAAATCTTCCCTTTCCGCGGTCAGTCTCTCCCCACCCATCTGCGCCGCAAATGCCAGCGTGCTGGCCGTATAGCTGTAGCGCATTTCCTTAGTGTGCGCAATCGCCATCGGAATATCTACAGGGAAAATAAATGCGCGCTCAAATGCGCCGACGCCGCCGGCATGATCCCCGTGACCGTGGGTGAGCACGACATCATAGGGCAGAGATGTCAATTTCTCAACATTCTCTTTCAATCCCTTTAGCCCCACACCGGTGTCCACCAGCACCGCGCGTTTGCTCCCTGTGATCAGAAAGCAGGACACCTCTGTCGCGTCAGAAAGCTGCGTGATATGCGCATTCA
The DNA here is from genome assembly GCA_964423195.1 of uncultured Catenibacillus sp. Classification (GTDB taxonomy): domain Bacteria; phylum Bacillota; class Clostridia; order Lachnospirales; family Lachnospiraceae; genus CAKRHR01. The sequence continues at coordinate 36,262 of CAYRDY010000009.1, read as the reverse complement.
ATTTGTTTATCTTATAGTCCAGCATGATGTTCTTCTCCTTATTTATGATACGACTCCTCGTTCCTTTATTAACGATACAGCGCTCCATTCCTCTATTTATGATACGGCTCCCCGTGAATGATGCGAAAGCACCGATAGATCTGCTCCAGCAATATCACGCGCATCAGCTGGTGCGGAAATGTCAGCCTGGAAAAGCTGAGCAATTCATCGGCTCTTTGGAGCACTTTCCGCGAGAGTCCCAGAGAACCTCCGATGATAAATACCATATGGCTGATCCCGTGAATGCAGAGGTCCTCAATATGACCTGCCAGCGATTCCGAGTCAAACTGCCGCCCCTCAATGGCAAGGGCTATCACATATGCCTGATCCCTGATCCTGGAGAGAATGCGCTCACCCTCCCGCTCACGGATGAGCATTTCCTCTCTCTCGCTGGCGCCGTCCGGGGTCTTTTCGTCCGCCACCTCGACGATCTCCAGCTGACAGTAGCGGGAAAGTCGTTTTTTGTACTCATCCACGGCCATTTCCAGATATTTTTCCCTGATCTTCCCAACTGCCACCAAAGTAATTTTCATAGCCGCACCTACTTTTTATATACGCTCCGGTCGGCGCCAAACACGCGCCAATCTCGCTACGCGTTCTCTATTTCACTCCGGTCGGCGCCAAACACACGACTCTCGCTACGCGTTCTTTGGCGTCAGTCGGCGCCAAACACGCGACTCTCGCTACGCGTTCTCTATTTCGCTCCGGTCGGCGCCAATATGCGCCTTACTACTTCCGTTTTCTGAAAATGAACGCGATGATGCCGACCACGATCAGCGCAGGCACAATATACACCATCAGTCCCGCCGCAAACCTGAAGAGAACCACCACGACGGCCAGCACCATGATCACCACGGCGATCACTTTGATGATGTGCCAAAAATTGCCCGAATCACTCCCTGTCTGCGATACTGTTTGACCGGCCGGTCTCTGCCCGTCCGTCTGATTCTGATAAAATCGGGTGGAATCCACCAGAGATTTGCCGACGATCCGCGGATCTCCGAGTTCCGCGAGCACTTCAGCCTCGCTGCGCCCCTTGGACATCTCATCGTCAATATAGTTGCTATAATAGTCGGCATGCCGGCTGACCTGATCCGCGGGGAGCTTATCCCTCAAATAGGCCTTTAATTCACTCAAAAATTCACTCTTGCTCACTGATTTTCTCCTCCCACCGCCGAACCGCCCGCACATCGTACTGGCGCTCATCACCGACAACGCAGACCGACGGACGCACGTTGATCATATATTTCTCAATAAACTGACGCACCTGCTCAAGCGTCACCGTCTCAATGTTTTTTAGTGTCGTATCCAGTGTATCAATTTTTGCGTGATTAATCAAGGCCTCTCCATTACTTTCCATGCGCGACTGGGTACTTTCCGCCCCGATCATGATCTCCGCCTCAATCTGAGCCTTGGCAAGTTCCAGTTCGTGCGCGGACACCGGACGATGGGCGAGACCCGTCAGCGTCTCCGAGATGGCCTCAAGCAGCCTTGGCAGCTGGGCGGGATTGGCCGCGGCGTAAATCTGAAAGACACCGCATTTTTTAAGGGAGGTGCCGTAAGAGTAAATCGCGTAAGCCAGCCCCTTCTCCTCGCGAACCTCCTGAAACAGCCTTGAATTTTGATTGCCGCCGACGATATTGTCCGCGACATAATAGACATATCGCAGTTCATGGTGACAGGGAATGCACGGAAAAGCGAGGCAAAGATGCATCTGCTCCAAAGGTTTATCCTTAAAGACGAGTGAGTGAAAATATTCGGGTGCCCTGTCTGAACCGCCGGCGCGCGCGACCCGCAAACCGCTGCGAACCGCGCCAAACTCACGCTCAATCGCCGTGAGCACTTCCGCCTCATCAAAATGCCCCGCCACGGAGATCGTCATGCGACTGCCGATATAGTACCTCGCCATAAAATCCAGCACATCGCTTCTCGTCAAGCGACGAACCGTTTCTTTTGTCCCGCTGATGGGAAATCCGATGGGCTGGCCGCGCCATATCGATCGATACAGCAGGTCATTTGCCAGATCCTCCGGATCATCCTCATACATATCAATCTCCTCCATAATCACGCCCAGCTCTTTTTGCAGGTCATTCTCCGCGATCAGCGGATCCGTGACCATATCCGCGATCAGACGGATGGCGTGAAGGAGGTGTGTATCCAGCGTATGCGCGACAAAACAAGTATATTCCCTTGTCGTATAGGCGTCCAGGCCGCCGCCGATGGACGCGATTTCATCGGACAGCCTGCGTGCGCTGCGCGTCCCTGTCCCCTTAAACAACATGTGTTCGATCACATGGGCGATGCCGTTATTCTGCGGTGTCTCATCAGCGGATCCCGCCGACACCCACAGACCGAAAGCCGCCGTGCGGTAATTGCCGACCGGCTCCGTCACCACCTGTATGCCGTTGCTCAGTGTATGTACATGAATCATTGAAATACCTTCCCGATATCAAAGGGGTTAAAAAGATGCTGTTTCATCTCTGTATCACAGGTCAAAGTCATATAAAGCCCCAGACAAGGAGCGTCTGTCTGGGGCTGTCAAAAAATTGTGTCATCAAAATGCTTGCGTACAAGGCATGGCGCCGCGCAGACGGCGCAAAAAAGTTTGATTTATTTTATCTGTACCGTCATGCCATCCGCGGTGATCCTATTTCACACGCAACAGCGACTTTCCGGTCATCTCCGCAGGCTGCTCCATCCCCATCAGCTCAATCATGGTCGGCACAAGGTCGGCAAGACACCCGCCCTCGGCAAGCGTGTATCTCGGATCCGCATTGACGAGAATGAACGGCACCGGATTGGTCGTATGCGCGGTAAACGGCTCGCCGGTCTCATAATCGATGAGCTGCTCGCAGTTGCCGTGATCAGCGCAGATGATCATCTGGCCGTCAACTGATTTCAGGGCTTTCACGGCCCTGCCCACACA
>CAYRDY010000009.1:32013-33287 GCA_964423195.1 uncultured Catenibacillus sp. | reverse complement strand
GCAAAATTAATGATGATCACATCATATTTGCCGGATGTGATCGCGTTGCAGAGATTCTCACACACTTCATAGGCACTCATCTCCGGCTTCAGATCATAGGTCGGCACCTTCGGGGAATTGACGAGAATCCTGTCCTCACCCTCATTTGGCGCCTCCACGCCGCCGTTAAAGAAAAATGTCACATGCGCGTATTTTTCGGTCTCGGCGATACGGGCCTGCCTCAGATGGTGTGCCGCCAGATATTCGCCGAATGTGTTGGTGATCGTCACCTTATGGAATGCGACCAGCTTGTTCGGTATCGTCACGTCGTATTCCGTGAAACATACATAGACGAGATCAAGCCGCTTCTCGCGCGGAAATCCTGTGAATTCATCGGCGCAGAACGCGCGTGTGATCTCTCTGGCACGGTCAGGCCTGAAATTGAAGAAAATGATGGCATCCTTGTCTTTGACCGTCGCCACCGGCTGCCCGTCCCTCATCACCACCGCAGGGATCATGAACTCATCTGTCTTTCCGTTATCATATGAACTCTGGATCGCCCCGGTGGCACTATCCGCGGCGATGCCCTCCCCCTTGGTGAGCGCGGCATAGGCCTTTTCTACGCGCTCCCAGCGGTTATCTCTGTCCATCGCATAGTAGCGGCCCATCACTGTGGCCACCTGACCGACGCCGATTCTCGCCATCTCGTCTTCCAATTCCTGGACATAGCCCTTGCCGGAGGTCGGCGGCGTATCCCGCCCGTCCAGAAAACAGTGGACATAAACTTTTTTAAGCCCCTCACGTTTCGCCAGCTCAAGGAGGCCGTACAGATGTGTATTGTGGCTGTGGACACCGCCATCGGACACAAGGCCGTACAAATGCAGGGCGCTGTCATTCTCCCTGACCTTCCTGACGGCCGCCAAGAGCGCTTCATTCTTAAAGAATTCTCCGTCCTCGATCTCCCTGGTGATTCTCGTCAGTTCCTGGTAGACAATACGCCCCGCGCCGATGTTGAGATGGCCGACCTCGGAATTCCCCATCTGGCCTTCGGGAAGCCCGACAGCCATGCCGCTCGCATATCCCTTGACAAACGGGCACTCGGCCATCAATTGATCGAGTACAGGCGTCTCTGCCTCATACACGGCATTGGCCTCATGTCTCTCATTGAGACCAAAACCGTCTAAAATCATCAAAACTGTAGGTTTTTTGCTCATTCTGATTCTCCTTTGGAAACTTTCTGATCCGTGTATCTCTGATACAATCTATTTTATCAAAAAAATTTAAATTTACAATCA
>CAYRDY010000009.1:29285-31913 GCA_964423195.1 uncultured Catenibacillus sp. | reverse complement strand
AAAATGGAGGGAACAAAATGACAGACAAAGTTTACGCTCAGGTTTACTCAATGATCAGGACTTTCCCGGAGGGACTAGTTGATGCGCTGAAATATTTCTCCGAGGTCGGCTACGACGGCGTGGAGTTGATCGGCGCAAACACCGACGGGCTGACCCTGGATGAGTTTCAGCAGTTGCTCAGTGACCTGCACCTTAAAATTGCCGCCGTGCATTCCATCGGTGGCGTCGAGGATATGAATTTCGCGAAGGCGCTCGGCGTCAAATACATCTCGACGGACTGCCATCCGGTTGAAAAGACCAGGGAAGAAATCCTCGGCATCTGCAGGGATTTAAACGAACAGGCAAAGGCCTATCACGAACAGGGGTTAAAGGTTGTCCTGCACAACCACGCGGATGAATTCAGCTGGGTCAAGGGTGAGGAGGGCAAGACGCGCATCTACGACCTCCTTCTGGCGCATACGGATCCGGCCCTGATCGGATTTGAACTGGATGTCGGCTGGGCGGCCCTGACCGGCGCGGATATTGTCGGCACCATCAGGAACAACCCTGGAAGATTCCCGCTGATCCACGTCAAGGAGTGTGACCGTCTCGCAGCGACTCCGGAAGACCTCGAGCACTTCCCGAAGCGCATCTTCAAGGAAGATATGCCGAGGGATCCGCAGACCGGTGTTCCTATCCTCACCGAGGAGGAGAAGGATGCCCTGTATGAGACCAGAAACTGGAACAAAGCGCTCGGCAAGGGCATCATCGACTGGAAAGCCCTCGTGGAGGCCGCCGACGCCCAGGGGTGCGAGGCCTATATCAGCGAGCGCGAGTACTATCACTATGAGGGCTCCGACGGCACCCCTGCCTGCTGCGTCAAGCTGGACTATGATTTCCTGAGGAGTCTATGATTTTGAGCCGTGATGATCACAAAAATTATGCATATCGATGATGGACGACAGAAAACGAAGCCCCCGGAGGTTGTGCTCCGGGGGTCTTCTATTCCATTTTGTTTCCGTTGAATGATTTATTTTTCAGCGTGCTTTATTCTCCTGTTTGATATATTCCGTCGGCATTATGCCCCGCCGCACAGGGTATCAATCCACACAAAGAGGTCTTCCAGATCATAATCCCCGCAGTGTGGCAGTCCCCACGGCAGTTCAAAATTGACCTGGTAGCCGGCATTTTTCAGCTTTAACGCTAAAATCACAGGTATTGCCAGCGAGGTATCGCGATCAAAAACACCATGGCGAATCCACCAGTATTTGGCAGTATCAGCTATGCCGATGTAATTCACAGGGTTCATCATGCGGATGACATCAGCCTCAGCCATACTGCCGCCGGATTCACTGTGTTCACAGGCAAAAGCCGTAAAGTGGCGAGCCGGAATATCCGCATTTCCAAACTCATCATTTTCCGGACTTGAGAGGTCAAGCGCATCAAAAGCCGGCACTGCTTTATAACGGGTTATATGCTTCACAAAGCCGTCCCAGTCAAAATCCGGCACTTTTTTCCCTTTGAGAGCCATATAAGGCTGCCTCTCAGTGGCCGTATCCACATTGACAGAAGCGAGCAAATATCTGTACTGTTCTGCGCTTCGATGCGTTTTTAACTCTTTTTCAGCCGAACAGATAACCAACTGCCGCACATAATCTTTGAATGTACCCTCTCCGTTTTCATCTAAGGTCAGCGGCCCCGCCTCGTCTTTTAGGTCCAGGCTGTTGACATAGGCCGGGAACAATTTCATAAGCTCCCCTGACAGATAAATCTGCTTTTTTGACAACGGCCTGGGAATGAAAGACATACGGGCAACATTGCCGTTTTCCCATTTTGGGCTTGGCATATTGTACTCATGGCAGTCGTGGAACATCCATTCATAGGCGGCGTCCGCGTTTTCAAGATTATGGATTGGGCAATAGCAGCTTGCCAGGAAAACATCATCCCTCTCTCTTGCCGCACCGATCGTTTCCAGATACGGCTCATAATCAGGGCTGTTGCCTGTGGCTCCGGCAAGCGCGGAGAGAGCGCCGCCTGCACTGGTGCCATTGGTAATGATGTGCTCGGTATCACCCGGTATCACGTCTCTGTTATGCCTGAGGTAACGGATGGCCGCTTTCATATCGACGATCATGGCCGGCGCTTTGCCAAGCATTTTACCCTTGGCCCGCCTCAGCGCTTCCGGCGAATAACCGGACATGTCGTTTTTTGATTCTATGCCTGTCGAACGCCCGCGCACACCAGCGGCCGCGACGACATAGCCATGGCGCAGCGCACTGAAAATCGCGTTTCCCGTACCATACGAACTTCTCCCTGGAACGCCCGGAGGTCCCGGCATATAGCCGCCTACTGTATTTTGCGCGAAAATCGGCGCCGTCTGGAGGTCATAGCCATTGATGCGCTCGCCATGGTAATAAGCCTCCGGGACAAAAATATTCATTTTTTGAATATCATCCAACGGATGGCTGCAATAATTTAAATTTTCAAACGCCCTGTACACAACGTGATATCCGTCCAATTCACAGGATTGCACAGTATAAATGTCAGGATCAAATATCAAATGGTCGCTCATGTTCATCTATTTCTCTCCTTACATATCAAAAAAGGCACTTTGATTCCGGCTTCTCCATGCATATCAAAAAAGCACCG
>CAYRDY010000009.1:15370-29185 GCA_964423195.1 uncultured Catenibacillus sp. | reverse complement strand
CTCCACACATATCAAAAAAGCACCCCGGCCATGGTTTCCCACAACCGAAGCGCTTTCTTCACATTTTTCAAACGATAATCTCTGCGGGTGATGTCCGGATATCCGGTCTATTCAAATGATAAACTCTGCATGTGATGTCCGGATATCCAGCCTATTTATCGTAATTCACGATCTTCCCAAAGTCAGGCTTTAGGCTGGCGCCGCCCACCAGGCCGCCGTCGATATCCGGCATGGAGAACAGTTCCGGTGCGCTGGCGCCGGAAACGCTGCCGCCATACTGAATGCGGATCGCCGCAGCGGTCGCCTCGTCATAGATTTCACCGATGCAGGCGCGGATGGCCGCGCACACTTCCTGCGCCTGAGCGGATGTCGCGACCTTGCCCGTGCCGATGGCCCAGATCGGCTCATAGGCAATCACAGCCGTCTTCGCCTGATCCGCCGTGACACCTAAGAAAGCGATCTTGACCTGCTGGCGCACCCAATCGATGGTGATCCCCTGCTCCCTCTGGGTCAGAGTCTCGCCGCAGCAGATAATCGGGGTCAGGCCGTGCTCAAATGCCTTGAGGACTTTTTTATTGACTGTCTCGTCCGATTCGGCAAAATACTCACGCCTCTCCGAGTGGCCGATGATCACATATTCTACACCGGCCTCCGTCAGCATCTTCGGCGCAACCTCACCGGTATAAGCGCCGGATTCCTGAAAATACATATTTTGGGCGCCGATATGGATATTCGTGCCCTTTGCAGCCGCCACACAAGGAATGATGTCGATCGCCGGAACGCAGAAGACGACATCCACCGCGTCATTGGCGACCAATGGTTTTAACTCGTTGACTAAGGCAACGGCCTCATCCGGCGTCTTGTTCATTTTCCAGTTGCCGGCAATGATTTTCTTACGCATTATTTATTCCTCCGAAATCTATTTTAATAAAAATTCACGCTCGTTAAGGTTCGCGAACGACCTCGCACTAAGCTCTGTCTGCGCTGCGCTTGCCAATCGCTAAGTGCCTTACGTGTATGTTCGCTCAACTAAACTCGCGTTTCACGCTCGTTAAGGTTCGCGAACGACCTCGCACTAAGCTCTGTCTGCGCTGCGCTTGCCAATCGCTAAGTGCTATCGGTCATTTGCGGCAGCTACACCCGGCAGTTCCTTGCCCTCAAGGAATTCGAGGGAGGCGCCGCCGCCCGTGGAGATGTGGGTCATCTTATCGCCGAATCCGAGCCGGTTGACAGCCGCCGCAGAATCGCCGCCGCCGATGATCGTAGTCGCGTCCGTCTCAGCCAGCGCCTGTGCCACCGCGATTGTCCCCTTGGCAAGGATCGGATTTTCAAACACGCCCATCGGTCCGTTCCAGACGACCGTCTTGGCGCTCTTGACGGCATCCGCGTAGAGCTTGGCCGTCTCAGTGCCGATATCAAGCCCCATCATATCCGCCGGAATCTCGTTTGAAGGCACAACCGCGACCTCAATCTCGGCATCGATCGGCACAGGGAAATCCCTGGTGATGGTCGTGTCCACCGGGAGCAGGAGCTTCTTGCCGAGCTTCTCGGCCTTTTCGATCATCTCTCTGCAATAGTCGATCTTCGTATCATCGACGAGCGAGGTGCCGACTTCGCAGCCCCGCGCTTTCAAAAACGTATAAGCCATTCCGCCGCCGATGATCAGTGTATCGCATTTTTCAAGCAGATTTGAGATCACATTCAGCTTATCCGCCACCTTTGCGCCGCCCAAGATGGCCACAAACGGGCGCACCGGATGCTCAACGGCATTTCCGAGGAAATCGATCTCCTTCTGCATCAGATAGCCGACGACCGAGGTGTCGACATACTGCGTCACACCCACATTGGAACAATGCGCCCTGTGCGCGGTGCCGAAGGCGTCATCGACAAAAACATCGCAGAGGCTCGCCAGCTCTGCGCTGAACGCCTCGCCGTTTTTGGTCTCCTCTTTTCTGTAGCGGGTATTTTCAAGCAAAATCACATCACCGTCGCGCATCGCATCGACAGCGGCTCTGGCATTCGGGCCGACCACCTCCGCGTCAGCGGCAAACTTCACCTCCTGACCCAGAAGCTCCGAGAGCCTTGCGGCCACCGGCGCCAGCGTAAGCTCAGGTCTCGGCTCACCCTTTGGCTTGCCCAGGTGGGAACAGAGGATCACTTTTCCGCCGTCGGCGATCAGCTTTCTGATGGTCGGAAGCGCCGCCACCAGACGGTTCTCATCGGTAATCTTTCCATCCTTCAGAGGTACATTAAAGTCGCACCGAACCAGCACGCGCTGCCCCTTGACGTTGATATCATCGACTGATTTTTTGTTGAGCATTTTTATTCCTCCTGAAAAAAATAAAGAAAGGTCCGGCCCAAAAGACCGGACCCAAACAGGTCATTATTATGCTAATTCCGCAAAATATTTGATTGTCCTGACCATCTGGCTCGTGTAAGAATTCTCATTGTCATACCATGAGACGACCTGCACCTCATAGAGATCATCGGAAATCTTGGAAACCATTGTCTGAGTGGCGTCAAACAGTGAGCCGTACCTCATGCCGATCACGTCTGAGGAAACGATCGGCTCTGTATTGTAGCCAAAGGATTCGGAAGCGGCAGCTTTCATCGCGGCGTTGACACCCTCAACCGTCACGTCTGTGCCCTTGACAACCGCGGTGAGGATCGTGGTGGAACCTGTCACGACCGGAACACGCTGTGCCGCGCCGATCAGTTTGCCGTTCAGCTCAGGGATGACGAGGCCGATCGCCTTGGCAGCGCCGGTTGAATTCGGGACAATATTGGCAGCGCCCGCTCTCGCGCGTCTCAGATCGCCCTTTCTGTGCGGTCCGTCGAGAATCATCTGATCGCCCGTGTAGGCATGGATCGTCTGCATGATTCCGCTCTGGATCGGTGCATAATCATTCAGTGTCTTGGCCATTGGCGCCAGGCAGTTTGTCGTACAGGAAGCGGCGGAAATGATCGTGTCCTCTTTGGTCAGCGTCTTCTCGTTGACACTGTAAACGATCGTCGGCAGATCGTTGCCTGCAGGTGCGGAGATCACAACCTTCTTTGCGCCCGCGTCAATATGCGCCTGTGATTTGGCCTTTGACGTATAGAAACCGGTACATTCGAGGACGACGTCCACGCCGATCTCTCCCCATGGGAGCTTGGAAGCGTCTGACTCCTTGTAAATCGTCAGGGTCTTGCCGTCCACCGTCAGCGTATTTGCCTCGTCGTCAGACTCGACCGTGTGGAGATGCTCACCGATCTTGCCGCAATATCCGCCCTGCGCCGTATCATACTTCAGAAGATCAGCCAACATCGAAGGCTTTGTCAGATCGTTGATCGCAACAACATCATAACCCTCCGCACCGAACATCTGTCTGAAAGCCAGACGGCCGATACGTCCAAAACCATTGATTGCTACTTTTACTGCCATATTTTTAATTCCTCCTAAAAGTGTTTTTTAAGCCGCACTGCTTAACTTTTTACGACTCTATCATACATAATTTCCCCGTGAAATTCAAGTAAATTCAGTAACTATTTCATTTTTGCGCATTCTGGATAGATAACATCGGCAAACATCTCTTTTTTTTATTGATTTTTATAAGCCATCTGCGTTAAAATATGCAGGGAAGTAAACTTCCAAATCTACCTTGACGACGCACAAAAGTGCATCAAGAAAGCGGAAAGAATGGGGGCTAATTCGATGATCACCGCGGACTGCCATCTGCACACCTCTTTTTCCGGCGATTCGGTCGCGCCGATGGAATCGATGATCCAATCAGCGCTGGCGCGCGGCCTGAAAACCATGTGTTTTACAGAACATTTAGACTATGACTACCCCGCGCAGGAGGACGGCATCGACTTCCTTCTGGACACAGACGCATACAGACAATGTTTTCTTAAACTCAGGGACAGATACGCGTCCGACATTGAGCTGCGCTTTGGCATCGAAATCGGAATGATGCCCTACCTTGCGCCCCGCTGCCAGGCGCTCATTGACAGTGAACCCTTTGATTTTGTGATTATGTCGACACATCTGGTCGACGGTCTGGATCCCTATGATCCTATTTTCTTTGAGGGCAAGACAGAATTTGAGGCCTACAGCGGTTATTTTCAGACAATCCCGGAGAATATTGCCGCTTTCAAAAATTTTGACACTTACGGGCACATCGACTATGTCGTCCGCTACGGGCCAAATCAAAACCGGAATTATACCTATGAAAAATATGAGGCATTCCTTCGGCCAGCGCTGCGCGCCATCATCGACTCCGGCAAGGCGCTTGAGGTCAACACGGGTGGCTTTAGGGAAGGTCTAGGCCAGCCGCACCCGCAGATGGATGTCCTGCGCGCGTTTAAGGCGATGGGCGGCGAGCTGATTACCATTGGCTCGGACGCGCATGATCCGCGGCACATTGCCTTCGGATTTAAGGAGACTGAAGACATTCTGCAGGATCTGGGCTTTAGATATTATGCCGTCTACAAAAACAGAAAACCGCAGATGGTTAAACTCTGAGACAGCGAAGGGCTGTGAATGATTAAAATTTCACAGCCCTTTCTTTTGTCTATAGCACACGATGCGTTTCGTCATTCCATTCTATTTACGAGTGGCACCTTTGATTCCCGCCGCCCTGTCTTTATTTGCTTGGCGCCTGGCCTTTATGGTTTCTCTCTTTTCGACCCCGGCGCTCGTCGCGCGGACGCTCATCATGCGGGTGATCCTCTCTCGGCATCGCGTCCTTCAAGCTGAAGCTGACACGACCCATCTTGTCCTTGCCCATGCATCTGACCTTGACGATATCGCCCATGTGAAGGATCTCCTCGACATGTTCGACACGCCTGGAGGCCAGCCTGGAGATGTGTACCATCCCCTCCTTGCCCGGCGCGAATTCGAGGAAAGCGCCGAATTCCTTGATACTGACGACCTTGCCCTCGTATATCTTGCCCTCCTCGAAGTCCGTGACGATCATCTGAATGATCTCGATCGCTTTCTCGATATTTTCCTTATTTATGCCGCAGATATCCACACGGCCATCCTCGGAGATATCAATGCGCACATCCGTCTCGGCGATAATCTGGTTGATGACCTTGCCCTTCTGTCCGATGACATCGCCGATTTTTTCAGGGTCGATGGTGATCTGGGTGATCTTCGGCGCGTACTTGCCGACCTCTTTTCTCGGCTCGGCAATCGCCTTGCTCATGACCTCATCCATGATGTAAAGTCTGGCCGTCCTGGTGCGGGCAATCGCCTCCTCGATGATCCGACGGGTCAGACCGTGGATCTTGATATCCATCTGGATCGCCGTGATCCCCTTGTGGGTGCCGGCCACCTTAAAGTCCATGTCGCCAAAGAAATCCTCAAGGCCCTGGATGTCTGTCAGCACAATATAATCATCATCGGAATCCCCGGTCACCAGACCGCAGGAGATACCGGCGACCATCGCCTTGATCGGCACGCCGGCGGCCATCAGCGACATACAGGATGCGCAGACACTGGCCTGTGAGGTGGAGCCGTTGGACTCAAAGGTCTCAGATACGGAACGGATCGCATACGGAAATTCTTCCTCGCTCGGCAGCACCGGAAGCAGGGCGCGCTCAGCGAGCGCCCCATGACCAATCTCGCGGCGTCCCGGACCTCTGGACGGTCTGGTCTCTCCGACCGAATAGGATGGAAAGTTGTAATGATGCATATATCTCTTGGATGTCTCCGCCTCATCAAGCCCATCCACCCGCTGGGCGTCGGAGAGCGGCGCCAGTGTGGTGATATTGCAGATCTGCGTCTGCCCTCTGGTAAACATGGCGGAACCGTGAACTCTCGGAATCAGGTCGACCTCCGCGTCGAGCGGCCGGATCTGATCGATGGCGCGGCCGTCCGGGCGCTTGTGATCCTTTAGAATCATCTTGCGCACGGTCTTTTTCTGATACTGATAGAGCGCATCGCCGACGCGCGGCAGCCAGTCCTCATTGTCCTCGAAATGCTCCTCCAGCCTCGTCTGAATCGCTTTGATATTGGCGTCTCTGGTCTGCTTGTCATCGGTGAAGACCGCCGCCTCCATCTCCTCCGCCGGGATGATCTCCTGGATGGCCGTCATGAGGGCCTCCGGAACGGCAAAACTCTCATATTCGTGCTTTGGCTTGCCGCACTCCGCCACGATCCTGTCGATAAAGGCGATGATCTCTTTATTGACATCGTCAGCGGCAAAGATGGCATTGATCATCGTCTCCTCCGGCACTTCATTGGCGCCGGCCTCGATCATGATCACCTTGTCCCTGGTCGACGCCACCGTCAGCGCCAGATCAGACACCGCTTTCTGATCCGCCGTCGGATTAAATACAAATTCACCGTTCACCAGACCGACCTGCGTGGAGGCGCACGGCCCGTCAAACGGGATGTCGGAAATCGAAACCGCGATCGCGGAACCGAGCATCGCTGTCAGCTCCGGCGAGCAGTCCTGATCCACAGACAAGACGAGCGACTCTAAGGTCACATCGTTGCGGTAATCCTTTGGAAAGAGCGGCCGCATCGGCCGGTCGATGACACGGTCGGTCAGAACCGCGTTCTCCGACGGCTTGCCCTCGCGCTTATTGAATCCGCCCGGAATCTTGCCCACCGCGTAGAGCTTCTCATTGTACTCCACGCTGAGCGGGAAGAAGTCGATGCCCTCCCTCGGCTTGTCCGATGATGTCGCCGTCGATAAGACGGTCGTGTCGCCGTAATGCATCAGGACAGCGCCGTTTGCCTGAGCCGCCACGCGGCCGACATCCACGGTCAGTGTCCGTCCGGCGAGCTCCATACTGTAACTCTTGTAATCTCTAGCCATATGAATTCTCCTTTATATATTATTTTTAAAGGGAACCCTCCGAAACTACTGAAAAACACATCTGCCAGCTCTAGATGCGCTTTTCAGTGGTCTCGGCAGATTTGGCTCCCTTTGAAATCATAAATACAGATCAAAGCACTCTGAAAATGGGTGGAGAATAATCCCCACCCATAGATCAGCAATTACCGTCTTAAGCCCAGCTTCTCAATGATAGCTCTGTATCTCGCGATATCAGTCCTCTTCAGATAATCGAGCAGGCCACGCCGCTGGCCAACCATCTTGAGCAGGCCACGCCTGGAATGATGGTCTTTCTTGTGAACCTTCAGATGCTCCGTCAGATCAGCGATGCGCGCTGACAATATGGCGATCTGAACCTCCGGCGAGCCGGTGTCCTCCGGTGACCGACCGTATTTGGCGACGATCTCTCTCTTCATCTCAGATGTAACCATTGTAAAAATCCTCCTGTTTTTGATAAAATGCCCGTCGCTGAGAAAGGGGTGGAGCATCCCGGATCCCGGCGAGGGGTTCACTCATACCGTGCTATTATAGCACAGAGGCATGGGATTGTAAACATCTTTTTTGAAACGCGCAAAATGCGGGCAAAATGCCCGGCGCAAACCAGCCGAAAACCGACGCAAATTTTTCGGGGCCGAAAATCACATTGACAAGGACATTTTTATGATTTAAGATTTAAAATTGGTACGGACACACAGGCATTTTTTGCCCAAAACACGCAAAAGATTAAGGAAAGAGGGGGATGCCCATGAAACTCTGGGGCGGACGTTTCACAAAAGCAACCGATCAGCTTGTCCACAATTTTAACGCATCGATTTCTTTTGACAGAAAGTTTTACAGGCAGGACATCGAGGGCAGCATCGCCCATGTGACGATGCTCGCGGCGCAGCAGGTGATCACGGATGAGGAACGGGATGCGATCATTCGAGCGCTCAAAGAGATCAAATCCGAGATCACAGACGGCACGCTCGCGATCGACGAGACGACCGAGGATATCCACAGCTTTGTCGAGGCGGAGCTCATCGCCCGCATCGGCGATGTCGGCAAGAAACTGCACACCGGGCGCAGCCGCAACGACCAGGTCGCCCTGGATATGAAGCTCTACACGCGCGATGAGATCCTGGAGACCGATCGGCTGCTCAGGGAATTGCTGGAGACGTTGCTGCACTTGATGGAGGCGCATATCGAGACTTATATGCCGGGCTTTACCCACCTGCAGAAGGCCCAGCCGGTGACGCTCGCGCATCATCTGGGCGCCTATTTTGAAATGTTCAGGCGCGACCGCGGCCGCCTTGCCGATATTTACAGGCGCATGAACTATAGCCCGCTGGGCGCCGGCGCGCTGGCGGGAACGACTTATCCGCTGGACCGGTCGCTGACGGCTAATCTGCTCGGATTTGACGGCCCGACCCTCAACAGTATGGATTCCGTGTCCGACAGGGATTATATCATTGAATTTTTGAGCGCTCTGTCCACGATCATGATGCATCTGAGCCGCTTCTGCGAGGAGATCATTATCTGGAACACCAATGAATATCAGTTCATCGAGCTGGACGACGCCTACGCGACCGGCAGTTCGATCATGCCGCAGAAAAAGAACCCGGATATCGCCGAGCTGATCCGCGGCAAGACCGGACGCGTCTACGGAGCGCTGATTGCCATCCTCACCACCATGAAGAGCCTGCCGCTGGCCTACAACAAGGATATGCAGGAGGATAAGGAGCTGACCTTTGACGCCATCGATACGGTCAAGGGCTGCCTTGGCCTCTTTAACGGCATGATCTCGACGATGAAAGTCAATAAATCCCGCATGGCCGACAGCGCCAGGGGCGGCTTCACCAACGCCACGGACGCGGCGGACTATCTGGTGAGACACGGTGTGCCGTTCAGAGACGCGCACGGCATCATCGGCCGGCTGATTCTCTACTGCATCGATAAAAATGTGGCGCTCGATGATCTGAGTCTCGAAGAATTCCAGGCGGTCTCTCCTGTCTTTGAGGCGGATATCTATGAGGCGATCTCGCTGCGCGCCTGCGTCGACGGGCGGAGGACCGCCGGGGCACCGGGCATGAGCGCCATGCGGGAATTCATCGATCTCTGTAAAAAATATCTGGAACAAAATTGACCCCTTGACAGCTTTTTGAAATCCTTTTATGCTTGAGGAAGCGGTTGGTTTGCACAGACAATGGATACTCCAAAACTATGTCGTATACTTTACATCTCTATACTGAGTATATCCATGTGAAGTGTCGCACAATAGGATCAGGAGGATGATTCATTGTGGATATTATTCAAAGGATAGAGCAGTTGAACCGGCAGAGGGGTTGGTCATACTATCGCCTGTCCCAGGAATCTGGGGTCTCACAGTCCGCGATCTCAAATCTGGTCAAGCGCGACAACAGTCCCACCCTGGTTACTCTGGAGCGCTTCTGCCGTGCCTACAAGATATCCCTCTCACAGTTCTTCTGCGGCTGTGACGGCACAGATGACACGGAATCGGCAAAGGATCTTCAGCTGCTTTTTGACCTCTATCAGAGGCTCACAAAGTCTCAGAAAAAAGAGACGATCCGCTATATCCGATCTCTGCTCCGGGAAAACACACAAAAGGAAGAGCGGAAACCTCCCACATAAGAAAGGCTCTGACCAACAAAGAAAGATACCCTCTGTCCGCCGCGGACAGTATGCGGCAGACAGAGGGCATGAAGGGCAAATCTTCATAGGATGCCCGCGCGGTGCGCTGACATAAAGGCAAACGCAAGCCGCGGTTTACTTATTTTTCTGACGCGACGACATCCGTCCCTGTCTGATCCGTTGACGGGTCGTCGGAAATTTTTCTTTTTTCTCGGTCTCCTCTTGATCCTCACCGCTGTGATCAGCGGCGATATTGACGTCCAGTTTTTCATAAGGGATCACAATATCATTCGCGTCAAAGGTTTTTTTAATCTGCTCGGACATCTCAAATTTCAGATCCCAGTAATCCTCGGATTTCACCCAGGCGCGCAGTGTCATGTCGATCGCGCTCGGATCAAATTTGTTGACAAAAGAGCGGATCTCGTGATCCTGCAGGACATATCTGTTTTTCCTGGCCTCCGCCTCAAGCAGCAGCCGAACCCTCTCGATATCCTCACTGTAATCGATCGACACCTGAAAGTCAACGCGCCGCACTGCCTCTCTGGTGGTATTGGTGATCACCGAATTGGCCAGTGTGCCGTTGGGTATGACCACAGCGCAATTGTCCGGCGTCAAAAGGTGCGTATAGATAATATCGATGGAAGTGACCTTGCCCTCATTGCCGCCGCCGTCAATGATATAGTCGCCCACGACGAACGGTTTTGTCGCGAGAATCAGCAAGCCGCCGGCGAAATTTGTCAGGCACCCCTGCAGCGCCAGGCTGATGGCCAGGCCGGCCGAGGCGATCAGAGCCACAAACGACGACATCTCAAAGCCGAGCGTGGTGGCGACGATAACGACGAGAACGATCCGCAGAAAGACGCGGATGATCGACATCAGGAAATCGACGATCGCATGCTCCAGCTTCGTCTTCGTCAATAATTTTTTGCACGCCCTGATCATCAGTTTGACCAGATACCAGCCGATGATTCCGACGATAACCGCCGAGAGAAGATTGCTGCCCAGCTCGCAGAGTTTGTCGTATATCGCCGTCAGAATCACTTCCAGGCGTCCGCCGGCACTCTCCGCCGAATTGACTTCATCAATCACCTCAGACATTTCGGGCATCTCAGACAAAATGCTCTCCGCCGATGCTTCCAAACGGACAAACAGACTGCCAACAGACATTTCAATCACCTACCTGCTATCTCTCACGGCTCAACCGGGTCCGCCGCCTCGGTTTGCTCTTTCATCTGGTCGGTCTGCGCGCCGCGCGCTGCCTTTGTGACCGTCGTCTCCGCCGAAGTCTCGGTGCTGGTCTTGCTCGCGCGCCTGGCTGGCTTCTTGGCATCATCAATCTTTGTGCATGTAAATACGGCACAGCCCAGTGGCGGCACTGTGATGGTGATGGAGTTTTCGTATCCGTCACAAGGAATGGCCTTCGACTGTTTCAGACGCGGATTGACATTTCCCCTGCCGCCGTACTTGACGGCATCGCTGTTTAATATCTCCTTAAATTTACCCTTAAAAGGCACGCCGACCATATGATCCTCGCGCACCACCGGCGTAAAATTGCAGATCATGAGGATCGTCTCATCGTCCTTCTCCGTGCGGCGCACGAAAGAAACGATACTCTCCTCAGGTGAGATACAGTTGATCCACTCAAAGCCCTCCGGATAGGAATCCAGCCTGTAAAATGCCAGATAGTCCAGATAAAGGTGATTCAAATCGCGGACATAGTTCTGCATCTGCTGATGGCGCTCGTTTTCGAGCATAAACCACTCAAGGCTCTTGTTTTCATTGAACTCCACGAACTGGGCGAACTCCTGCCCCATAAACAAAAGTTTCTTGCCGGGGTGTCCCATCATATAGCCGTAGGCAAGGCGCAGATTGGAAAACTTGTCGTCATACGCGCCCGGCATTTTGCCGATCATCGAGCCCTTGCCGTGGACGACCTCGTCATGGGACAGCACCAGAATGAAATGTTCGCTGTAGGCATAGATCATGCTGAACAGAAGCTCATTATAATGGTAGCTTCTGTAGATCGGGTCAAGCTGCATATATCTGAGAAAATCATTCATCCAGCCCATGTTCCACTTGTAATTGAAGCCCAGGCCGTTCTCCTCGGCCGGTCTGGTCACGCCCGCCCACGCCGTGGATTCCTCGGCGATCATCATCACGCCTGGATTTCGCTTGGACATGATGGAGTTTAAGTGCTTTAAAAACTCGACCGCCTCCAGATTCTCCTTTCCGCCGTACATATTGGCGACCCACTCGCCGTCGTTTGTGCCGTAATCAAGGTAAAGCATGGAGGCCACCGCGTCCATGCGGATGCCATCGGCGTGAAACTTCTCCACCCAGTAGAGGGCGTTGGCGATCAGGAAGTTGGAGACCTCCGGCCTGCCGTAGTTAAAGATCTTCGTGCCCCAGTGCGGATGTGAGCCCTGGCGCGGATCCTTATGTTCGTAGACGCAGCTGCCGTCAAAATCGGCAAGTCCGTAAATATCCCGCGGAAAATGTGCCGGCACCCAGTCCAGGATGACGCCGATCTCATGCTGATGAAAATAATCCATCATATACATAAAATCATCCGGTGTGCCGTACCTGGAAGTCGGCGCGTAGTACCCTGTCACCTGATAGCCCCAGGAGGCGTCCAGCGGATGTTCCATCACCGGCATTAATTCCACATGGGTGTAGCCCATGTCCGTAACATAATCCGTGATCATCACGGCAAGTTCACGGTAATTGTAGAACAGTCTGCCGTCCGCCTCATCCGGCCGCTTGAATCCGCCCAGATGCACCTCGTAAATATTCATCGGCCGGTCAACGTCCGTATTTTTTCTGCGCTTTCGTATCCATTGGCTGTCGTGCCACTGATATTTATTGATATCGTAGACGATGGAAGCCGTATTCGGGCGCAGCTCACTGTATGTCGCGTATGGATCAGCCTTGAGCATCACCGTGTCCTGGTGCTTGACCTTAATCTCAAATTTGTATTTCTCCAGCGCCTTCAGCCCCGGAATAAACAATTCATGCAGGCCACTCTCGCCGAGACACTGCATCGGATGGCGCCGGCCGTCCCACATATTAAAATCGCCGACTACACTCACGCGAACGGCCTCCGGCGCCCACACCGCGAACATCACGCCGTCCACGCCGTTGATCCGCCGCGGATGCGCGCCCAATATTTTATAAATCTCATAATTGATACCGGCATTAAACCTGGAGATCTCATCCGCGTCGATCAGATTGTCAAAGGCGTAAGGGTCATAAAATTCCGCCGTGCTGCCGTCCGTATAGGTGACGATCAACTTATAGGTGATCTCTCTCTCAGAATCGATCAGGACGGCAAAATAGCCGCAGTCGTCCATCTTGACCATCGGTGTGATCTCTTTTTTGTGCACATCCCTAAGCGAGACCTCGCTGGCCGTGGGCAGATAGGCCGCGATCAGCAGACCGTCCGACGTGAGATGCTGCCCCAGTATATTGTGTGGCCGGTTGTGCTCAGAATACGCAAGCGCCTCGATCTCGGGCCATTGCATATATGGATACAATTTGTTGTACATAAATAACCTCCTGCATCAGCTTGCTCAGAAACTGTCTCAAAATCATATGCGCAAAACGTGTCCATGCTTTTGCGGCAACTTCCAATCTTTCAAGACAAATTTCCCACCACTGACTTAGTATAGCACTGCAAAGCCATGAAGTAAAGCGAACCTATGCCGAAAATTACAGAAATCGGCCGCTCATGAACAGGTCTGTCCGGCTGCATTTTTTCTCTACTTTTTTTTCGTGAGCACCCTTTCTTTCAATTCAGAAAGTGCACTTCCGTATTTCTTTGAAACTGCGCCCGGATTGCCTTTCAGCTTCGATCGGACAGAAAAATTAACATGCTCAAGGTTTGCCCGCTGTTCGGCGCGCAGTTTTTCCAGCTGTTCCCGCCTTTTCGCCACAGCAGCCCCAAGCTGCTCTCGCCGTTCTACCATGGCAGTCTCGCGCTGCTCTCGCCGCTCCGCCGCGGCAGCCCCGAGCTGCTCTTTCCGCACTTCGGCAGCCTCGGCCAGCTTCTGCGTCATTTCCTCCACGCGTTTTTTCAATTCTGCAGCGCGTTCCAGCAGTCTGCGCAGATCCCATGCCGCTTTGACAGAAACAACGACATCGGCGACAAAAAATATAGAGATCACAATCGCCAGGCTCAATTTCAGTACAGGGTGAAAGCGAAGGACAAATCGTTCAATCGGCTTATGCAGCACTTCAACCAGCAAAACCGCCAGAGCGCCCCATGAGAGCGAAGTTCCAAGACAGATATAACCCTTATAATTGAATTTTTGATTGCTGTAATCCCAGTAGCGCACTTTAAAAATAGCTTCCATCACTATCC
>CAYRDY010000009.1:0-15330 GCA_964423195.1 uncultured Catenibacillus sp. | reverse complement strand
GACCATTCCAAAAATAAATACCAATGCGATGTGTGCACGTACCGGTATCGTGGAGATCAAAATAACGACAGCGCCTGAGCCGTAGAGCGGCAGCAATGGCAAATGCAGAAACCCTCTGTTGACAAAATGCTTCTCCTTCAGCGACACATAGGCCGACTCGATGCACCAGCCGAAAAAACAATAGATATAAAAAAACAACAGCCATTCAGTGAATGAGTAACTGTACATGACTTCCCCCTCACCGCTCGATCTCATGGATAAACAGGCCGGACCGCAGCTTCGGCTCAAACCATGTCGATTTCGGCGGCATCAAGAGTCCCGCGTCCGCCGTGTCAAACAGCTGGCCGATCGAGACTGGAAATAATGAAAATGCCACGGCCATCCCATTTTGGCAGCACTGCTCCAATTTTAAAGGGTCTCGCACACCGCCCACAAAGGCAATGTGTGGGTCTGTTGACGGATGTTCCACGCCCAGGATTGGCGCCAGCACCAGATCCTGCAGCACGGACACATCCAGCCGCTCCACCGTTCCCCGCGGCACATCCGGCGTCTTGAGCGTCAGCCGGTACCACCGGCCATCCAGATAGCAGCCATATACATAGGGTTTTTCCGGCATCACAGGGCTGTCCGAGGGTTCCACAAAAAAGTCCTGCCCGACCCTCTTAAGAAAGCTCTCCGGCGTGTGGCCGTTTAAGTCTCTCACGGCTCTGTGATAAGGCAATATATGCAGCTGGTTATCCGGAAACAAAACGGCCAGAAAGCTGTTGAATTCCTCGCTGCCATCATACCCCTGATGCGCCGCGCGCCGCATCAGGCATACTCTGGCCGCGCTGGCCGCGCGGTGATGCCCGTCCGCAATATAGAGTGACCCGATATTCGCAAAATTTTCTGTCAACACCTGAATCAGCGCATCATCGCCGATGCGCCAGCAGCGCTGCCGCACACGGTCGTCCGTCACAAAATCATAGATCGGCGCCGTCCGCTTGACGTCATCGGCCAGCCGATGCAAATCTTCTGTGTGGTGATAAGCCAGAAAGACAGGGCCCGTCTGCGCACTGCAGGCGTCAATGTGGCGGATTCGATCCACTTCCTTCGGCGGAAGCGTCTTTTCATGCTTTTTAATTGTGCCGTCCACATAGTCATCGACAGATACGCAAGCCACAAGCCCATCCTGGACATGTCCGTCCAAAGCCAGCTCATAGAGGTAATAACAGGGCCGACGCTCCTGGATATAGATGCCCGACGCCATCTGATCGCGAAGCAGCGCACTGGCCTTCTCATAGACCGCGTCGCTGTAGATATTGGTGCCCGGTGCAAACTGTGTCTCCGCCCGATCAATATTCAAGAAGGAAAGCGGCGCGTCCCTGACTTTCTCGCGCGCCTCATCGCTGCTGTAAACGTCATAGGGAAGCGCCGCCGTCAACGGCGCGTAGCGCGGCGCCGGGCGCCATGCCCTGAAAGGTCTGATTTTTGCCATAAATTCTCCATTTCCAAATCTACCTTGATGACGCACGAAAGCGCGTCAAAAAAAGAGGAAAGGATGCTGCCGTACAGCGCGACGCAGCATCCTGATATCATTTTCATCAATGACAGGTGACGACAAATTCTCCCGCCATCTGTCGTCACTATTTGATCACCCTGACTTTGACGACGCCGCTGACCGCCTCGATATCCCTGACGAAATTCTCAGGCACGGACGTCGACAAATCCATCATCGTATAGGCCCACTCGCCGCGGCTCTTGTTGGTCAGATCATTGATATTGATATTGTCCTTCGCGCACACGGCCGTAAACTGAGCGATCATATTTGGTATATTCTTATGACAGACAGAGATGCGCCCCTCCGATGGACATCTGCCCATGTCGCAGTCCGGATAGTTGACGGAATTTCTGATATTGCCGTTTTCGAGATAATCCATCAGCTCGTCGCAGGCCATGATCGCGCAGTTATCCTCGGATTCCTCCGTGGAGGCGCCGAGATGCGGGATGACGATGGCATCCTCTAGATTGGCCGTCAGCGGATTTGGAAAATCACTGACATACTTCCTGATCCTGCCGGCCCTCAGCGCCTCGGCGACCGCCGCCTCATCCACCAGAAGATCTCTGGCGAAATTGAGAATGACCGCGTGATCCTGCATTTTTGCGATGGCTTCGGCATTGATCATCCTGCGGGTGCCATCCGTCAGTGGCACATGGATCGTGATATAATCGCACGACGCGTAGATATCATCCACATTGCTGATATGCCTGACATTTCTGGAGAGATTCCATGCGGCCTGCAGGGAGATAAACGGATCATAGCCGTACACCTCCATGCCCAGCTTATCACAGGTATTCGCCACCAGCACGCCGATGGCGCCGAGGCCGATCACACCGATCTTTTTGCCCTGAATCTCCGTGCCCGCAAATTTTTTCTTTTGTTTTTCTGTCGTCTTGGCGATATCGGCGTCGTCTCTGGCGGATTTGACCCACGCGATGCCGCCGATATAATCCCTCGCGGACAGCAGAAGCCCGGTGATCACCGCCTCCTTAACGCCGTTTGCGTTCGCGCCCGGTGTATTAAAAACGACAATGCCCTTCCCCGCGCACTTCTCAAGGGGGATATTATTGACGCCCGCGCCCGCCCTGGCCACGGCCTTCAGATTGTCCGACAGCTCCAGATCATGCATGGCGGCGCTGCGCACCAGCACCGCGTCCGCCGTCTCAAAATTGTCTGTCATTTCATAGCCGCCCACCAGCCGCTCAAGGCCGATGCCGGAGATCGGATTCAAACAATGGATTTTATACATGATGCACCTCTTCGAACTTCTCCATAAAATCAACCAGAGCCTGCACGCCGGCGACCGGCATGGCATTGTAAATACTCGCGCGCATGCCGCCCACCGTGCGGTGGCCTTTGAGGTTCTCAAAGCCCGCCGCCTTCGCCTCTCTGACAAAGAGTGCATCTAAATCTTTGTCGCCCGTCACAAACGGGACATTCATCAGCGAGCGGCTGTCCTTCTCGACCGTGCCGGAGAAAAGCCTGCTCTCGTCAAGATAGTCATAGAGAATTTTCGCCTTGTGCTCGTTGATCTTTTGGCGCTCCTTTAACCCGCCGGTCCCCAGCAGCCACTTGAATACTTTGCCACAGATATAAATGCCGTAGGCCGGCGGCGTGTTATACATGGAGCCGTTATCGGCGTGAATTTTATATCTGAGCATGGTCGGTGTCCCCGGAAGCACATCATCCGTGATCAGATCCTCCCGGATGACAGCGATCACGACCCCTGCCGGGCCGACATTCTTCTGCGCACCCGCAAAAAGCATGGCATATTTGGACACATCGACCGGCTCGGACAGAAAACACGAGGATACATCGGCGACCAGGTCTTTTCCCTTGGTATCCGGAAGCTCCCGAAACTTCGTGCCATAGATGGTATTATTCTCACAGATATAGACATAATCCATGTCATCCGTGATCTTTAGATCCGAACAATCGGGAATATAGCTAAAGTTTTTGTCCGCCGAGGATGCCAGCTCCACGGCCTCACCGTAGATTTTTGCCTCCGCGAATGCCTTCTTCGCCCACTGGCCCGTCACCACATAGCCGGCCTTCCTGTTTTTCATGAAATTCATCGGCACCATCGCGAACTGGGTGGAGGCGCCGCCCTGCAGGAAAAGGACCTTGTAGTGATCAGGAATGTGCATCAGTGTCCTCAGATCGGCCTCGGCCTCATCGATGATCTGCTGATAGACGGCTGAGCGGTGGCTCATCTCCATCACGGACATGCCGCTGCCTCTGTAATCGAGCATCTCCTCGGCGGCCTCTCTCAATACTTCTTCGGGAAGCACAGCCGGACCGGCTGAAAAATTATATACTCTGCTCATGATGATTTTCTCCTTCTAGTCAGACAAGCCGCATATCCTCGTCAGAAAACGCTTCCGAGATCGAGGCACCCGGCGCGACCATCGGCCACACCTTGTCATCGCTGTCGATGATGCAGTCAATGACCACCGGCGCGTTCAGATCGATAGCCCTCTTGATGGCGCCGTCGAGCTCATCGAGCGTCGTCACGCGCATGGCTGTGGCACCCAATCCCTCGGCGACCTTGACAAAATCAACCTTGTCATTGAGTACCGTGTTTGAATAGCGCTGTCCATAGAATAATGTCTGCCACTGGCGGACCATGCCCAGCACATGATTATTGATGATGACCTCGATGATCGGGATATCATATCGGGTGGCTGTGGCCACCTCGTTGAGATTCATGCGGAAACATCCGTCGCCGGCGATATTAAATACCAGCTTGTCCGGGCAGCCGGTCTTCGCGCCGATGGCGGCGCCGAGGCCGAAGCCCATCGTTCCCAGACCCCCGGATGTGATCAGCTTGCGCGGCCGGTCATATTTGAAATACTGTGCCGCCCACATCTGGTGCTGGCCGACATCCGTACAGATGATGGCGTCACCGTCCGTCGCCCTGTAGATGGCCTCGATGATGGCCGGGCCCGTGAGCACATCGTGATTGTAATTCATCGGATAATACCGCTTCAGACTGTTTACATGGGCGATCCATTCCGAGTGATCCTGCTGCTCAAGCCGTGCCGTCAGCTGGCGCAGCACCACCTTGGCGTCGCCGATGATGCTGCAGTCGACATGTATATTTTTGTTGATCTCGGCCGCGTCGACATCGATATGGATGATCTTCGCCTTATTGGCAAAGGTCTTCGGATTGCCCACGTCGCGATCGGAGAAACGCGCGCCCACCACGATCAGCAGGTCACATTCCATGACGCCGTAATTGGACGTCTTGGTGCCGTGCATGCCGAGCATTCCCGTATAATTTCTGTCATTGCCGTCAAATGCGCCCTTGCCCATCAGGGAATCCGTCACCGGCGCCTGCACCTTGCCTACGAATCTGCGCAGCTCCTCGTAGGCGTTGGCGCGCACCGCACCGCCGCCGACAAAGATAAACGGCTTCTCGGAGTGGGAGATCATATTCACGGCATCGTCGAGATCCTTATCGCGGATAGTCTCAGTCAGCGGGGCAATCGGCTCCGGCGCCTGATATTCATACTCCGCTTTATCGGACGTGACATCCTTGGTGATATCGATCAGAACCGGACCCGGACGGCCTGTCTGAGCGATCCTGAAGGCGCTGCGGATGGCGTCCGCCAGCTCATGGATGTCCTTCACGATATAATTATGCTTTGTGATCGGCATGGTGATCCCCTTGATATCGACCTCCTGGAAGCTGTCCTTGCCGAGCAAACTGACACCGACGTTGCACGTGATGGCGACCACCGGCACCGAATCCATGTAGGCCGTGGCAATACCTGTGACAATGTTTGTCGCCCCCGGCCCGCTGGTGGCCATGCACACGCCGACCTTGCCCGTCGCCCGCGCGTAACCGTCCGCGGCGTGCGCCGCGCCCTGCTCATGCGACGTCAAAATATGGCGAATCTCATGGCTGTGTTTATATAATTCATCATAGATATTCAAGATTGTGCCGCCGGGATAACCGAAAATAGTGTCCACGCCCTGCTCCTTGAGGCACTCTATAACGATTTCCGCACCTGTTAACTGCATACTCATTCCTCCTGACTAAAACCTCATGACTTAATTTCGAGGATCGCGCCCCTGTTGCCGCTGGTGACCATCGCCGCGTACCGCGCGAGGTACCCCGTCGTGACCTTCGGCGTCCTCGGCTGCCAGGCCGCGCGGCGCGCTGCCAGCTCATCGTCAGAGACCAGCAGTTCCAGTTTGTTCCCCGGAATATCAATCCGGATGATGTCCCCCTCATTGACCAGGGCGATCGGGCCGCCCACGGCCGCCTCCGGGGATATATGACCGATGGAAGCGCCGCGCGACGCGCCTGAGAAGCGTCCGTCCGTGATCAGCGCCACACTGGAACCGAGGCCCATGCCCGCGATCGCCGATGTCGGATTGAGCATCTCGCGCATCCCCGGACCGCCCTTCGGACCCTCATAGCGGATCACGACCACATCGCCTGCCACAATTTTGCCGCCCTTGATGGCATCGATGGCGTCCTCCTCACACTCAAACACCCTGGCCGGGCCCTCGTGCACGAGCATCTCAGGCGCCACGGCGGAGCGCTTGACCACACTGCCGTCCGGTGCCAGATTTCCCGTCAACACGGCCAGACCGCCGGTCTCGCTGTACGGATGGTCGATCGGACGAATCACTTCCGGATTGCGGTTCCTGCAATCTTTGATATTCTCGCCCACCGTCTTTCCGGTCACGGTCATGCAGTCGAGATTTAAGAGCCCCCTCTTGGACAGCTCATTCATCACCGCGTAGACACCGCCCGCCTCATTGAGATCCTCCATATATGTCGGGCCAGCTGGCGCGAGATGGCACAGATTCGGTGTCCTCGCGCTCACCTCATTCGCGAATGTGATATCAAAATCCCAGCCGATCTCATGGGCGATCGCCGGCAGATGCAGCATGCTGTTGGTCGAACAGCCGAGCGCCATATCCACCGTCAATGCGTTCATGATCGCGTCCCTGGTCATAATGTCGCGCGCGCAGATATTTTTCTCATACATCTCCATGACTTTCATGCCGGCATGCTTGGCCAGCTTGATGCGCTCAGAGTAGACGGCTGGAATCGTGCCGTTGCCTGCCAGCCCCATCCCTAGGGCTTCCGTCAGGCAGTTCATGGAGTTTGCCGTATACATGCCCGAACATGAACCGCAGGTCGGACAGACTTTATTTTCAAATTCCTCCACGTCGGCCTCCGTCATCGTGCCCGCCGCATAGGAGCCGACCGCCTCAAACATGCTGGAGAGACTGCGCTTCTGGCCCTTGACATGGCCGGCGAGCATCGGACCGCCGGAGACGAAGACTGTCGGCACATTGATTCTGGCGGCGGCCATCAGAAGGCCTGGGACATTTTTGTCACAGTTCGGCACCATGACCAGGGCATCAAACTGATGCGCGATGGCCATCGCCTCCGTGGAGTCCGCGATCAGATCTCTCGTCACAAGCGAATACTTCATGCCGATATGTCCCATGGCAATGCCGTCGCAGACGGCGATCGCCGGAAACACGACCGGTGTCCCCCCTGCCATGGCCACGCCCATCTTGACGGCCTCCACGATCTTATCGAGGTTCATGTGCCCAGGAACAATCTCATTGTATGAACTGACAATCCCGACCAGGGGCCTATCCAATTCTTCCCTTGTCATCCCCAAGGCATTGAATAACGAACGATGCGGCGCCTGCTGCATCCCTTTTTTTACATGATCACTCTTCATTTTTCATTTCCCTTTCCTCAAATAACGCCTGACTTTCAATCAGATACCTGATTTCCCAATCAGATGCCTGATTTTCAATCACAGGCGGTTTTCGTTATCCACGTCAAATCTCCGCCGCGATCGCGCTGCCCATCTCCGAGCACGATACCAGCCTGTTTCCCTCCGACATAATATCCATGGTGCGGTACCCCTTCGTCAGCACACGCTGGACGGCCGCCTCGACATCATCGGCCGCATCATCCAGATCAAACGAATAGCGCAGCATCATGGCCGCGGAGAGAATCGTCGCGATCGGATTGGCCTTGTCCTGTCCGGCAATATCCGGCGCGGAACCGTGACTTGGCTCATAGAGGCCGAGCTTGCCCTCGCAGAGCGACGCCGATGACAACATCCCGATCGAGCCCGTGATCTCACTGGCCTCATCCGATAAAATATCGCCAAACATGTTTTCCGTCAAAATCACATCAAACTGACGCGGATTCTTGACCAGCTGCATCGCGCAGTTGTCGACCAGCATATGCGAATAGCGCACCTCAGGATAATCCTTTGCGACCTCATCGACGACGCTTCGCCATAATCTGGACGAGTCGAGCACATTCGCCTTATCGACGCTGACAAGATTTTTGCGGCGCTTCATCGCCGTCTCAAAGCCCTTGACCGTAATCCGCCGAATCTCCTGCTCATCGTAGGTCAGAGAATCATAGGCTTTGCGCACGCCGTTCACGATCACCGTTTTCCGCTCGCCAAAATACAGGCCGCCCGTCAGCTCGCGCATGATGACCAGATCAAAGCCATCGCCGATGATCTCCTCCCTCAGCGGACAGGCCGCCCGGAGCTCCTTGTATAAATAAGCCGGCCGGATATTGGCAAAAAGCCCCAGCGATTTTCTCAGCTTTAAAAGGCCGGCCTCCGGCCTGAGATCCGGCGGCAGCTTATACCATGGCGACGTTGTCGTATCGCCGCCGATCGATCCAAGCAAAACCGCGTCGGAGGATCCGCAGACCTCGATCGCCTCGTCTGTAATCGGAACACCCGTGGCGTCAATCGAGCAGCCGCCCATCAAAACATCCGTAACGTCAAAACGATGCCCGTACTTTGCGGCCACCCTGTCCAGGACTTTGAGAGCCTCACCGACAATCTCAGGGCCGATGCCATCGCCGCGAATCACCGCGATATTAAAATTCATCTGTAAACACTCCTCGTAAAATCTCATGCGCTGCAGCACAGCGCATCACTGCGCATGAAAAACTTCACGCGCCGCTTGCTCGGCCGCAACATCATTCTGTGGCAGTCGATTGCTCCGGATCCGTACGCCGCAATCGTTGCCATCCGGAAATTTGTCAACAAACATTATCATAACCTATTTCCGCCGATAATTCAATACCCATGCATTTTTTACTTTGAAAACCCCGTTAATCAGCTTTCATTTAGGGTGATGCCCAGCTTGCGGGGCATGAAAGTCTACTTCTGTTGATTGATATAGTTGACCAGGCCGCCCGCGCTGATCAGCTCCTGCATAAACGGCGGAAAAGACTGCCCCTTAAATGTTTTCCCGTTTGTCTGATCGGTGATCAGGCCGGAATCAAAGTCAATCTCCACCACATCGCCGGCCTCGATCCCCTCCGGCGCCTCCTTGCACTCGATAATCGGCAGGCCGATGTTGATCGCGTTCCTGTAAAAAATTCTCGCGAAGGTCTCGGCAATCACACAGCTGATCCCGGAGGCCTTGATCGCGATCGGGGCATGCTCACGGCTGGATCCGCAGCCAAAATTCTTCCCCGCGACGATGATGTCGCCGGCCTTGACTTTTTTTACAAAATTCGCGTCGATATCCTCCATACAGTGTTCCGCCAGTCCCTTCGGGTCTGTCGTGGCAAGATGCCTTGCCGGTATGATAACGTCCGTATCGACATTATCGCCATACTTAAATACGCTGCCGCATGCTCTCATGGCCGTAACCTCCTATCAATCTAAATCGTCCGGACCGGAAATCTTTCCCGTCACCGCGCTGGCCGCGGCCACCGCCGGGCTTGCCAGATAAATCTCTGACGACACATGGCCCATGCGCCCGACAAAATTTCTGTTCGTCGTGGAGACACAGCGCTCATTCTCGGCAAGAATGCCCATATAACCGCCCAGGCACGGCCCGCAGGTCGGCGTGCTCACAATGGCGCCGGCCTCGATAAATGTCTGGATATAGCCGCTCCTCAGCGCATCCAGATACACCTGCTGTGTCGCTGGAATCACGATGACGCGCAAGCCCTTCTTCACTTTGCGCCCCCGCAGGATCCCCGCAGCGATCCTCAAGTCGTTGAGCCGACCGTTCGTGCAGGATCCGATCACCACCTGATCAATCGCGATATCGCCGACCTGATCGATCGTGTGTGTGTTCTCCGGCAGATGCGGAAAGGCCACGGTAGGTTTTAGGGCGCCGAGATCGATCGTGTATGTCTCGTCATAGACGGCATCCTCATCCGCCGCATAGATCGTATACGGCGCTACGCCCGCCGCGTCGCAGGCGGCTTTTCTCGCCGGATTCATGTGAGACTCGATATACTGAACCGTCTGATCGTCCACCGGAAAAATGCCGTTCTTGCCGCCGGCCTCGATTGCCATATTCGCTATCGTAAATCTGTCATCCATCGTCAGATACTGAATGCCGTCGCCGACAAATTCCATGGAGCGGTAGAGCGCGCCATCCACGCCGATCATGCCGATGATATGTAAAATAATGTCCTTGCCGCTGACCCATCTGGCCGGCTTTCCCGTGAGGACAAACCGAATCGCGGACGGGACCTTAAACCACGCCTTGCCGACAGACATACCCACCGCCGCGTCCGTGCTCCCGACACCGGTCGAGAACGCGCCGAGTGCCCCATAGGTACACGTGTGGGAGTCTGCGCCGATCACCGTATCACCGGCCGTCACAATCCCCTTCTCCGGCAGCAGCGCGTGCTCGATGCCCATCTCACCGACCTCATAAAAATGTGTAATATCATGACAGCGGGCAAACTCGCGCATACATTTGCAGTTCTGTGCCGATTTGATATCTTTATTCGGTGAAAAATGATCCGGAATCAGGGCAATCTTATCTTTATCAAAGACGCCCTTCTTTTCAAAGCGGTCCATCTCATGGATCGAGACCGGACCCGTGATATCATTCGCCAGGACCATATCAAGATTGGCCATAATCAATTGACCTGCAGCCACCTGCTCCAGCCCTGCCGCGTGCGCTAAAATTTTCTGGGACATTGTCATACCCATAACAAAAACCTCCTAAAATCTATTAAAAATGACAGGCGCCGCCTGCGCGGCGCGCCATCATCGCCGTCAGTATTCAAAGTTTACGTCTTCTTCTTTCTGTCAAAACGATTTTCCGTCCCGTGGATCAGCCGCTTGATATTGCTCCGGTGCCGCCACCAGGCCATCGCGCAGAACAGACAGCTCAGGATGAACAGATGCCAGTTCCCGAAATAAAAGATCAACGTGCAGATCGGGAAAAGCGCGGCCACCGCCAGTGAGCCGACAGACACATAGCGCGTCGTGTAGAACAGAATGACAAAACAGACCAGAGCGATGGCGGCAAAGCGCCAGTCGAAGGCGAACATGACGCCGGACGTCACGGCGATCCCCTTTCCGCCTCTGAATTTCAGATAGAACGGGTAATTGTGACCGAGGACGACGCCAAAGCCCGTGTACATCGTCAGCAGCGTGGTGTCTATACCGCTGTGGGCGAACAGGACATACCTGACCAGCAAAATCGCGGCAACCCCCTTCAGCGCGTCGCCGAAATAAGTGATGTAGCCCGCCTTCTTGCCGAGTGTGCGCATCACGTTGGTCGTCCCCGCGTTGCCGCTGCCGTAATCGCGGATATCAATGCCCTTCAGCCGGCCGTAAATATAGCCGGTCTGAATGCATCCGAATAAATATCCAATCACCAAACACAGAATAATTCTACCTACCATCCTACTGATCCTTTTCCTTTCGCTCCCGGTAAATAAAACGGAGCGGCGTGCCCCTGAACCCGAAGGATTCACGGATTCGGTTTTCGATATATCTCGTATATGAAAAATGTGTCAGATTTTTGTCGTTGATAAAGATGACAAACGTCGGCGGCTTGACAGAGACCTGGGTCATGTAGTACAGTCTCAGGCGCCTCCCCTTATCGGACGGCGGCTGTTTCAGAGCCACGGCCTCCGAGAGAATTTCGTTCAGCACGCCAGTGCTGACACGCATGGCGTGATTCTCAATCACCGTGTCGATCACCTCATACAGTCTGTCCACGCGCTGACCGGTGAGGGCGGAGATAAACAGAAGCTCCGCGTAGGGCATAAAGGACAGCTTCTCGCGGATCTCTCCGGTATACTTATAGATGGTCTTATCATTTTTGACAACGGCATCCCACTTGTTGACGGCGACGATCATGCCCTTGCCGCGCTCATGGGCGATGCCCGCAATCTTGGCATCCTGTTCCGTGACGCCCGCCACGGCGTCGATCAGCAGCACGACGACATCCGCCCGCTCGACAGCCGAGACCGTGCGGATGATGCTGTATCGCTCCAGCTCTTCCTTCACCTTGTTTTTTCGGCGAAGTCCGGCCGTGTCGATAAAGACATACTCCCGGCCGTCATGTCTGACCGGCGTGTCGATCGCGTCCCTCGTCGTTCCGGCGATACTCGACACGATCACCCGCTCCTCGCCGCAGAGCCTGTTCACCAGGGAAGATTTGCCGACATTCGGTTTGCCCACAATGGCGATCTTCGGCCGGTCGTCCTCGGCCTCCTCCGCCCCGTTTTTATCGAAATATTTTGTCAGCTCATCGAGCATGTCGCCCAGACCTAAGCGAGACGCCGATGAGATCGGTATCGGGTCTCCGAGACCGAGATTGTAAAATTCATAGGTGTCCATCAAAAATTTGTCAAAATGATCCACTTTATTGACCACCAGCAGAATCGGCTTGCCCGACCTGCGCAATATCTGGGCCACCTGATAATCCGCGTCCACCAGTCCCTCGCGCACATCCGTCAAAAACAAGATCACATCCGCTGTCTCTATCGCAATCTCTGCCTGCTGCCGCATGTGCGACAGCATCAGATCGTCACTCTCCGGTTCAATGCCGCCCGTGTCCACGAGCGTAAACTGCTTATCCAGCCATGTCACATCCGCATAGATCCTGTCTCTGGTCACGCCGGGCGTGTCCTCGACGATGCTGATCTGCCTACCGGCAAGCGCGTTAAATAGGGTAGACTTGCCGACATTCGGACGGCCCACGACTGCTACGATTGGTCTGCTCATTCACATTCACCTGCCTCTGTTTCCTTTCGGCCGCCTGCTATCTCAAAACAGCCTCAATCAAATCCCTGCCACTCGATTGTATAATATCCACTTTGACTTGTAAAGCATTTTCAATATCCGACACTGTCACATCATCCAGAAGAACCTCTTCCCCCGCGCGCAGCATATTCGCCGGCAGCAGCAGATGACTGCCGATCAGATGTCCACGCAGCTGCTCGATCACATCACCGCCTGTCAGAAGTCCGGTCACAGTGATCGTCTCCCCGAAAAAATGATTTTCTATCATATGCACGCTGACTTTAAGCCCCTCAAAGCACGCCATCAGCCGGCGCATCATCCGCTCAATATACGGGTAGGCCAACTTGCCCGTCACCACATCCTTGCGCTCAAACGCGTGTCCACGCCTGCCCTTCGCGAAGCGATCGTCCGCGCGAATCGCCTCAAGCGCCTCATCAAACTCATCCAGAAGCAGCCGCATCATGCCGACGCCGTTCTCAAGCTGTACATAGCCGTCATATCGCCCGGCCTCCGGCAGGGGCCTCCCGGCCATGATATACCACTCATCGCCCGCATGGACGAAATGGGAATCGTACTCCGGATACAACTTTTCCTGCCATCGCTCGATCTCGTCGATCACCGCGCATGCATCCGCCTGGCCAAACGGCTCGATCCGCGGCAGCCCATCCCTGAAACGGGTCATCCCCACCGGCACCACGGAGACGCTCTCCAGATAGGGCATGAATCGGGTCAGATCTGCGATCGTGCGCTCAAGTTCCGCGCCGTCGTTGATATTTTTGCACAGGACAATCTGCGCGTTCATGTTGATATGGTTCTCATAAAGCTTCTGTAGCTGCGCCATGATCCGCCCGGCAAAACGGTTGCGGAGCATCTCGCACCGCAGCTTCGGGTTGGTCGTGTGCACGGAAATATTGATCGGCGCCATCTTGTATTTGATGATCCGCTGTAAATCCCTGTCTTTCATATTCGTCATGGTGATATAATTGCCCTGCAAAAACGAAAGCCTTGAATCGTCATCCTTAAAATACAGGGTCTTTCGCATCCCCGGCGGCAGCTGGTCAATGAAACAGAAAATACAGTGATTGCAGCAGGATTTGTAGTCATCCATCAGGCCTGAATCAAATTCAATGCCCAGATCCTCATCGATGTCTTTCTCAATCTCCAGGAGCCACTCCTCGCCGTCCGCTTTTCTGACCAGAAGCTCGATATATGTGTCATTGATCAGATACTGATAATCAAAAACATCCTCAATCTCAGTGTGGTTCACTTCCAGCACGGCATCACCCGGCATAAGGTCCATCTCCCATGCGATGCTGCCCTTTATGACATTCCTGATCACATGCACATCTCTCATAAAACAAAAATTCCTTTCTCACGCCGCCAGAACATGGGCGGTCATTCCCGCAGCATCAAAAACGCGGCCAGACTCCCTCTTCGCGCACCGGACCAGCGGTGGGACCACATCATCTCACCGTTACAACAGGTACAGATATCCGGCATGGCGATATGTTCTCTGCGAATCCCTGCATCCTGTAGCACAAAGGCGTTGGCCTGCCAGAGATCAAGCAGGTATTTTCCGTCTTCCTTCTCCGTGACAATCCGGCGGTATTCGCTGTCAGAAAATGCCCCGGCAAAAACTTCCGCGACGTCCGCGCTGACTTCATAACAATCGCGGCAGATGGAAGGCCCGATCGCCGCGATGATATCCTCCGGTCGGCAGCCAAAATCCCCGCACATGCGCTGGACCGTTCGCCGCCCGATTTTTTTGGCGGTCCCCCGCCAGCCGGAGTGGCTTAAGCCAATCACCCGCCTGATCGGATCAACAAAAATAAGGGGCACACAGTCCGCAAAAAAAGCCACCAGACAGACGTCCGGGGCATCCGTCACCAATCCGTCAACGTCTCTGTAGTCGCGCGCCCGTAGAATGCCCTTGCCCCTGTCCTCGGCGCTGACGACGCGCACATGGTCGGTGTGCGTCTGGTCCGTAAAAACCATCTGCGACACGCTGACGCCGATGGCGGCGCCAAATCGCCGGAAATTCTCCATGACCTTTTCCTCATCGTCTCCCCGCGCAAATGACAGGTTCATGCGCTCAAAGCATCCCTCGCTGACACCGCCCATGCGCGTGGAAAATCCGTGCACCACGCCCGGCAGGGCGCTCAGCAGGTCATATCTGATCACCGGAATGCCTTCGCACACATCGATTTGCGTCGTCTGTTCCGTCTTCTTTCTGATCTTCTCTATCTCAGATACCACTTTTTTATCCCCCGGCTCAAAACGCATTCTTAAACAGCGTCACCTCTCTGCCCAAAATAGAGACGACATCAAAACGGCACGGCGTGTCCGGCGGATAGCGCTTATCCGACAGATAGACGGCCGCGGCCTGCCGAATGCGCGCCTGTTTGCGCACATCGACCGCCTCATAGGGCTCCCCATACGTCAGGTCCCTGCGGTATTTGACCTCCACAAAGACCAGATATTCGCCGTCCCAGGCGACAATATCGATCTCCGCGCGGCGACTGCGATAATTCTGGTCAACAATCCTGTACCCCTGGTCCTCCAGATATCTGGCGGCATACGCCTCATATCTTGTCCCCTTATCTCTGGAACTGATGGCTGATCATCCCCCGTCTAAGCGCAATCTACTTTGAAAGCCCCGTCAAGCGACCATGCAGACGGCAAGCTTGCTTGCAAGGTCGCATGGGCATTTGACGGGCAAGGTGGTATGAGCAAAAAAGCGGCGCGACCGAAGAGAGCGAC
>CAYRDY010000008.1:19929-40909 GCA_964423195.1 uncultured Catenibacillus sp. | reverse complement strand
GCGCTGTGAGGTGGCCGACGAAAACCGAAAGATGATCGTGGAGATGAAAGCCGTCAACCACCGCTATTGTGACATCAGTATCAAGATGCCGAAGAAGCTCAGCTTTTTTGAATCCGCGATACGCACCCTGATCAAAAAGTATGTGCAGCGCGGCAAGATCGATGTATTTATCACCTATGAGGATTATACGGAGCATGATGTCTGCCTGAAGTACAATCAGGAGCTGGCGGCGGAATATTACGAGAAGCTCTGCGCGATGTCCAAATTTTTTGGCATAGAGAATGATATCCGCATCTCTCATCTGTCGCGTTATCCGGAAATATTTACCCTTGAGGAGCAGACGGTGGACGAGGAGGAGCTCTTAAAGATCATTGAGAGGGCCGTGGGCGGTGCCTGCGAGAGGTTTGTGGAGACGCGCGTCGCCGAGGGTGAGCAGCTGAAGTCGGATCTGATCGGAAAGCTCGACGGGATGCTTGAGATGGTCAGCTATATCGAGGAGCGCTCGCCGCAGGTGACCAGGGCTTATCAGGAGAAATTGACGGCCAAGGTGGAGGAACTTCTGGAGAACAATACGCTGGATGAGAGCAGGATTCTGACCGAAGTGACGATCTTTGCCGACAAGATCTGTGTGGATGAGGAGACGGTGCGTCTGCGCAGTCACATTCAGGGTGCCAGGGACGCCTTAGA
Organism: uncultured Catenibacillus sp.; assembly: GCA_964423195.1. Lineage (GTDB taxonomy): Bacteria > Bacillota > Clostridia > Lachnospirales > Lachnospiraceae > CAKRHR01. The sequence goes on along the minus strand of CAYRDY010000008.1, from coordinate 40,222 downwards.
TGCCGGTGGCAGCGTGGGCCGCAGGCTGGATTTTATCGCCCAGGAGATGAACCGCGAGGCGAATACCATTCTGTCTAAATCCTGTGATCTTGATATTACCAACAAGGCGATCGATCTGAAGACAGAGATCGAGAAGGTCAGAGAGCAGATTCAAAATATCGAATAGGAGTCGGTGAATGAGATGGAAAGTTTTTTGAACATTGGTTTTGGAAATAGTGTCAACGTGGCCAGGTTATTGGCCATTATCAGTCCGGATTCCGCACCTGCCAGGCGCATGGTGCAGAATGGCCGCGAGAACGGCAGAGTTGTCGACGCCACTCAGGGTCGGCGCACGAGAGCCGTCCTGGTGATGGATAATGATTACCTGATTTTGTCTGCGCTGCAGCCGGAGACGCTTGCGGGCCGCTACAGAGGCAAGGCGTCTGCGGATGATTCTGACCGCGGGGACAAATCGGGGGATCGGGCATGAAAAAACAGGGCATACTGACAGTGATCTCAGGCTTTTCCGGCGCGGGCAAGGGGACGGTCGTCAGACGGCTGACGGAGAAATATCCCGGCGAATACTGCGTGTCTGTCTCGGCGACGACTAGGCCGCCGCGGGAAAATGAGATCGACGGTGTCCACTACTTTTTTTTGGAGACGAGCGCATTTGAACAGATGATCGAGGCGCACGAGTTGCTTGAGTATGCGTCGTACGTTGGTCATTATTACGGGACACCGAAAAAGTTTGTCACTGACCGCCTCAGTGCGGGTATTCACGTGATCCTTGAGATCGAGATGCAGGGCGCCTTAAAGATCAAGAAGCGCTTTCCGGAGGCCCTGCTGATTTTTCTGACGCCTCCGGATGCGGGAACACTTGAGGCGAGGCTGCGCGGACGAGGCACGGAGAGCGAAGCGCAGATCGCAAAGCGCATGGACAGGGCCTGCGAGGAAGCAGTGTACATGAACGATTATGACTATATCGTATTAAATGAGGACGGCAGGGTTGAGGAATGTGTGGACAGGCTGCACCGGATTATCTGTGACCAGCAGTTCCGTGTGGAGAACTGCGGCGCGCTGATTCAGGGTATGGCCGATGACCTGAAAAAGCTGGCACATTTTCGAAATTGCCGCAGATTCGAATGACAGTGACAGGAAGGAGAATGGGGCATGATACATCCATCTTATTCAGATTTGATGAAGGTGATGAACACCGAAACTGAAGAAGACGGCGAGGAGCCGATGATTCAGAGCCGTTATTCCATCGTGATCGCCGCGGCGAAGAGGGCTAGGCAGCTCATCGAGGGCGATGAGCCGTTGGTGAGCGGTGCCGCCGACAGAAAGCCACTGTCTGTGGCCGTGGACGAGCTCTATCAGGGCAAGGTCAAGATCCTCAGTTGTGACGAGGATGACGAGGATGACGATATGATGATGGATTACAACAACAATGTGCTGGACACCGACCTTGGGGAGGATGTCGATGAGGTCGAGTATTCCGAGGATGACGAGGAAGAAGATGCGGATGACGAGTTGTACGATGAGGATCGGAATGACTATGATGAATATGAGGATGAATCCGAGGAGGAAGACGACTACGACGAATAGCTGAGTTTGAAGCCCGTGACAATTGAAAAGCCACGGGCTTTTGGCGCTTACAGATATCTTTTTTAGGGAGACGCGCCGCGTGGGCGGCGGATGAGATTTCGCGGAGGGCGGCGGCGTGACGCCGGCAATGCTACCGCGCTGCGCGGCCGGCGCGTGAGGTTTTAGAATCTGTCCGCGCGTGCCGGGGGAAGGAGGGATTTCGGGTGTTTGCGGATGTGATCGTGGATATTGCTTCCGGTGAGCTGGACAGGACATTCCAGTACAGGGTACCGGCGGGCATGGAGGACCGGATTGTGCCGGGCGTGCGCGTATCGATCCCTTTCGGCCGCGGCAGCCGGATGATCGAGGGCTATGTGATTCGCACCGACAGCCGGGCGTCCTATCCGGAGGAGAAGATCAAGGATATCGAGGGCATCGTGCCCGGAGGTGTGAGCGTGGAGTCCCAGCTGATCACGCTGGCGGCCGATATGCGGACGGTGTACGGGTCGACGATGGCTGCCGCCTTAAAGACTGTGATTCCGGTCAAGCGACAGGTCCGTCCAAAGACCCACAAGAGCTATACGCTCGGCATTCCGAGGGCGGAGGCACTGGCCCTGCTCCAGGATCTCGAAAAAGATAAGCGGCGCTCTTCGGCCGCCACGCTGCTGCGGGCGCTGCTCGTGCAGGACAGCCTCTCCGCGATGGCAGTCACACAAAATCTCGGCGTCAGCGTCTCGGTCATAAAAAATTTAAGGGACAGAGGTGTGATCACTGAGGAGATCAGCCGCGTGTACAGAAAGCCCGTCTGCGCCGGTCTCGCGGAGGATACATGCGCCGGTTTAAGCGACGAGCAGATTGCCGCGGTCCGAGGTATTCTTGAAAAGCCCGGCGAGGTTCATCTGCTGCACGGTGTGACCGGCAGCGGCAAGACCGAGGTCTATATGGCGCTGGCCGGGGCGATGCTCTCTGAGGGGAAGCAGGTGATCGTCCTGATTCCGGAAATTTCCCTGACGCTGCAGACCGTTTCACGGTTTTACCGGAAGTTCGGTGACCGCGTCTCGGTGATGAATTCCCGGCTTACGGCGGGGGAGCGCTATGACCAGTTTATGCGCGCCAGGGAGGGCGATGTCGATATCATCGTCGGTCCGAGGTCGGCACTGTTTATGCCTTTTGAGCGTCTGGGAATGATCATCATCGATGAGGAGCATGACGGCGCCTACAAGAGCGAGACGGCGCCAAGATATCACGCCCGCGAGGCCGCCGTCTGGCGGTCGAAGCTCTGCGGTGCCACGGTGGTTCTCGGCTCCGCGACGCCGTCCGTTGTGACCTATGCAAAGGCACGCGCGGGCATCTACCATCTGCACCGTCTGACCAGACGGGTGAGCGGCGAGATGGCGGACGTCCATGTCGTCGATCTGCGCGAGGAATTTAAACTGAAAAACAGAAATATTTTCAGCGGCAGGTTGAGCGCGTTGATTGCCGATCGCCTTGAAAAGGGCGAGCAGGTGATGCTTTTTTTGAATCGCCGCGGATATGCGGGTTTTGTCTCCTGCCGGAATTGCGGTTATGTGGTAAAATGCAGGCACTGCGACGTGTCACTCACAGCGCACTCCGACGGCAGGCTCAAATGCCACTATTGCGGATATGAACAGCCGATACCGAGGATATGCCCGCACTGCGGCTCCAAATATATCGGCGCATTTGGCACGGGCACCCAGAAGGTGGAGCGAATGGCCGCTGAGCTCTTCCCAGGCGCCAGGGTGCTGCGCATGGACCGAGATACGACGGCCAAAAAGGGCAGCATTGACACGATCCTCACGGATTTTAAAAACGGTAATGCCGATATTCTGGTCGGCACCCAGATGATTGTCAAGGGCCATGATTTTCCGCGGGTGACTCTCGTGGGCGTGCTGGCGGCGGATCTGACGCTGTTCTCAGGTGATTATCTTGCGGCGGAGCGCACATTCCAGCTTCTGGTGCAGGCGGCGGGACGCGCCGGCCGTGGCAGTCTGCGGGGCGAGGTCGTTATCCAGACATACCAGCCGGATCATTACTGTATCACCGCGGCGGCTGCCCAGGATTATGAGCGGTTTTACGACCAGGAGATCGCCTACCGGCAGATGATGCATTATCCGCCATTTGCCCATGTGATGGCAGTGCTCGGTGAGGCTTATGAGGAGGCCGAGCTGGGCGAGGCGATGGCCCATATTCAAGAGATGACACGGGACATACCGGAGATGGAAGTGATCGGTCCGGCTGCGGCGGCGATGTCCAGGGCCCGTGACGCTTACCGGCAGGTGATCTATTTTAAATGCGGGAAAATGCGTCCGCTGATCGGCGTCAAGCGTCAGATTGAGCGTGATGTCAGTGAAAATCCGCTGTTTAAGAAGGTTTATGTCCAGTTCGACATGGATCCGATGAATCTTTTCTGACAAAGGAGAAAGACAATGGCACTGAGAAATATTCGCTATGAGGGCGATCCGATATTATATAAGACATGCAGGGAGGTCAAGGCGGTGACGCCGAGGATCAAAGAGCTGATCAGCGATCTTCTGGATACAATGTACAGCGCCGAGGGTGTGGGACTTGCGGCGCCGCAGGTTGGTGTGCTGCGCAGGATCGCGGTGATCGACATCGGCGAGGGACCCCTGGTATTTATCAATCCGAAGATTCTGGAGACGGCCGGCGAACAGACCGGCGATGAGGGCTGCCTGAGTGTGCCCGGCAAAGTGGGTACGGTCACAAGGCCAAACTATGTCAAGGCGCTCGCCTATGATGAAAATCTGGAGCCTTTTGAAGTTGAGGGCACCGAGCTGCTGGCGCGTGCCATGTGCCATGAGTTTGAACATCTGGACGGCCATCTCTATGTCGAGCATGTCGTGGGCGGACTCAGGGATGCCGCCGCTGAGGCGGACGCCGACGAGGGTGGAGCAGAGCCGGATACCGCCAAGCGGCCCGCTGCAGCGAGCAAAAAGCCGGCGGCAAAGAGCGACAGCCGGCAGTCAGGACAGCCGGCGGCAAAGGGCGACAGTGGGCAGTCAGGGCAGCCGACGGCAAAGAGAGACAACGAACGATAAAGAACTTAAAGATTTCACGGAGGTCAGTTATGCGTGTGATATTTATGGGAACGCCCGAATTTGCGGTGCCGACGCTGCAGGCGATCATCGATGCCGGACATGAGGTGGCGGCAGTGTTCACCCAGCCCGACAGAGCCAAGGGCCGCGGGAGGGCCGTTGTGGCCTCGCCCGTCAAGGAGAAGGCGCTTGCCTGCGATATACCCGTCTTTCAGCCGGCACGCGTGCGTGATCCCCAGGTGATTGAGCAGATCAGAGAGATGGCGCCGGAGGTGATCGTCGTCGTCGCTTTCGGGCAGATTTTGCCGAAGGCGCTGCTGGAGATACCGCCGCTTGGATGCATCAATGTCCACGCGTCGCTTCTGCCGAAATACCGGGGGGCCGCGCCGATCCAGTGGGCGGTGATCAACGGTGAGGCCGTCAGCGGCGTGACCACCATGTTTATGGATGAGGGCCTGGATACCGGCGATATGATTCTCAGAGCCGAGGTACCGCTCGCGCCAAAGGAAACGGGCGGCAGCCTGCAGGACAAACTGGCGCCGGTGGGCGCCGAACTCCTGATCCGGACGCTCAGGCAGCTGGCGGAGGGAACGGCGGTGCGCACGCCGCAGGATAGCACTCTGGCCGGCAGCTACGCCAAAATGCTTGACAAGTCGATGGGCGCGGTTGATTTTACAAGGCCCGCGGTGGAGATTGAGCGCCTGATCCGTGGTCTGAATCCGTGGCCGAGCGCGTATACCCATTTTCAGGGCAAGACTTGCAAACTGTGGCTGGCGGACGTCGATGCGCGCACCTACGAGGGCGTATGCGGCCAGGTGGTGAGGGTGGACAGAGACCGTTTTACCGTCAAGTGCGGCAGCGGCGCTCTGATCGTGCGTGAACTGCAGCTGGAGGGTAAAAAGCGCATGGGTAGCGGTGATTTTCTGCGCGGTGTGCGGATAGTGCCGGGTGACATTTTCGACGCGTGAAACGCGGCGGACGGCGCGGTGGAGACAATCGCGGCTAACCTGTAAGATTTTTGGTGGCGGAGACTTCACAGACGGCATGGTGGCGGGGTTGACGCGGAATGGAGATTATATGGCGGATGTGAAGTCCAGAGAAATTGTCTTAAATATCCTTCTGGAGGTGACGGAGGGCAAGGCGACGCTCAGCGCCGCGCTCTCAGGATGGCTTCGGAAATACCAATATCTCGACAAGAGAGCGCGCGCTTTTATCAGCCGTCTTGTCAGAGTGACGATTGAGCATATGATTTTTATTGACGCGGTCATCGGCCGATATGCCAGTGTGCCGGTTCCGCGGATGAAGCCGGTGGTGCGGGCGATTTTGCGGATGGGTGTCGCCCAGATGCTCTATATGGACGGCGTGCCCGATCACGCGGTGTGCAGCGAATCTGTCAATCTGGCTGTGCGCCGGGGGTTTCGCGGACTGAAAGGTTTTGTCAATGGCGTTCTGCGCGCGGTCGCCGGAAATAGGGATCAGTTGGGGACATTGATTCCGGATCGGGAGAAAGACCCGGAACAATATCTGTCGCTGCGTTACAGTGCGCCGCTATGGCTGTGCAGATTATGGATCAGCGCTTACGGGATGACGGCGGCGGAGGCAATGCTCGGCGCCGCTGCCGAAGAGGGGGCGACCACGGTCCGCGTCAATACCCTGAAGACCACACCGCAGGCGTTGGCTAGGGAATTGCTGACCCAGGGGATCAGCGTGACTAGCGGCGATTTTCTCCCATTTGTGCTGAAAATTTCGGGTTATGATCACTTGGCGGCGCTGGATGCGTTTCGGAAGGGCGAGATGACCGTACAGGATGAGAGCTCGGTACTCGCAGGGGTTTGCGCGGGTCTTAAGCCGGGGATGCGTGTGATGGATGTCTGCGGTGCGCCGGGCGGCAAGAGCATCAACGCGGCGCTGCTGATGGGCGGTGAGGGTGAGATTGTCTGCCGTGATCTGTCGGAGACAAAAGTGGCTCGGATACAGGAGAATATTTCCCGTATGGATCTCTCGTGCGTTCATCCGCAGGTCTGGGACGCGCTCTGTCCGGATCCGGAAATGGATGGATGGGCCGACGTGGTGATCGCGGATGTGCCGTGCTCCGGCCTGGGCGTGATGGGGAAAAAGCCGGATATCAAGTATCGGATGACGCCGGAAAATATCGAGGCGCTGGTCGGCCTGCAGCGCCAAATCATCGACGCGTCGTGGCGGTATGTAAAGCCGGGCGGTGTGCTCTTATACAGCACCTGTACGCTCAATCCTGCGGAGAATGAGGCTCAGGTCCGATATATGACCGAGAGATACCCGCTGAAGGTGGAGCCGGTGCTCGGGCTGCAAACTCCAGAGGCAGCGGGGAAGGCGACAAGAAAACTGAAAGTAGCAGAGTCGCTTGGAGAATGTCAGGGACATGAAACGTGTGAAGATACAATGGCCCCGGAGACGGCGGAAAAATGGCAGAATGCCGTCACCGGCGAGGGCTTTTTGCAGTTGATGCCGGGCATACATCCGTGCGACGGGTTTTTTGCGGCAAAACTTCGCAGGGTGAGACAAGAGTGATAAATGAGCGGCAGCAGGCTGTGGCGTGAGGTATAGGGATGCAGAAAGCGGATATCAAATCGATGACATGGGAAGAGCTGGAGAGATTTGTGACAGAAGAAGCGGGCGAGAAAAGATTCAGGGCAGAACAGATCTATGAGTGGCTGCATGTCCGGCTTGTCAGCGATTTTTCTTCTATGACAAATCTTTCCAAGGACCTGCGCGGGCGGTTGGATGACATGGCAGTGATCACGGCCATGGAGAAGGTGCGATGCCTGGTATCCTCGATCGACGGCACCAGAAAATATCTGTTCCGCCTCGGCGACGGCCATGTGATTGAGAGCGTGTGGATGCGCTATCGGCATGGCAATTCCGTCTGTGTCTCCTCACAGGTCGGATGCCGTATGGGTTGCCGGTTCTGCGCCTCAACCATCGGCGGCCTGGACAGAAATCTGACAGCCGGGGAAATGCTCTCGCAGGTTTACGAGATACAGAAGGACACCGGCGAGCGTGTGTCCAATATCGTGATCATGGGCAGCGGCGAGCCGCTGGACAATGATGAGGCGGTGTTGCGCTTTATACGATTGATCTCCGACGCGCGGGGTCTCAATATCAGTCAACGCAATATCACGCTGTCAACCTGCGGCATCGTTCCAAAGATCTATGCGCTGGCCGATGAGGGCCTGCAGATCACGCTGGCCGTCTCGCTGCACTCGGCCGACGACGAGAAGCGGCGGGCGCTGATGCCTGTCGCCGGCAGGTACAGCATTGATGAATTGATCGATGCCTGCCGTTATTATTATTCAAAAAATAACCGACGCCTGACCTTTGAGTACAGTCTGGTGGGCGGCGTCAATGACACTTTGGCGGACGCGGAGGCGCTTGTGCGGCGCCTTGAGGGCCTGAACTGCCATATTAACCTGATTCCGGTGAATCCCGTCACAGAGCGTGGCTTTCGCCAGCCGGACGCCGGATCTGTACAAAAATTTAAAAATTACCTTGAAAAATACGGCAAAAATGTTACTATAAGAAGAGAAATGGGCAGAGATATACAGGCTGCCTGCGGACAACTCCGAAAGAGTTATATGGATATGATTCAGAAGGAGGGATCATCATGAGAGCCTATGGCAAGACGGATATCGGCAAAGTCCGTGCGATGAATCAGGACTATATGTTCTTTTCGACGGAGCCGGTAGGTATTTTGCCGAATTTGTTTATCGTCGCCGACGGGATGGGCGGCCATAAAGCCGGCGACTACGCTTCGAGATTATCCGTGGAGAATTTTGTTAAATATATCAGGGAGTCCAGGACAGAGATTCCTATCCGTCTGATGGACGACGCCATGCGCCATATCAATGACCTTGTCCTCAGCGAGGCGGCGAAAAATATGGATTACGCCGGGATGGGGACGACTTTTGTGGCGGCTTTTATCAAGGACGGCGTCCTGTCGGTGGCCAATGTCGGCGACAGTCGCCTGTATTTGATCGATGATGAGATCACGCAGGTGACGGAGGATCACTCCTATGTGGGAATCATGATGCGCGCCGGCGAGCTCACCAAAGAGCAGGCCGAGCACCATCCGGATAAAAATATCATTACGCGGGCGATCGGCGCGGCGCGGGAAGTGAAGCCGGATTTTTTTGAGGTGGATCTTGAGGCCGGCGACCGGCTGCTGATGTGTTCGGACGGACTCACCAATATGGTTTCGGATGAAGAGATTCTCGATATTTTTGAGAACCATGAGATCGGTGATGTGGCGGACGCGCTGATTGAGGAAGCGAATGAGAACGGGGGCAAGGACAACATTACGGTGCTTGTTATTGAACCATTTGGCGAGGAGGTGGCTTAAATCATGCTGGTACCAGGCATGTATCTTGCCGACAGATATGAAATACTTGAGAAGATCGGCTCCGGCGGCATGGCTGATGTCTACAAGGCAAAATGCCATAAACTCAACCGCCTAGTGGCGATCAAGGTTTTGAAAAATGAATACAGTTCCGACGCGTCATTTGTAAAAAAATTCAGGGTTGAGGCCCAGTCGGCGGCGGGACTGTCACACCCGAACATTGTCAGTGTCTATGACGTCGGCGAGGAGAATGGCATTTACTATATTGTCATGGAACTTGTCCAGGGCATTACGCTGAAAAATTATATCGACATGAAGGGAAAGCTCGAAGTCCGTGAGGCGCTGAATATTTCCATCCAGATCGCGTCGGGCTTGAGCGCGGCGCACCAGAACCGCATCATCCACAGGGATGTCAAGCCGCAGAATATCATTATGTCCAGGGACGGCAAAGTCAAGGTCACGGATTTCGGCATTGCCAAGGTGGCGGATTCGACCACCAATACTAACACGGCGGCCGGCTCGGTGCACTATATCTCTCCGGAGCAGGCAAGAGGCGGATATTCCGACGCCAAGAGTGATATCTATTCGCTCGGCATTACCATGTATGAGATGCTGACCGGCCGGGTGCCGTTCGACGGCGAAAATAATGTGGCGGTGGCGCTGATGCACATTCAGGGCGAGATGGTACCGCCGAGACAGTATGACCCCTCAATTCCGAGAAGTTTTGAAAAGATTATTCTCAAATGTACACAGAAAAAGCCGGAGCGGCGATACGCGTCCGCCCAGGAGCTAATCGCGGATCTGCGTCGGGTGCTCTCGAACCCGGATGGGAATTATGTCGTTCTGTCCGGCGCTGTGGGGGCGGAGACAAAGACAGCCGTGCTCAGTGAGCGGGAGATCGAACAGATGCGCCAGAGAGGCGCGGCGGGCCAGCAGGGGTATGTCGGTTCCGGACAGCAGGGCTACGATGAACGGCAGGGCTATGTCGGCCCCGGACAGCAGGGCTATGGCGACCGGCAGGGGCAGAATTCTTCATATGCCTCAGGGAATGAAAATGCCCAGCGCCGTCAGGAAGAGATGCGGCGGCAGCAGCAGGCCGAGGCCGCGCGGCGCGCCTACAGGGAGGATGATCTCGACGACGATGATGATGAGGACGAGGTCAATCCAAGGCTGGAAAAAGTGATGATTGTACTCGGCGTGATCGGTGCGATCATTCTTGTGGTCGCCATCTGTTTTATTGTCGGCAGAGCGGTCGGATTGTTCGGCAACGCGGGGACGCGTGAGTCACAGATGGAGTCTCAGTCCGGGCAGAGCGAGTCGGAATCCGAGACGGCACCCGTGGAAACGCCGATGGTATCCGTGATGAATATGACGGAGGATGAGGCCAGACAGAAGCTGCAGGAGGCGGGTATCACGGAGGAAGCGGGCTTTATCGTCGGTTTCGAGCAAAAGGCATCGGAATATGATGACGATGAGGGCAAGGTGATCGAGCAGAATCCGGTGGAGGGCACCGTGCTCAGAGCCGGCGACAGGGTCACCGTCTATATCAGCAGCGGCAAGGAGACGTTTGCTCTCAGCAGTTTTGAGGGTCTGACAGTCGAGCAGGCAAAGAATGTGCTGAAAGCCAATGATCTCGAATTTGGCGGCACCCAGACAGAACACAGTGATACGGTCGCGGACGGCCTGGTGATCAGGACGGATCCGGAGGCGGGCACCGAGGTCAGCGCTGGGGACAGCATCGTGCTGGTGCTCAGTCTGGGCAAGGAAGTCGTGATGGTCCAGATGCCTTCGATCATCGGAAAGTCCGAGGCTGACGCCAAGGCGGCGGTGGAGGCCGCGGGTCTGGTGTTTGAGTCGACGCAGGATTACAGCGAGGATGTGCCGCAGGGTGAGGTCATGAGTTTTACCGTGGACGGCGCCTCCGTGAGCGAGGGCTCGGAGGTGGAGGAAGGGACGACGGTGATGGCGGTCGTCAGCGCCGGTTCACAGTATGCGGGACAGACGGTACACGAAGTTCGAGTGATGGACCCGATGCTTTACCATGACAATACGGATCAGCCGATTACCGGTTCTCTGGAGGTCCGGCTGGCCAGCACCGGCGAGGTCATTTACTCTTTTGCCGATTTCAACAGCGATACTTATGAGCCGGTGGAGCGGACAGTCAGCGGCGTCTACGGTTCGACGGATCAGATCGTCTATTATCTGAACGGCGCTGAGGTTCGCCGCGAGGACGTCCAGTTTGACGGTCAGTGACCGGGAGGCTGTATGCGGGGCAGGATCATCAAGGGAATTGCGGGATTTTATTATGTCCATGCCCAGGGGCACGGCGTCTGGGAATGCAGGGCCAGGGGCGGTTTCAGGAATCAAAAGATAAAGCCCTATGTCGGCGACATGGTAGCGTTTGATGTGATTGATGAGGAACAGAAGACGGGCAATATCATCTCGATACTGCCCCGTCTCAATACACTGCAAAGGCCGGCGGTCGCCAATGTCGACCAGGCCATGGTTATCTTTGCGCTGACGCAGCCGGAACCCAATCTCGGCCTTTTGGACCGGTTTCTGGTCGCGATGCGCATGCAGGATCTGAGGACGGTCATCTGTTTTAACAAGCTGGATATCGCCGGCAGTGAGCGGGCAGAGCGGCTCGCAGGCATTTATGCAAAATGCGGCTCGGACGTCCTGTTGATCAGCGTCAAGAATCAGACAGGGCTGGAAGCTGTGAGGGATCAGCTGCGCGGGCACACGACGGTGCTCGCCGGACCCTCCGGGGTCGGCAAATCCTCTCTGATGAATGAACTGCTGCCGGAGGCCGGCATGGCCACGGGCGATGTCAGCGAAAAGATCCAGCGGGGGCGCCATACGACGCGGCACTCGGAGCTCTTTTATCTGGGGGAGCAGACCTATCTGATGGATACGCCGGGCTTTACGTCACTGTATCTGCAGGATATGGACGAAGCGCAGCTGAGGGACTGTTTTATGGAGTTTGCACCCTATGAGGGAAAATGCCGCTTCGCCGGATGCGCGCATATCCACGAGCCGGACTGTGCGGTCAAGGCGGCGCTTGAGGCCGGTGAGATCAATCGGAGACGGTACCAGAGTTATGTCGGAATGTATGAGGAGATCAAATCACAGAGAAAATATTAGGCGGCGGGGGCGCGCTGGAAAAGAGGAACGGATGATCAGATTATCGCCGTCCATCCTGGCAGCGGATTTTTCAAGACTTGGCGAGGATGTGAGAACGGTTGTCGGGGCGGGAGCCGAATATGTGCATATCGATGTGATGGACGGCGCTTTTGTGCCCAATATCAGTGTCGGCATTCCGGTGGTCAGGTCGCTGCGCAGATGTACGGACGCCGTATTTGACGTCCATCTGATGGTGCAAGAGCCGGACCGGTTTGTCGAGAATTTTGCAAAGGCCGGGGCAGACATCATCACGGTGCACGCCGAGGCATGCACGCATCTGCACCGCGCGGTGGAACATATCCGCGCGCTTGGCTGCCGGGCGGGCGTGGCCTTGAATCCGGCGACGCCGCCGCAGGCGATTCGATATCTACTGGATTCTGTGGATATGATTCTGGTCATGACGGTGGATCCGGGGTTTGGCGGGCAGAGATATATTCCGTCCTCAACGGAGAAGATCGGGGAAATCCGGTCGTTGGCCGAGGCGCGGGATCTTGCGCCGGACATTGAGGTGGACGGCGGCATCACTCTGGAGAATGTCCGTGAGGTCATCGATGCCGGGGCGAATGTCATCGTGACGGGGTCGTCGGTTTTCAGGGGCGACGCCGCGAAAAATGTGCGGGATTTTCTGGAGATTTTCAAAAAGTATGAGTAATGCGCGCTGAAATAATGATATGAGAGTGTTGATCATCACCGGGGGCAATATCGAATATGATTTTGCTCTCAGTTTTTTGAAAAAAGAAAAATTTGACGAGATAATCGCCGTGGACGGCGGCCTGGAGGCCGCGCGGCGCCTGGAGGCGGCGCTGCGTGAGGAGCATTTCAGGCTGACGCATATCGTCGGCGATTTTGACACGGTGTCGCCGGAAGTGCTGCGGATATACCTTGGCCGCGGGGATGTCAGGGTACACGCCTACGCCCCGGAAAAAGATGAGACGGACACCGACATCGCCCTGAAACTGGCGATGGAACTGTGCGGCGCCGATGCCGTCCGGGAAACTCCACCCATGCGAAACGACACGTATCCTGTGGATTCTTTGCAGGGCGATGGTCAGCTCATGGCTTTTAAACAGGACAGCGCCATTGTGATTCTTGGGGCGACGGGCACCAGACTTGACCATGTCCTGGCAAACCTGCAGATGCTGAAATTCCCGATGGCGGCGGGCATCGACGCGGTGATCGTGGACGCCCACAACCGCATCCGCATGATTGAGCGGGAATTTGTCGTCCGGGGTGATTTCGGGAGGTATATTTCTCTGATTCCGGTGTCGGAGTCTCTAAGGGGCGTCGAGATGGCGGGCTTTAAATATCCGCTGAGCGGCCGCGATGTGCAGCTGGGCGAGAGCCTGTGCGTGAGCAATGAGCTGACGGCGCCTGAGGGTGTGATCCGCATCGGCGCGGGCTCTGCCCTGTTGATTGAATCCAGGGATTAAAAAGGATAAGGAGTGCTGCAAATCATGAAATTGGGCATTATTGGCCTGCCAAATGTGGGCAAGAGCACGTTATTTAATTCACTGACGAGGGCGGGGGCGGAGTCCGCCAACTATCCGTTTTGCACCATTGATCCGAATGTGGGCATCGTGCCCGTGCCGGATGAGCGGCTTGGCCATCTGGCGGCGCTGTACGACTCCGCGAAGATTACCCCGGCGACGGTTGAGTTTGTCGATATCGCAGGTCTGGTCAAGGGCGCGTCCAAGGGCGAGGGGCTGGGCAATCAGTTTTTGTCCAATATCCGCGAGGTCGACGCGATTGTCCATGTGGTGCGCTGCTTTGACGACGACAATATCGTTCACGTGGACGGCAGTATCGATCCGCTGCGCGATATTGAGACCATCAATCTGGAGTTGATCTTTGCCGATCTGGAGGTCCTGGAGCGGCGCCTGTCCAGGGTGTCGCGGACGGCGAAAAATGACAAGTCGGCGGCAAAGGAGTACAGCCTTGTCAAAAATCTGATCGCGCATCTGGAAAATGGACAGCCTGCCAGGACATTCAAGCCGGCCGATGAGGATGAGGAGGCGCTGCTTGAGAGCTACAATCTGCTCACGGATAAGCCGGTCATCTATGCGGCCAATGTCGATGAGGCGCACATGGCGGACGACGGCGCGGACAGTGATTATGTGCGGGCGGTGCGCGACTGCGCTGCCGCTGAGGGATCTGAAGTCTTTGTGATCTGCGCGCAGATTGAGCAGGAGATCGCGGAGCTGGACGAGGACGAGAAAAAGATGTTTCTTGAGGATCTCGGCATCGGGGAATCCGGCCTGGAGAAACTGATCAAGGCCAGTTATCATCTGCTGGGTCTGATCAGTTATCTGACGGCGGGGCCGAAGGAGACCAGGGCGTGGACGATCCGGGCGGGAACGAAGGCGCCGCAGGCCGCGGGAAAGATCCACTCTGACTTTGAGCGGGGCTTTATCAAGGCCGAAGTGGTCACCTACGAGAATCTGATGGCGTGCAAAAGTTACACGGCGGCCAAGGAGAAAGGTTTGGTGAGCATGGAGGGCAAAGACTATGTCGTCAGGGACGGCGATGTGGTTTTGTTCCGCTTTAATGTATAAAATATTTGGAGGCTTTTCTGGTTTATGGAGAGAGAGATAGGCATTCGCTTCCCGCATCTCGGCATAGAGATCGGGGAATTTGGGAAGAGCATCTCGATTTTCGGATTTGAGATTGCTTATTACGGCATCATCATCGGCTGCGGCATGATCGTGGGTATTTTGATGGCCCTGCATGAGGCAAAAAAGACCGGACAGAATCCCAATGATTATATTGATCTGGCGCTCTTTGGCATCATTTTTGGCATCATCGGCGCCCGGATTTATTATGTCGTGTTCGAGTGGGAATATTATAAGGATCACCTGCTGGAAATCCTTGACCTGCGCAAGGGCGGACTGGCGATTTACGGCGGCATCATTGCCGCGATCATATGCGTCCTTGTTCTGGCGAAACGTAAAAAAATCTCGGTGGGACTGATGATGGACACGGGATGCACGAGTCTGATCGCCGGCCAGGTGATCGGGCGCTGGGGCAATTTTGTCAACCGTGAGGCGTTCGGAGGATATACGGATGGGCTGTTTGCCATGCAGATTCGCCTGGAGGACGCTGCCTACACGACGCCGGAACTGATGGAGAAGCTGGTCAATGTCGACGGCGTCGATTATATCCAGGTGCATCCGACTTTTTTATATGAATCCATGTGGAATCTGGTTGTGCTGATCATTCTGATGATTTACCGCCCCCACAAAAAGTTCGACGGCGAGGTGTGTCTGCTCTATGTGATCGGCTACGGCCTCGGACGGGCCTGGATCGAGGGGCTGCGCACGGATCAGCTTCTGCTGCCGGTCATCGGGCTGCCCGTGTCACAGGTGCTGTCCGTGGTGGCTGTGGTGGCCTCTGTGATCATACTCGTGGTCATGAGGCGGCGCAAGCGCGCGTGATCGCGGTGGTGGAGCGCCTGCATAACATCATGCCCGTTGGGCATGATGTTGCATGAGACATGAAATTTGTTTATATCTATATCTGTGATATTCAAACCCTGGAGTTTGTCGGCGGACAAATTCCGGGGTTTTTGTCTGGAGGGCGCCGCGAGCCGATGCACGATTTTATTACAAAATTATTAAACTTAAAAAAGAGTATTGATTAATTCGTCGATTTCATATAAACTATGAGATGTAGGTGGCAGAAAGTGGTAGTAAGTGGTAGAAAATGGATATCAGGTGTCATTGATATCTTTTTTGACCCGGTGGGGAGTTAAGTCTATGTTTATCGGCGAATACAACCACACAATTGATACAAAGGGCAGACTGATCGTTCCCTCGAAGTTCAGAGAGTCTTTAGGGGACAATTTTGTCGTGACCAAGGGTCTGGACGGCTGTCTGTTTGTATTTCCTTCCGAGGAGTGGAATGTATTCGCGCAAAAACTCCGTGAACTTCCATTGACAAAAAAAGATGCCAGAAAATTTTCAAGGTTCTTCTTAGCCAGCGCCGCCCAGTGTGAGGTGGACAGACAGGGAAGGATCCTGCTGCCAGCAGTCCTGCGCGAATTTGCCGGACTGGACAAGGATGCGGTGCTCGTGGGCATATCGAGCAGGATTGAGATTTGGAGCAAGGAAAACTGGGACAAGATCAATGACGTTGATGTCGACAATATGGATGATATCGCGGAGCATATGGCTGATCTGGGCATCAGCTTCTGACGGCGCCGGCCTCACACAGGCGGAGGGATAGTTTGAGAGTGAAACTTCCAAATCGACCTTGATGTCGCACCAAAGTGCGTCAAGAAAGAGGAAGAGATGGCATTTAACCATACATCTGTATTGTTGGCGGAGACGATCGATTATCTGAATATTAAGACCGCGGGCGTCTATGTTGACGGGACGCTCGGCGGCGGCGGTCACGCCTATGAGATCTGCAAAAGACTTGGACCCGACGGGCGGCTGATCGGCATCGACCAGGACGCGGCGGCCATTGAGGCCGGAGAAAAGCGGCTTGAGACATTTAAAGATCGTGTGGACATCGTCAGGGACAATTACTGCCATATGCGGCAGGTGCTGAGTGCTCTCGGCATTGAGAGGGTGGACGGCATCATTCTTGATCTGGGCGTCTCATCATTTCAGCTGGACACGGCGGAGCGGGGATTTTCATATCGGGAGGACGCGCCTCTGGATATGCGCATGGATCAGCGCCAGGAGCTCACGGCGCGGGATATCGTCAACACATATCCCGAATCCGAGCTTTACCGCATCATCAGAGATTACGGCGAGGACAAATTTGCCAAAAATATTGCCCGGCATATTGTGGCCGCGAGACAGAGACAGCCGATCGAGACGACAGTCGAGCTGGCGGATGTGATCAGGGATGCCATTCCCGCGAGGGCGCGGGGCGGCGGTCATCCGGCCAGGCGGACATTTCAGGCGATCCGGATTGAGCTGAATCATGAGTTGGATGTCCTGCGCGGCAGCCTTGATGACATGATCGAACTGCTAAGTGACGACGGGCGCTTGTGTGTGATCACATTTCACTCACTTGAGGATCGGATCGTCAAGACAATTTTCAAAAAAAATGAACACCCCTGCGAGTGTCCGCCGGATTTTCCGGTATGTGTCTGCGGGAAGAAACCAAAGGGAATGGTGGCGACAAGGAAACCTGTACTGCCAAGTGAAGCTGAATTGCTTGCCAATCCCAGAGCGAAGAGTGCCAAACTGAGAGTGTTTATCAGGAAAGAAAATTGATGAGGGAGTTAAAACAGCATGGACAATCGTAAACACTATAACAGTGGCAGGCAGACAACCGGCAGGGATTATTACATTGATGGGAATACCGTCCGCAAAACAGAAACTTATCCGTACAGGAGCGACCGGCAGAGACGGACGCCTGTCGCAAATCCGGCGCGCAGGAAGCCCGCACCGTCATCCCGAAGACCGTTGGCGGCGCCGCGGTACCAAAGATATGCCTCGGAGCGCGAGAGAGCACTCGCCATGAGACGAAGACGGGCGAACGAAGAAATAGCCATGCGAAACAGAGAAAAAACATTTAAGTTTGATTTAAAATATACATTGTTTTTATGTGTCGTCGTGATCATCACCCTGGGATGCTGCGTCATGTATCTGATGACGCAGAGCGCGGTGACACAGAAAAATCTCGAAGTGACCAATCTGACCAGCGAACTTGGTCTTCTGACTGATACCAATACGACCACACGGGAGCGGATCAATGACGCGATTGATCTCGACTATGTCCGTGAATATGCGCGGGAGCAGCTGGGAATGGTATATCCCTCGGCCAGCCAGATCATTACGTATCAGAGCAGTGAGGAAGACTATGTTAAACAATATCAGGATATACCGCAATTTAACGAATAGCCTGGCGCACATTTTACAACACCGTTAAACCTTGCAAACCTTGACGGAAAGGCCAGGCTGGATGACACGAGACTGTCTCCCTGACGGAAAAAGGCCGGACGGGCGGCAGTCTCTTTACGTTATCTGGGATCCGGGATTTTGCGCGAGCGGGCGCGGAGCATTTCTTTAGCCCTGCGCCATTATTTTAATTCGCAGCAGTTGCATTGAAGCCTCTTGCGTGGTAAGATGATACGAAGGATGGTGAATGTGATGGCAGATAGAAGAAAGCGCGGCGGGCGCAGCTCTGAGGATGCGCGCCGGAGCGGATACGGCGAGAAGCCGCGTTATGTCAGACGCGCCAATGCGCCAAATCGGCGATTCCTGCGTCCAAACCGCGTGAAACTGATGATTATTTTTTCAATACTGATCGTGGCGATGGCGGGATTGATCACCCGGCTCATTTACATCAATGCGACCAAGGGTGACGATTATACCAGGCTTGTACTCTCGCAGATGAATTATGACGGTCAGCAGATCCCGTTCAAGCGCGGGGATATTGTCGACCGGAACGGCACGATTCTGGCGACAAGTGAGCGCGTTTACAACCTGGTCATCGACGCCTATGTCCTGAACAATTCAAAGGTTGAGGAGACAGGCGACTGTCTGGAGCCGACATTGGCGGCGCTGCGCGACTGTTTCAGCGCCACGGGCATTAATATTGACGAGATTCGGACGTATATCACCGAAAATCCGGACAATCGCTACTATGTCCCGATCAAACATTTATCCTACGAAGCGTTACAGCCATACTATGATCTGGTGGCCATTGATGAAGACGGCAATTATGTCAATGAGGAGGCCGCCTATGTGAAGGGTGTCTGGTTTGAGGAGGAATATGTCCGCAAATATCCCTACGGGGAGCTGGCCGCGGATGTGCTGGGCTTTACATACAGCGGCAACGTCGGCGCCTATGGTGTCGAGGCCTACTACAATGATGAGCTGAACGGCACTGACGGGCGCGAGTACGGCTATCTCAATGACGGGATTCTGGAGCGCTCTGTGGCCGCGCCGGTGAACGGCGACACGGTGGCGCTGACGCTGGACATCAATATCCAGCAGATTCTACACCGGCACCTGGCGGAATTTAATGAAGTCTACGACTCGCTCAACTCGGCGGTCATTGTGCAGGATATCAATAGCGGCGAGATTCTGGGTATGGAGAGCTATCCTTTTTTTGATCCCAATGACCCCTACGATGTGGATGAATATGTATCCGAGGAACGCTGGAATGAGATGACCGAGGATGAGAAGATGAAACTGCGCCAGGCGATCTGGCGGAATTTTTGTGTCAGCGACACCTATGAGCCGGGATCGACGATGAAGACCATGGTGGTGGCCTCCGCGCTTGACAATCATGTCGTGACACCGGAGAACACTTTTAACTGTGACGGCGGCATGAATTTCCAGGATGGCTCTGTCGTTCAGCGTGTCGCCTGCATCAACACGAAGGGGCATGGCCTGTTGACGCTGAGCCAGGCACTGTCATACTCCTGCAATGACGCCTTGATGCAGATCGGTCTGGCGATGGGGCAGGAGATGATGGTCAAGACGTGGGAGACTTTCGGCGTCGGATTAAAGACCAATATCGACCTTCCGGGCGAGTCAAGCGGCATTATCCGAAATGCCGGCATGTATGATATTGACTTAGCTATCTGTTCTTTTGGGCAGTCCTACACGCTGACGATGGTTCAGGCTGCCTCGACCGTGGCCTCGATCGTCAATGGCGGCAGCTATTACCGGCCGCATGTGGCCAGGGAGATCCGCTCCGAGAACGGAAGCATTATCCAGAGCTTTGGCAAGGAGCTCGTGCGCACGACCGTCTCATCCCAGACTTCTGAGTTTATCAGGGGGGCGATGGAGCAGACGGTGGAGGACCCGATGGCCGGCGGCGCCAAGGCACATATTGATCACTATCATATCGGCGGAAAGACCGGTACAGCCGAGAAATTGCCGCGTAATCAGGGCAATTATCTGGTGTCTTTTGTCAGCGCGGCTCCGATCGATGACCCGCAGTATATGATCTATGTCGTCCTAGATGAGCCCGGCGTGGCCAAGGAGCTGACGAGCTCCATCCTGGCTGTCGTGATGGGGCGCAGAATATGGGAGGATCTCCTGCCGTATCTGCAGATATTCCCGGATGGCTCGGAGGAGTCGGACAGCGGCGATGCCCTGACCGAGACGGATGCATACGGCAATCCGGTCAGTCC
>CAYRDY010000008.1:14831-19829 GCA_964423195.1 uncultured Catenibacillus sp. | reverse complement strand
TCCGGTCAGTCCGGAGACGGATATATATGGCAATCCGGTCAGTCCGGAGACGGATGCATACGGCAATCCGGTCAGTCCGGAGACGGATATATATGGCAATCCGGTCAGTCCGGAGACGGATATATACGGCAATCCGGTTAGTCCGGAGACGGACATATACGGCAATCCGGTCAGTCCAGAGACAGATGCAAATGGCAATCCGGCGGATTCTGAGACGCAGTCTGTTCAGACGGATGAGAACGGTGAGACCATCGGCGGCGAGGCGGATAATTTTGAGAATACGAAGGAGACACTTCTCTCCGAGGAGGAAGTTTTGGCACTGCTCCATGACTATGGCGCCGGTGTGATCGATAAAAGAGAGTACAATCGGGAATGAGGGGTTCTTGACATGTTAGATTTCAGCACAAAATCATCAATCATTTTGCCGGCACTGATCGCTTTTTTGATCAGTGTGGTGCTGGGCTCGGTACTCATCCCGTTTTTGCAGAGGAAGAAATTTGGGCAGTATATCCGCGACGAGGGTCCGGCGGCACATCAAAAAAAATCGGGGACACCGACGATGGGCGGTCTGATTATTATCCTATCCGTGATGGCGTCGTCGCTCATCTTTATCCGGGATTATAAGACGATGCTGCCGATCCTGTTTACCACGCTGGGCTTTGGCATTGTCGGTTTTCTGGACGACTTTATCAAGATCGTCAAAAAAAGAAATCTCGGCCTGACGGAGATCCAGAAACTGATCGGACAGATCGTGGTCACGGCGGGGCTGATCGTTTATCTGGTCCATGAGAATGCTGTGGAGACAGGGATATTGATCCCTTTCACCGGCGGCGTGGAGAACGGCTATTACCTTCACCTGCCGATGTGGCTGTACGTGTTCTTTGTGTTTATCGCGGTGCTGGCGACAGTCAATGGCACCAATTTTACCGATGGCCTGGACGGACTTTTGTCCGGCGTGACCGCGCCCGTGGCAGTATTTTTTACGGTCGCGGCGTCCGTCTCCGGCATCGATATCCAACCGGTGACGGCGGCGGTGTTCGGCAGTCTGCTGGGATTTTTGCTGTTTAACGCCTATCCGGCAAAAGTCTTCATGGGCGATACGGGCTCTCTGGCACTGGGCGGATTTGTGGCGAGCACGGCTTTTGTGCTGCGGATGCCGCTGTTGATTCTGATCATAGGGATTATCTATGTGATCGAGCTGCTGTCCGTGGTCATTCAGGTGACCTATTTTAAAGTCACTCACGGCAAGCGCATCTTCAAGATGGCGCCTATTCATCATCATTTTGAATTGTGCGGATGGCCGGAGACAAAGGTGGTGTCGGTATTCCTGATCATTACCGTCATAGCCTGCCTGATCGGTTTTCTAGCGCTGTAGATAGGCACAGATTGTTGAAAAATGCCTGAGACGGAGGTGAGAAAAATGGCGGAGGACAAAGTCACTGCAAAAGAAAAGCGCAGACAGAGACGGGCATCCAAAAAAGCAAAATATTTTGATTATATGCTGTTGTTCATTGTCATTTTTTTGACCTGTTTCGGGCTGGTCATGATTTACAGCACGAGCTGGTATTCAGCGTCGTCACAGGAGGGTGACGCCCTGTATTATCTGAAGCGGCAGGCCGTGTTTGCCGTTCTGGGCTTTGTCATGATTTTTATTATCACCAGATTCGACTACCATGTATGGACCCGATTTGCCTTTCTGGCCTATATCGTGATAATCATTCTGCAGGCTTTGGTTCTGGTGCCGCAGATCGGCATCTCGGTCAACGGTTCCAGGCGCTGGCTCGGCATTCCGCCCGGCGTCTCGAATCCGTGGATCACCTTTCAGCCCTCGGAGATCGCCAAGCTGGTGCTGATCCTTTTTCTGTCCTTTGTTGCCAGCAAGTCTGTCAACGAATTGAAAAGTTTCAAGGGTATATTCAAGGTCATGCTGCTGGCCATGCCGATCATCATTCTGGTGGTGATCAACAACCTGAGTACGGCGATCGTGCTCACCGGCATTACCTTTATCATTGTGTTTGTGGCCAGCGATAAATATAAACCGTTCGGCGTGATGGTCATGGTCGTGGGGCTGCTCGGTGTCGGAGGCATCATGATGGCCGGTTACCGCGCCCAGCGCATCTATGACTGGCTGAACGCGGACACCTCGGAGACGGCCTACCAGATTCGCCAGGCGCTCTATGCCATCGGTTCAGGCGGGTTCTTCGGCAAGGGTCTTGGGCAGAGCATCCAGAAGCTTGAATCTCTGCCGGAGGCGCATAATGATATGATTTTTCCGATCATCTGCGAGGAACTGGGCCTTTTCGGCGCGATCGCGGTGATACTTTTGTTTGTACTTCTGCTGTGGCGCTGCATGGTCATCGCCAACAATGCGCCTGATCTGTTCGGTGCGCTGTTGGTGGCAGGCGTCATGGCGCAGATCGGTATCCAGGTATTGATCAATGTGGCAGTGGCCACGAACACGATTCCAAATACCGGTATCCCGCTGCCGTTCATCAGTTACGGCGGCACTTCCGTCACGTTTCTGCTCTGCGAGATCGGGCTGGTGCTGGCGGTATCCAAGCAGATTAAAGTGAAGCAGTAGCTGTGACACAGATTGTTGTCAACGGGGAAAGGAAACGCGGGTGGCTCTATGGAGGATATGCGGGAGAATATTCAGGGGAACTCAAAGAGTGAGAGAAGGCCGGACGACAAGAGTTCAGAGCGGCAGACAGCGGGCGGCAAGACTCCGTCCGGAAATGCGGCGGACAGCAAGGCGGCGACCGGACAGACAGAGAGCGGCGAGACGCTCGGTCAGCGGGTTTTGGCGGAGAGCGCCTCAAAGCAGAACCGCGACGCGCGCAAAAATATGCGCACGATGTCCGCGTCGGAAATTCTGGATGACGGGGATTGGGATGATTTCGCCGAGCCGCGCCCTTATCATCGCCATGTCCGCGGAAAGCACAGGCGCAGGGAGCAGCGGCTGTGGGCGAGAATTGTGAAAAAACTGCTGATCTTTGCGGTGATCATGGTGGCACTTTGTTTTGTGTTTATTTATTGTTTCAGCCTGCGCACGGTCAATATCACCGGAAACTACGCCTATTCTGATGCGGAGATTCTGAAATTTTTGCATTACGACGAATATCCAAAGAATACGATCTATTTCGCTTGGAAAAACCGTGAGGATATCACCGAGGGCATTCCATTCGTGGAGCGCATCTCGGTCAGGGTCGGTGGTCCCACGGTGATCAACGTCACGGTCGTCGAGAAGATGATCATCGGCTGTATCGATGACAGCGGCGTCTATATGTATTTTGACAACACGGGCGCCGTGGTGGAGAGCTCGACGACCAGGTCGGAGGATGTGCCGCTTGTGACGGGGCTGAATCTCTTCGGTCTGGAGATCGGCGACAAGTTGAATTTGGATGATGAGTCGGTTTTTAATAATCTTCACGAACTATCCGTTTATCTGAACAATTATGACGTGACGATCGACCAGATCGATTATAATCAGGACCAGTCGATGGTGATGCACAGGGGAAATATCTCGATTTTGCTGGGCATGGGCACGAATCTTGAGGATAAAATCAACGCCTACAAGGACCTGGAGCCTCATTTGGAGGGCTTGTCCGGAAAATTACATCTGGAAGACTATGATTCGACAAAAAAACAAATATTTTTTTCAAAAGAATGATAAATAATGGTTGATTATTTTTAGAAAAAAATATATTATATATTGTAGTAAGTAAAATTACGGGAAAGATTAATATGAAGGAGGAAATACCCTTGCTTGAAATAAAAACGAATGAGATGGACGCTGCGGCGAAGATTTTGGTGATCGGCGTAGGTGGGGCCGGCAATAACGCTGTCAATCGGATGGTCGATGAGAATATCATCGGCGTGGAATTTATTGGGATCAATACAGATAAACAGGCGCTGCAGCTCTGCAAGGCCAATCAGTTGATTCAGATCGGCGAGAAACTGACGAAAGGCCTCGGCGCGGGCGCAAAACCGGAAGTCGGCGCCAAGGCGGCGGAGGAGAGCATGGAGGAGCTGACGGAGCTTGTCAAGGGCGCGGATATGGTCTTTGTGACCTGCGGCATGGGCGGCGGCACAGGCACAGGCGCGGCTCCGATCGTCGCGGGAATCGCGAAGCAGCTGGGCATCCTTACAGTGGGCGTCGTGACGAAGCCCTTCAGGTTTGAGGCCAAGCAGCGCATGAACAATGCCAATGAGGGCATCGAAAAGCTGAAAGAAAACGTGGATACATTGATTGTAATCCCTAATGATAAATTACTTGAGATCGTTGACCGGAGGACATCGATGCCGGAAGCGCTCAAGAAAGCTGACGAAGTGCTGCAGCAGGGCGTGCAGGGCATCACCGACCTGATCAATGTGCCGGGGTTGATCAACCTCGACTTCGCGGATATCCAGACCGTCATGAAGGACAAGGGCATCGCGCATATCGGTATCGGCATGGGTCACGGCGATGACAAAGCCATCGATGCCGTCAAGCAGGCGATCACCAGCCCGCTGCTGGAGACGACCATTGAGGGCGCGACGGACATCATCATCAATATTTCCGGTGACATCGGTCTGATCGAGGCCAATGAGGCGGCGACTTATGTCGAGGAGCTGGCGGGCGAATCCGCCAATATCATTTTTGGCACGATCTATGACGACAATGAGCCGGACACGGCGAGGATCACTGTCATTGCCACCGGACTTGAGGCATCGCCAGCGAAGTCGGCGGGCAGCTTTGCAAACAGCTATGGGAAGAAGACGGACAAGCCGGGCTTTGGCGGCACACAGTCGGGCTACAGGAATGCCGCGGGCGCGACACCGGTGTCACCGAATTATCCGCCGAGACGCGAGAACACGATTCAGATTCCGTCTTTCCTGCAAAAGAAATAGTGACAGACTTTCATTGGAAGAAAAATAGGGCAGACTTTCACAAGCAGAAAATAATGACAGACTTTCATCAAACGAGGGAGATATTTCAGAGGAAATATCTCCCTTTTA
>CAYRDY010000008.1:0-14731 GCA_964423195.1 uncultured Catenibacillus sp. | reverse complement strand
TCGGCGCCGGCGCTCAGCGGAATTTGCGGATCTCGTCGTACGCGAGCGTGCCGCCGAACAGATCGAGGGCGCTGCCGACGGTGAAATCGAGCCGTCCGTTGCCGAGCCGCTCTAGCTGTCGGATATCCTCCATGCTGCCGATGCCGCCGGCGTAGGTGACTGGGCAGCCGTCCCACGCTGCAAGGAGGGTGACCAGCCCGGCATCGATACCGGCTGCCCGCCCCTCGACATCGACCGCGTGAATCAGGAATTCGTCGCAGTACGGCGCCAGTTCGGACAGGACCTCAAGGCTGACTTCGATGTCGGTGAAATTCTGCCAGCGGTCGGTGACAATCATATAGCGGCCGTCCCTCTTGCGGCAGCTCAGGTCGAGGACGAGATGCGCTCTGCCGACGACACTGTGGATGCGTCGGAGATTCTCGAGGTGGATTCTGCCGTCTCTGAAGACATAGGATGTCACGATCACATGGGAGGCGCCTGCGTCGAGCAGAGCGGGGGCATTTTTAGCGGTGACACCCCCGCCGATCATCATGCCGCCAAAAAATTCGGACATTGCCGCCCGTGCGAGGTCGAGATCCGCCGCATAGTAGGGTGATTCCCGCGAATTCAGCAGGATGATATGGCCCCCCTTGAGGCCGTCATTTTTGTAAATGCGGGCATAGTGGCGGGCGTCATGGATTGAGACAAAATTCTCCACCGCGCGCTGTCCCGTGTCCCGAAGGGTGCCGCCGACGATCTGTTTGACACGACCGTTGTGAATATCGATACATGGTCTGAATTTCATGGAAAAACCTTCTTTCGCTGGGGATAGGATGGCGTCGGGTCCAAAGGGATGCCACGGATTCAAGTTTTCGACCCTGATATCCTATTATACAAGAAAAATTTACAAAAACACAAGTCTAATTTCAGAAATTTTGTCAATGGATAATCAAAATTGACTGTGCTATACTGTTTGCAAGTAATGAGCAAATGGAGAAGGTTTGTTACTCAATAAAATAGACAAGTTCAAGGCACGTTTTGTGTATTGGCTTGTCTTTTTTATTGTTTGAAAACTGTTCCGCCGAGGTCAAGACGCATCTGAAACGCGGTTTGAGAGATTCCAAATATCAAAATTGCCGCGGGCCCGATGCGTCCGCGGCGCAATTTCAGGTGGCCCAGAAAAAGATAAGCAATAGAATGACAAATAGGCCGCAAAGTGGGGGACAAAGCATAAAAATTTGTTAAAGATAATGGAATTTTGGGGAGAAAATGGTAAAAATCTCGTAAAAATGGTTGACCGGAGCGCAAATCTGCCTTATAATAATGAAGTAATAGAGATGCCTGATGTCCGTTTTGGCATGAGGCAGCCGTCCGATAGAAAATCGGGACATACAGGGAGGAAATCAAATGAAGTGCCCATTTTGCGGCGTGCAGGAGACCAAGGTGATCGACTCGCGCCCGGCAGATGACAACAGCTCTATCCGCAGGCGCCGCCAGTGCGAGGTTTGCGGCAAACGCTTTACCACTTATGAGAAGGTTGAGACGATACCTCTGATTGTGATCAAGAAGGACAACAACAGAGAGCCCTATGAGCGCTCAAAGATTGAGCGCGGCATTCTGCGCTCTTGCAACAAGCGACCGATTTCGGTGGAGCAGATCAACACGCTGCTCAATGACATTGAGACAGAGATATTCAAGTATGATGAGCGCGAGATTCCGTCGAGCAGGATCGGGGAGATTGTCATGGATAAATTAAAAGCGCTTGATCCCGTGGCATATGTCAGATTTGCTTCTGTTTACAGAGAATTTAAAGATGTGAATACCTTTATGGACGAGATTAAAAAGATATTGGAAGCCTGAGGGCTTCCAATTTTCATTTTTGGCTGCTGTCGAGGATAATGGTGACCGGGCCGTCATTGAGCAGCGCGACTTTCATGTCGGCGCCGAATTCCCCAGTCTCCGTCCTATAGCCGAGATCGCGGCAGCAGCGGATAAATTTCAGATACATTTCTCTCGAAAAGTCAGGCGCGCCGGCGTCGGTAAAGCTCGGCCGGTTGCCCTTTCTGGTGTTGGCATACAGCGTAAACTGCGATACGACCAGGAGCGACCCGCCGACATCCCGAAGGGCAAGGTTCATCTTGCCGTTTTCATCCTCAAAAACTCTCATATTGGTGATTTTTCTGACCATATACTGAAGGTCGTCCTCGGTGTCGCTGTCGGCGATGGCCAACAGTACGAGAAAGCCCTGGTCGATATTGCCGACTGTCCGGTCACCGACGGTGACGGAGGCCTCGCGCACGCGCTGAATGACTGCTCTCATCGATTATTCCTCTTTTCTTAAAATCTTAAAATATTCTTGATCCGACCATCGGAGATACAGGTCCGATTTGTCCTTACACCATTATATGTGCATCGCGGGAAATGATCAATCCTTTTATTTTCGGCGGGCAAAAGATTTTTCTGTCCATCACAATAGTGGTGGCGGGAGAGGGGTTCGCGAGTCAGGCCGCTGCCCGACATCTCCAGTGCGGATGTCGAAATTTGTCGAACGATTACCCCTTGAAATTTTTGCGGGAACCCTATAATCTGTAGATGGACGGATTAGCGGAGAGAAGAAAGAGGAGATATGTTCAGCAGAGTTATCAGTGGTATTATTTGCGGCGCCGAGGGGCGCCTGGTCAATGTGGAGGCGGATATCACCAGCGGTTTTCCATCCTATACGATGGTCGGATATCTGGCCTCGGAGGTGAGGGAGTCGAGAGAGAGGGTCGTCACGGCGCTCAAAAATGCCGGCGTGACCATGAAGCCGGCCAGGATCACGGTCAATCTGTCCCCGGCGGATTTCAGAAAAGAGGGCACCGCCTTTGACCTGCCGGTGGCGGCGGCGCTGCTGGCGGCATCGGGAAATGTGCCGGCAAAAATGCTGGAGGATTCGATGATCATCGGGGAGTTGGGGCTGGACGGCAGCGTGGGCGGCGTGCGCGGTGTGCTTCCGATGGTCTGTGAGGCCCGCGATCTGGGGCTGAAGCGGTGTATTGTGCCGTATGTGAATGCGGGCGAGGGCGCGGTCGTCGACGGCATCGATGTGCTCGGTGTGCGCAGTCTCAGCGAGCTGATCGAATGGCTGCGCGGCAATCTGCAGCTCTCGCCGCACACCGGCGATGTCGCCATCTGCGCGGACAACATCAGCCGGCCGGGATGCAGGGATTCCTATGATTTTGCAGACCTTTACGGCCAGGAGGGGCTGAAATGCGCGATTGAGGCTGCCGTCGCCGGGATGCATCATCTGCTGATGGTCGGTGTACCCGGTTCCGGCAAATCCATGGCGGCCGCCTGCGTGCCATCCATACTCCCGGAGATGACTTTTGAGGAGTGCCTGGAAGTGACCAAGATTTACAGTATTGCCGGCCTCACGGGCGAGCGGGGCGGTCTGATCGACAAGCGGCCCTTCAGACAGCCGCACCACACGATCTCGGCGACAGCCATGGTGGGCGGCGGCCTGGTGCCGATGCCGGGCGAGATCAGCTTGGCCCATCACGGCGTCCTTTTTTTGGACGAGATGGCGGAATTCAACCCGCACCTGCTGGAGATGCTGCGCCAGCCATTGGAGAACCGCTGCATCACCATCAACCGCCTGCACGGGTCCTATGTATTTCCGGGGAATTTCATGCTTCTCGCGGCGATGAACCCCTGTCCGTGCGGCTACTACCCCAATAGGGCACGCTGCCGATGCACGCCGTCACAGATCAGGCGCTATCTGGGCCGCATCAGTTTCCCGATCCTGGACAGATTCGATATGGGTTATGAGGTCAACGCGGTGGATTTAAAGCAGCACGCGCTAAAGCGCGGAAAGACTTCGGAGGAGATGCGCCGCAATATCGAGGCGGCGCGGCAGATACAGTTGGAGCGCTTTAGGGATGAGCCGTTCCATTTTAACGGTCAGATGACCTCGGAGGCGCTGCAGCGCTACTGCCCGCTTGACGCGGCCTGCACGCGTCTTCTGGAGGAGGCCTGCGAGCGGGAGAAGTTCAGTGTCCGGGCCAGCCACAAGATTGTCAGGACGGCCAGGACGCTGGCGGACCTGGAGGGAAGCGAGCGGATCCGTGAGCGGCATCTGGCGGGCGCTCTGGGCTTTCGCAGCCTGGATGAGAAGTTCTGGCGCGGCGAGGAAGAATGCGGATAAATAGATAGGCGCGACGGGAAGAGAACATGAGAAAAAATTTGGGCGCCGGGGGAATCTCATAGAGATAAGTTTCGGCGCGGGAGGTATCTATGAATTATACGGATTTATATTGGTTCTGGTTTTGCGGCCTGCAAAAGACAGGCGTTCGCACAAGGCACAGATTGTTGGAAGTATTTGGCGACGCGGGCGCTGTCTTTCACGCGTCCGCGAAGGATTTTGAGAAACTTGAATGGCTGACGCCTGCCATGCGTCAGGAGCTCACATCAGGCCGTTCACTCGATCATCTCCGGCAGTCCTATGAGGATTATGCGGAGAAGGAATTTAAATTTGTACATATGCACTCGAAGGACTATCCCGAAAAACTAAAGGATATTTTTGAGTATCCGACGGGATTGTACTACAAGGGGCGTCTGCCGGAGTCATCGAAGCCCTCCATAGCCATTGTGGGCGCCAGATATTGCACCGCGCAGGGCAAGGCAAGGGCCTTCAGATTTGCGAAGGTTCTGGCCGATGCCGGTGTGCAGGTCATCAGCGGCATGGCGCTTGGCATTGACGGCAGCGCCCATCGGGGCGCGATAGAAGTCGGCGGGCCGACCTACGCGGTGTTTGGCAACGGCATTGACGTGTGTTATCCGAAAGAGAACTGGAAAATCTATGAGCAGCTCCCGCAGGTGGGCGGCTGCATGACGGAATATCCGCCGGGGGATCTTCCGGTACACTGGCATTTTCCGATGCGCAACCGCATCATCGCGGGACTGGCGGATGTGGTGCTCATCGTCGAGGCGCGGGAGAGGAGCGGGGCACTGATCACGGCCGATTACGGGCTGGAGCAGGGCAAAGATATTTTTGTGATTCCGGGGCGGCCGGAGGATGAGCTGAGCCGCGGCTGCAACGATCTGATCGCCCAGGGGGCGGCGCTGGTCAATGAGCCGGAGGAATTGCTGGCACATATGAATATTGAAATCAAGCCGAAAAAGAATCATGTTGCTCTTGATAAATCTGAAAAATTGGTGTATGCTAGCTTGTGTTTAATACCAAAAAATATAGAGGATATATGTCGCGAGGTTCAGATGGACATGAATGAGGTCTTTTTGGTGCTTCACACGCTGGAGCAGAAGGGCGTCATCCGTCAGATCCACAGAAATCAATATGTCCTCGATTGACAGCCGGAGGTTGAACATGGCAAAATATCTGGTAATTGTGGAGTCCCCCGCGAAGGCGAAAACGATTCACAAATTTCTGGGCTCCAATTATACGGTGGCGGCATCCAACGGACATGTCCGGGATCTGCCGAAAAGTCAGATGGGGATCGATATCGACAATGATTTTGAGATAAAATATATCACGATCCGCGGCAAGGGCGATATCCTGGCCATGCTGCGCAAGGAAGTGAAAAAGGCGGACAAGGTCTATCTGGCAACGGACCCTGACCGCGAGGGCGAGGCCATCGCGTGGCATCTGGCTCAGGCCTTGAAACTTGAGGAGAAGGATATTCATCGCATCACTTTTAACGAGATCACGAAGACGGCGGTCAAGAATTCGATCAAAAATGCCCGCGGTATCGACATGGATCTTGTGGACGCGCAGCAGGCCAGACGCGTGCTCGACCGCATTGTCGGTTACAGCATCAGCCCGCTGCTGTGGACCAAAGTCAAGCGGGGGCTGAGTGCCGGGCGCGTACAGTCGGTGGCGCTGCGCATCATCTGTGACCGGGAAAAGGAGATTGAGTCTTTCATTCCGACGGAGTATTGGACGCTGGAGGCGAATTTGAAAGTTGCAGGTGACAGCAAGCCGCTCTGCGCCAGATTTTACGGCATGGACGGCAAAAAAGTGGAAATTCTCACCAGGGATGTCCTTGAGACCGCGGCGGCGCGCGTTGAGGGCGCGACGTTTGCGGTAAAGGAGATCAGGCAGTCCGAGCGCTCCAAAAAGCCGCCGCTGCCGTTTACGACCAGTACGCTGCAGCAGGAGGCATCCAGACAGTTGAATTTTTCGACGCAGAAGACCATGCGCCTGGCGCAGCAGCTCTATGAGGGCGTTGACATCATCGGCGCGGGCACGATCGGACTGATCACTTATCTGAGAACGGATTCGACCCGTGTGTCTGATGAGGCGGACCTCGCGGCGAGAGATTATATCCGTGAGGCCTACGGGGCCGCCTATGTGGGCGGCCAGATAAAGAGCCCTCAGGAGGGCCGCAAGATTCAGGATGCCCATGAGGCCATCCGGCCGACTTATATGGCGATGACGCCGCCGCGCGTCAGGGAATCGCTCGCCAGGGATCAGTTCAGACTCTATCAGCTGATCTGGAATCGTTTTCTGGCCAGCAGGATGTCGGATGCCGTCTATGAGACGGCCACAGTGAAGATCGAGGCGAACGGCTGTATCTTTACGGCGGGCGCGAACAAAGTCAAATTTGACGGCTTTATGTCCGTCTACAGACAGGAGGACGACAGGGAGGAGAAGGGCACTCTGTCCAAAAAGCTGACCACGAATAGCAGGCTGACGCTGGCGAGCCTGGAGAAAAAGCAGCATTACACACAGCCGCCGGCGCATTACACGGAGGCCTCTCTGGTAAAGGCGCTTGAGGAGCTGGGCATCGGGCGGCCGAGCACTTATTCGCCGACCATTACCACCATCATCGCTCGCCACTATGTGGCCAGGGAGAATAAAAATCTCTACGTGACGGAGCTGGGCGAGGTTGTCAATCAGATCATGGTCAGCGAGTTTCCGAGCATTGTGGATGTGGAATTTACGGCCAATATGGAGTATCTGCTCGATAAGGTGGCCGAGGGCAAGGTGAATTACAAGACCATTATCCGGAACTTTTATCCGGATTTGGAGGTCGCCGTACACAAGGCGGAGGAAAAGCTCGAAAAAGTTCAGATAGCGGATGAGGTTTCGGATGTGCCGTGCGATCAGTGCGGGCGGATGATGGTCATTAAGTACGGCCCGCACGGAAAATTTCTGGCCTGTCCGGGCTTTCCCGAATGCCGGAACACCAAGACTTATTTTGAGAAGATCGGCGTCAAGTGCCCGAAGTGCGGCGGCGACCTGGTCATCAAGAAGACCCAGAAGGGGAGAAAATTCTACGGCTGCATGAATTTTCCTGAGTGTGATTTTGTGACATGGCAGCGGCCATCGGGTCAGAAATGTCCGCGGTGCGGCGGGCTCCTGCTCTACAAGGGCAACAGGCTGGTTTGCATGAACGGGCAGTGCGGCTATGTGGCACCTCTGCAAAAACAGCCGGCGGATGTGAGCAATTAACGATTGCGCCGCCGGACATATTGAAAGTTTGATGTGAAGGTTAAAAATTTCTGATATTCAGATAATTCGTAACAGTTCAGGCAAGTTTGAAGTATTACGATAATTCTCATAATAAATATGAAATGGAAATCGTTTTTAGATAATTTAGGAATTTAGCAGAAAAGTTGACCGAAAGTGTTGTATTATTTGTCTTATTGTGTTAATATAGACACGTAATGCATAAGGAGGGTCATATGAGCGTTCAATTATTAGATAAAACGAGAAAAATCAATAAACTTCTTCATAATAACAATTCAAATATGGTTGTTTTCAATGATATTTGCGAGGTGCTGAGCGATATTCTGGAGGCCAATATCCTGGTGATCAGCAGCAAGGGAAAGATTTTGGGAATCAAGAACCGGCCTGGGATCAATGCCATCAAGCAACTGATCAGTGATTCCGTGGGCAGTCACATTGACAATCTCTTAAATGAGCGAATGCTTGGCATCCTGTCTACAAAGGAGAATGTGAATCTGACGACACTCGGATTTGAGGATGAGAATATTCAGGACTATCAGGCGATCATTACCCCGATTGAGATTGCCGGTGAACGGCTGGGCACTCTGTTCATCTATCGCGTCGACAGTCCGTTTGAGATCGACGACATTATTTTGAGCGAGTACGGCACGACAGTGGTGGGCCTGGAGATGCTGCGCTCGGTGAATGAGGAGAATGCCGAGGAATCGCGGAAGATACAGATTGTGCGCTCGGCCATCAGCACGCTGTCATTCTCCGAGCTTGAGGCGATCACGCATATTTTTGACGAGCTTGACGGAAATGAGGGGATCCTTGTCGCCAGCAAGATCGCGGACAGAGTGGGGATCACCCGCTCCGTGATCGTCAACGCCCTGCGCAAGTTTGAGAGCGCGGGCGTGATCGAGTCGCGCTCATCCGGCATGAAGGGAACCTATATCAAGGTTCTGAATGACGTTGTATTTGACGAGTTAAAGAAGTTGAAATAGTTTCGGTTTACTCAAATGATTTTAGAGATAAAAGGCTTGCCTTGTCAAGCCTTTTATGTTATAATTTGAGCGCTTAAAGAATCAGACACGCAGGCTGATTTCAGGGTTGGTGCCGAGAGACGCCTTTTTTAATGCGCCGAGGTCGCCCCGGAAGATGAAGCCTGCGGAAGCAAAACCAAATGGAGGTATCATTTTATGAGCGTTATTTCAATGAAGCAGCTGCTCGAAGCAGGTGTCCATTTCGGGCATCAGACGAGAAGATGGAATCCGAAGATGGCGGAGTACATCTACACGGAGAGAAACGGAATCTATATCATCGACCTTCAAAAATCGGTGGGTATGGTCGATGACGCCTACAATGCTGTCAAGGACATTGTCGCCGACGGCGGCACGATTCTTTTTGTGGGCACCAAGAAGCAGGCCCAGGACGCCGTGAGGGTTGAGGCCGAGAGATGCGGTATGTTTTATGTCAATGAGAGATGGCTCGGCGGCATGCTGACAAACTTCAAGACCATTCAGGCAAGGATCAACAGACTCAAGGAGATCGAGACCATGTCAGAGGACGGCACGTTTGATGTGCTGCCGAAGAAGGAGGTCATCGCCATCAGAAAAGAGTGGGAGAAGCTGGAGAGGAATCTCGGCGGCATCAAGAATATGAAGCGGGTACCGGACGCGATCTTTGTCGTCGATCCGAAGAAAGAGCGGATCTGTGTGCAGGAGGCGCATATTCTCGGCATTCCGCTGATCGGCATCGCCGATACCAACTGTGACCCGGACGAGCTGGACTATGTGATTCCGGGCAACGACGACGCCATCAGGGCCGTCAAACTGATCGTCTCAAAGATGGCCGACGCGGTCATCGAGGCCAATCAGGGCGCGTCCATGAGCGAGGAGCCTGCGGGCGAGGAAGCCTTTGCGGAAGAGGCGTCATTATAAGTTAGGATGAATTGTAGGAAGGCGGCCGCGCGGGAGGACGGATAAGTTTGAGGATGCGGCCGCATTTCAATGAATAAATTTTTGCGGTGCTGCCGCACATCAAGGAAATAAATTTTGCGGCGTCCGCCGCATCGTTTGATAGATTTGGAGGAATGAATCATGGCAATTACAGCGGCAATGGTGAAGGAACTTCGGGAGATGACAGGCGCCGGCATGATGGACTGCAAAAAAGCCCTCACGGCGACCGACGGCGACATGGACCAGGCGGTTGAGTTCCTGAGAGAAAAAGGTCTCGCGGCTATGGCAAAGAAGGCCAACAGGATTGCGGCGGAGGGTATCGTTGCGACCAAAATCTGTGAGGACTGTGGCAAGATCGCCGCGATCGTGGAGGTCAATTCAGAGACAGATTTTGTGGCCAAAAACGCGGATTTCCAGACCTATGTGGCCAGGGTGGCCGCGCAGGTGCTTGCGTCCGACGCGTCTTCTCTGGAGGAATTCATGGCAGAGCCTTGGGCGGATGATCCGTCAGTGACGGTGGAGCAGGCATTGTCCCAGAAGATCGCTATCATCGGCGAGAAGCTGAGCATCAGGAGATTTGAGAAAGTCAGCGTCGAAAATGGCGTGATCGCGAGCTACATCCATGGCGGCGGCAAGATCGGCGTGCTGGTTGTCCTGGAGACAGAGGCGACGGGCGATGCCGTTTTGGCGTGCGGCAGGAATGTGGCCATGCAGGTGGCTGCCCTGAATCCGAAATATGTCAACAGAGGTGAGGTCTCCGAGGAGTTCATCGCCCATGAGAAAGAGATTTTGATGGCTCAGATCCAGAATGATCCGAAAGAATCCCAGAAGCCTGAAAAGGTGATCGCCGGCATGATCAACGGCCGCCTGAATAAGGAACTCAAAGAGATCTGCCTTGTCGATCAGGTCTATGTCAAGGACAGCGACATGACCGTCCAGAAATATGTGGACAGCGTGGCCAAAGAAGTCGGCGCGCCGATCACCATCAAGTCTTTCGTCCGTTACGAGACCGGCGAGGGCATGGAGAAGCGCGAGGATGATTTCGCTGCCGAGGTGGCGAAACAGGCCGGGCTGTAAAATATACCTGACTTTTAAGTGTGAAACAGGCGCCAAGAGTGATCTTGGCGCCTGAGTTTATCATTGCACTCCTTAATCTTCAAATTCACACCAGACAGTCCACAGCGCGCCCTCATCCACGATCTCCACGACAGTGCCCTCAAAAACGTTCAGCTTGTCGGCTTTGGGAATATTGCCTGACATTGCCACCGACGGGTTGATCGTATAATAGTACATCGTCCCCTGCAGCGTTTTCAGCATATATTCGCTGACGGTGATCCTGTCGCCGACTTTGACCAGATTGGCCCGCTCCATTCTGAAATCCATGCGCTTCATCGTGACACACCGCCTCCCGCTGATTTGATCTTTGATACAGATGAAACTGAGATGTTAGCCATGTCAAACATTCTTCTCAGCACCGGATGACTGCTGCATTGCCTCTCTCAGTCGGGAGACCATTGCCTTGATGATTTCTTTTCGGGTAATGATCCCGATGAACTTTTCCCGGTCATCGACGATGGGCACAAAGTTCTGATTGATAATGCGCTCCACAAGATCCTCCAGGGAGGCCGAGACCTTGACCGGCTGGTTGAAATCCCTGCGAATGAGTGTCTTCAGCGACCGCGAACCCAGTGCCCTGATCTGCTCGGCTTCCCTGGTGGCATACTGCCAAAGGAAATCCCCCTCACTGACAGAGCCCGCGTAATCGCCATCTCTCGTGATCACAGGGAGGGCGCTGTAACCGCTGCGCCTGAGGACTTCAAGTCCCTGTCGGATCGTGTAATCGCTGTATAACACTTTGACATCGCATTTTGGTGTCAGTGACTTCAGCATATTCATGTGTTTTCCCCCCGCTCCCGAACAATATTTATAAACAGTAAGTTCAGAAAAATTCACTTGCTGCTGAAAAAAGGTATTCGCTTTTTGTCTCCCTGTGCATGGACACCGGATCACTTACTTAAGCGTGCTCCGACAGCCACCTGAACGCGCAGTGCGCCAAATAGGCCGCGCCGATCGGCAGGACGTCCTCATTGAACTGCACCTTCGGATTGTGGGCAGGGTAGTCG
This sequence comes from uncultured Catenibacillus sp., assembly GCA_964423195.1. Lineage (GTDB taxonomy): Bacteria > Bacillota > Clostridia > Lachnospirales > Lachnospiraceae > CAKRHR01. The sequence continues at coordinate 3,224 of CAYRDY010000008.1, read as the reverse complement.
CCGCGCTCATCCATATAGCCGGCGGACAGGTAGATAAATGCGCTCGGAATGCGCTCGGCGATCAGCGAGAAATCCTCCGACGCGCTGGAGGCGATGCCCGGATAACCGACGGCGTTCGGAACCGGAACTTCCGCCATGTAACCGATCATCTCCTTGGTCACCGTGCTGTCACACACCAGTGTCGGCACGCTGGTGTTGAACACAACCTCGGCTGTACCGCCGTAGACGGCGGCCACGGCTTTTGTGACTTCCTGCAGGCGGCGGACGAGCTTCTCGCGCGCCTCCGTCTTGTTCGTGCGCATGCTGCCCTTCATGACGGCCGTTTCCGGGATAATATTCGCGGCAGCGCCGGCGGTGAACTGCCCGATCGTGAGCAGGCAGGCATCGCTCGGATTGCTCTCCCTGGCGATCAACTCCTGCAGGGCAAGGTGAATGTGGACGCCGATATTGATCGGGTCGACGGACAGATGCGGGTATGCCCCGTGGCTGCCCTTCCCCTTGATGTGTATCTCAAAAGTGTCGACAGAGAACATCATCGTGCCGGAGGCGTTGTACATATATGTGCCAAGCGGAACCTTGCCCGGACTGACGTGATAGGCGAGGGCGACATCCGGTTTCGGGTCGTCGAGCAGGCCGTGCTCAATCATATTCCGGCTGCCCTCGAAGGTCTCCTCCGCGGGCTGGAACATGAATTTCACCGTTCCGTTCAGGTCGCTCTCGTCCTCTTTGAGCATTTTGGCGGCCGTCAGCAGCATGGCGGCGTGAAAATCGTGTCCGCAGGCATGCGCGGTCTCCCCTGTCGGGCAGGCAAACGGCAGACCGCTCTCCTCAGGCATAGGGAGCGCGTCCATATCCGCCCGGAGCAGGATCACCTTCCCGCCGCGACCGATCGTGGCGGTGACACCCTCACCGCATTCCTGCGGGTCCAGGCCGTATTCTCTCAGTTTGTTCATCACATAGGCTTTGCCCTTCGGCATATGGAGACCGGCCTCCGCGTTTGTGTGGAGATAGCGCCGGTTCTCAGTCAATTCATCGCGCAGTGTCTGCGCGCGGTCATAATAGTTTGTCATATTTTTCTTCCTCTCTATTTCCCGCCGCGGTCTGGCGGGGCGCATCAGATTTCCGCCGCGGTCTGGCGGGGCGCATCAGAAATATCGCTTCTGATGATCTCTGATATCACAATGAATCTTCTATTACTCTGTAAGCCCCGTCAAGCGGCTTTCATTCCTGGTGTTGCCCTGCGATATCGGGGCATGAGGGTTTACTTAGAAAAACTTTGGTCTGCGCCGCAAAGGCGCAGGCGGCGCATTATGCCCTTGAGCCTCTCCTGGCAAAGATCAGGACGATGAAATCCAGTATCGCCTCAATGATCAGTGAGATCCCGATAAACTTCCACAGGACAACCGTGGTGGCAAACGGGTTGGCCAGAATCACAAGCGCGCAGATAATGGAAACCGCCGCGTTGAGCAGGTGAATGAACCATCGGCCGGTCTTCATCCTCAGCGCGTCGGCGAACCACTGAACCTTGTACAGGCCGCCGAGCAGGATAACGACGCCGTAGAGCATCGTCAGAAGCGGGAAAGTTGAGATGATCCATGATGGCCGCAATATAAGGAATATGCCGGCCAGCAGCATCGCAAGTCCCTTGACCAGCGCCCCCTTGAGCGAGGCCTGCACGGGGTCGTCCCTAAAATAGCCGATGATGCTGAACACACCGCCGACCACAAGCGCAACGCCGAGGACAATGATAATGCCTGATGTAAATCCGACCGGATTGACCAGAAGCAGGATGCCGATCAGAATTTCCAGCAGGCAGACAAGGATGACATTCATGTTGCGTTTGAGAAATTTCATTTTGTTGTCTCCTCCTAAGAATAATCGTATGGTGTTATTATAAAACAGGGGAGCGGAAAAATCAAGGAGTTTAGCGCACTGGCTCAATTTGGATAAATTTTTTTCATTTCTAATGTTTTTTTAATATTTGCCGTATATAATACGGCTATAATCAATAAAGGAGGACAATCAAATGAATAAAATTAAATCTTTTTTTTCAAACCCAAAGAAAGCTGTGACCGCTGTTGTGGTAATTATTGCGGCAGTGGCCGTCTTAGGCGTGGGCATCACCTATGCAGCGCGCACGACGGCAGAGAACACCTCGATCGGCGCGGAGAACGCGCAGAATTTTGCCTTTGTGGATGCGGGCGTTGATCCGGCATCGGCACAGGTGGTGCGCACAGAGTTTGACCACGAGCACGGTCAGTTTGTCTATGAAGTCGAGTTCATCGCCGACGGCACGGAGTATGATTACTGGATCAAGGCCTCCGACGGGTCAGTGGTGAGAAAAGATATGGAGCTGATCAATACCATGGTAGCCGGAGGGACGACGGCGGACACAAATACGCCCGACACTGCGGCGAACGCTGGAATCACAATTGATCAGGCGAAGGAGACGGCCCTTGCGGACGCCGGTGTGGATGCGGCGGATGCGACGTTTGTGAAGGAGATTCAGGACACGGAGAACGGGGTAGCGGTTTATGATCTGGAGTTCTATGCCGGAAACACCGAATACGAATATGAGATCAACGTAGAGACCGGCGCGATTTACAGCAAGAGCAAGGAGACGAATGTGCAGCCTGACGGCTCGGCTTCGGGACAGCCAGCGCAGCAGGACACGACGGCGAAGGAGACAGCGCCTAAAGAGACAACACCGAAGGAGACAAAGCCGAAGGAGACAAAGCCGAAGGAGACCGCCGCGAAGAATGAGAATACACAGTCGAACACGGCTCCGAAGGAGACCGCCGCTCAGCAGCAGAGTTCGGGTCAGTCGGCTTCCGGTTCGGTCACGCTCGACGCTGCGAAGGAAAAGGCCCTTGCGGATGCCGGTGTGAATGCGTCGGATGCCACATTCACGAAACAGAAACAGGACTACGACGATGGGATTCTCGTCTATGACATTGAATTTTACACATCCTCGGCTGAGTATGATTACGAGATCGATGCCACGACCGGTGCCGTCCACAGCAAGAGCATTGAAAAATTCGGCGGACACTCAGGAAACGGCTCTGCCGGATCAAACGGTTCTGCCTCGTCGGGTTCGACCGGCTCGAACAACTCGTCGGGTTCGACCAGCTCGAACAATTCTGCCGGTTCGACCGGTTCTGGCTCATCCGGATCGACCGGTTCAGCAGGATCAACCGGCGGAACGGATATCGGACTCGATGCGG
>CAYRDY010000007.1:12396-42051 GCA_964423195.1 uncultured Catenibacillus sp. | reverse complement strand
CCACCTTCACTTTGTTGAATATTTGTTAATATCCCCATGTTTATAAAGCCATTATTATCTTATATTTTTTTGATAACTGTCCTCTTTGTCTGCCCTGAATCTGAAACTTTTCTAATAAATTATACACCATCCTCTCATAAAAGAAAATGTATTTTTCGCGCTTTCCATCTTTTCATGGTCACCTCGCATGGATAGTCCTCATAGCCGAGTGTCTCCGGTGTTATGAGTCCTTCCACGACGCCTTTAATGATCTCTTTTTCGTATTGTTTGTATGGGAAAATATAAGAAGGAATTTCTCTGTGGACAGCTTTGCAGTCCTGACATCGAACCCGACGAATATAGATGCATCTGGAAACTCTACCTTTTGAACGGACAATTCTTGGAACTTTATCATAATATTTAAGTTTACCGCCGCATTTTGGACAATATATGTCTCCAGATTTGATCATGAATTATGAAAAAAATAAAAGAGAATGCTAAATTAGCGCAAAAATAAAGACATCACTGTACATTTTAGGTGATGTCTTTACTGTTTATATCCAACAAAAATAGTCCTCCTTTTTAATTCGAATGTTTGATTTTGATTACATGTTTGATTACATGTTTGATTACATTAATCAAGCCAATGCCAAAAAACATAGGAAAATCAAGGCTTTAAATGGAGCTGAGGGGAATCGAACCCCTGTCCGAAAACCTATTCATCCAGGCATCTCCCATCACAGTCTCTGTATAAACATTCCCTCCGCTATGCGCCCAGAGACAGGCTCATAGTTTTAGTAGCTTCATCAATCTTCCGCGCCTCAAAGCTTTGGCAGCGGAGTTTCCTCACAAGAGTCGATGCCAGTGACTATAGCTGTGAGCAACTACAGGCTGACAAGCTGCACTCAGGCAGCAGCTAACGCGTAATTATCGTCTGCTTTTATATTTAGGTTCCAGGTTGGTGCGCAGTCCCGGAGTCTGCGGATGGCTTCCCGAACTTCAAAACCCCCGTCGAAACCAGTACAACCCCGAAATAAATGATTTATTAGGAAATCCTGCTTCAAAAGCATACCGGTTTGCAGACGTTTTCTCATTCGCATGATTATTATAATCGATATTTGTGCCGGCGTCAACAGGTCAATACAAATTTTTCACTTTGAACTCCCGCTCCGCCTCGCGTCGCTGGTCTTTTTTGGCGATATCCTGGCGCTTGTCGTAGAGCTTTTTGCCCCTGGCCACGCCGATCTCCAGTTTCACAAGGCTCCCCTTAAAATAAACCCTGAGCGGCACCAGCGTATAGCCCTTCTCCGCGGCCTTGCCCAACAGCTTATTGATCTCCTGCCGATGGAGCATCAGCTTTCGCGGGCGCAGCGGGTCTTTGTTGTAAATATTTCCCTTTTCATAAGGGCTGATGTGCATCTGATAAACGTACAACTCATCGCCGTCCGCGCGGATAAAAGCCTCCTTGACGCTGCAGTGTCCCATGCGCAGGGATTTCACCTCCGTGCCGACGAGCACGATGCCCGCCTCGTAGGTGTCCTCGATAAAATAATCGTGATACGCTTTCTTATTATTGGCAATGAGCTTCACGCTCTCCTTGGCCATCATCCGGACCTCCCCTCATCTATTTTTCAATCGAATCCTCCGCGAGTGCAAAATCTATCGTTTTCTGCAGTTTATCCGCGCTGACCACCGTGATCTTCACCTTATCGCCGAGGCCATAGGTCTGATGTGTCGTCTCGCCGATCATTGCCATCTTCTCCTCGTCGTAGTCATAATAATCATCCGTCATGTCGGCGACGCGGATCATCCCCTCGCAGGTATTGGGCAGCTCCACATAGATGCCCCAGGCTGTGAGGCCGGAGATCACGCCCTCATAAACCTCACCGATATGCCGCGACATATATTCGACCTTCTTGAGCTTTTCCACTTCCCGCTCCGCGTCATCCGCGCGTCGCTCACTCACACTGCAGCTGCGGGCGACATCCGGCAGCAGGCGCTCATAGTGTGACCGGCGCCGTTCATCCAGCCGTCCTCTCAAATTCTCCTTGATGATACGGTGGATCTGCAGATCGGGATAGCGCCTGATCGGCGAGGTAAAATGACAGTAGTATTTGACGGCAAGGCCAAAATGGCCGAAATTTTCCGTCGTATATCCAGCCCGTTTCATGGATCGCAGCACCAGGCGGCTGATCATGGCCTCCTGTGGCGTGTCCGCGATCTTTCCAAGGAGTTTTTGAAATTCCTTCGGGTGAACTTCCTCCCTGCCAAGTTTCATCGAGTAGCCGAACCTGGAGATCATCGCTGCCAGCCGCTGAATGCGTTCCATGTCCGGCGTTTCGTGTGTCCTGTACAGAAATGGCACCTCCTGCCAGTAGAAATCCTCCGCGATCGTCTCATTGGCGGCCAGCATGAAATCTTCAATCAGATTCGTGGCCGTGTTGCGCGCATAGGGGCGGATGTCTACCGGAAAGCCCTTCGCGTCCAGAATAATCTCAGACTCCGGAAAATCAAAATCGATGCCGCCTCGTCTGCGCCGCTTATCCCGCAGCAGAAGGGACAGTTCTTTCATCCGCGTCAAGAGCGGGACAAACGCTCTGTACTCGGCAATCATCTCCGGATCCTATCCTCTATGATCGCATTCACCGCCGTATAGGTCATGCGCTGATCCACACGGATCACGCCCTCGACGATCTCATGGCCCAAGACATTTCCCTTCTCATCAATCTCCATCAGGCAGCTCAGCGTCAGCCTGTCCTCGCCCTGATTGAGAGAACAGATGCCGTTGGAGAGCTTGCGCGGCAGCATCGGGATCACACGGTCCGTCAGATAGACACTGGTTCCGCGCCTGAGCGCCTCCTTGTCCAGCGGGCTGCCCTCCGGCACATAATGGCTGACATCGGCGATATGCACGCCCAGCAGATAATGGCCGTCCTGAATTTCCAGCGTGACCGCGTCGTCCAGATCCTTCGCGTCCTCTCCGTCGATCGTCACCGTCATCAATTGTCTGAAATCTCGGCGCCCCTCATCATCCGCGGGCCTTAGGCTGTCCGGTATCTTTTTTGCCTGCCGCGTCACCTCCGGCGGAAATTCCGTCGGCAGCCCGAAAGCCTTGACGATGGAGATGACATCCGTGCCGGGGTCATCTGCGTGGCCGAGAATCTCTGTGATCACGCCCTCTGGATTCTTCTCTCCGCCGCCGAAGTCGGTCAGCCTGGCCACGACTTTGTGGCCATTCACCGCGCCCTTGATGTGTTCCTTTGATATAAATATATCTCTGTGCAGCTTTTGATTGTCCGGTATGACAAATCCATAGTTTTTATTTTTCTTAAAAGTGCCGATTACCTCTGTGTTGGCATGCCGTGTCACAGCGGTGATCACACCCTCCGCGCGTCTTGAGCCGCTGGCCTCACGCAGCAGTCTGACGGTCACCGTATCGCCGTGCAGCGCATCCCTCGTGTGCTCTTGCGCGATAAAAATATCCTCATCTCTGCCATCCACGGTGACAAAGCCGAAGCCCCCGGATGTGCCTGAGAAGACGCCTGTCAAGAGATCCGGCGAGGAAACCATATTTTTGCCTGTCCGGTCTAAACGATCATTCATGGACATTTCCCCTCACAAAAAAATAACACCCTTTTACATTCATTCAAAGAGTGTTATCTGATCACATCTATCTGCCCCAACTCATGTTCAGCGCGAGCGCCAGAACAAAGAATAAAACAGCTAAAATTTTCGTCGCCTTCTCAAGCTTGCCCTCCATAGAGCGTCCCTTATTCTTGCCCCAGTAGGTATCAGCCATACCGCTGATGGTCCCCGTCAGGCCGGCCGATTTGCCCTCCTGCATCAGGACAAGGACTGCGAGTGCGAGAGCGATCAGAGCAAATAACACTGTCACCACGATTCTGAATACTGCCACGGTTTACACCTCCTAAAAACGAACCTTTACCATTCTAGCACAGATTAATCCATTATGCAATACATTAAAAATTTTTATCTTCAAAAAAGTCACGTCTTTGCGACAGCTCGGCCAAACTTACGCGAATCCGCACGGATTTAAGTATCTAAAAATTGACTGTTCGGCGATCTTATGCTATACTTTTAGATGTCAAAACGATTTTTGTTTTGATCATTTTCGAATCGGATCCCGCCGCACGGCGGCGTCCAAAGCAGCAAATGGGAGTTTCAGACAAGGAGGAAAAAATGAGGAGAAAATTATGTGGGATTTTATTGGCATTGGCCCTTTTATGTACAGGAATGCCACTGTATGCTTTCGCGGCTGAGACGGACGGTGAAGGGGTAGCCGTCAGCGAGACCTACGAGAGCGCGACAATAAGTTCTGCGATGCCCATAGATCAGTTTGATTTCGAACCTTCGATCTCTGATCAGGCGGAGAGTGCTTACGTAAATTATTACGCTTCAAAATCGATCACGGCGGATGAGGATACGATTGAGAGACAGATTGAAATGATCCTCGAAATCAATCAGATCCGAAAGAGGCACGGTGCCTCCCCTCTGATTATCGGCGCGGATTTAAGCAGAGCGGCTGCGACGCGCGCGCGGGAATGTACACAGGTATATGATCATGTGCGCCCTAATGGATCAAGGTATTTTTCAATCATTCGCGAGATGAATATTCCGTATTCTACTTGTGGAGAAAATATAGCTTATAGCTACACGGATGTTCACGATGTCATGCTCGGCTGGTACAATAGTCAGGTACACTTCACAAATATGACTGACCCGGATTTCCAGATGCTCGGTATCGGCTATTACAACGGCGGTACCTCGTACTGGGCGCAATTGTTTACCGGCAGCTACGACTACAGCAAGGCAAAATTGAGTATTTATAATCTAAAAAATCAGTATCGCCTGGGCACCTCGCTTGAGGATACAGGTATCATGCTCGAAGTTCAGTTTGACAACGGCATGTGGGGATTTGTGCCGGTGACAGACGACATGATTTCCGGTTATCAGCCGAACAGCGCGGGCACTCAGAATATCACGATTAGCTTTTGCGGCGCAAAGATTTCGCGCACGGTCACAGTGATCAATAGCGCGCAAAATAAAGAGAAGGTGCGTCAATTTGTCACAAGGCTGTATCAAAAAGCACTGAATCGGACGGGTGACGCGGCAGGCATAGCCGACTGGACAAATCGATTGATGAACGGCACCGCTTCAGGGGCCACTGTGGCTCAGGGCTTCATCAACAGCAAAGAATTTAATAACCGCCGATTAAATGATGATCAGTTTGTCAAAGTGCTCTATCAGACATTTTTTGACCGTGATCCGGACCCCGCGGGCTATGCGGACTGGACGAATAAACTGAGCAAGGGCGCGACGCGCATGAATGTATTCAGAGGCCTCGCGGAATCGGATGAATTCTCCAGGCTGTGTGCGTCATATGGCATCGAGAGGGGTAATGCAATTCTGCAGCCGATGGATCAAAATGCCGGGGTGACGCAATTTGTGTCAAGGCTCTATCGCCTCTGCTTAGGCCGAAAAGGCGATGATCAGGGCATGAATGACTGGTGCGGCCAGATTATCAGAGGAGAAAGCACACCTGAAAAAATCGCCCACGGATTGATTTTCTCTAAGGAATTCCAGAACAAAAATCTGTCTGATGAGGCTTATGTCACAGTGCTCTATCAGGCCCTCATGGACAGAAATCCGGATCCTGCAGGTTTTAGCAGCTGGATCAGCGCGCTAAAACGCGGGCAGGGCCGTGAATCTGTTTTTTACGGGTTTACAAACTCTGTTGAATTTAAAAAGATCTGCGCCAGTTACGGCATCTGATGACAATCCCCCGCTTTGATGGATGAATGGTCTCAAAGCGGGGGATATTTCTGTCAATAATTATCCCTATCGAAAGAATATGAAATTATCTAAACATCATTTAACCCTGTTCGGCCAGCTTGATGTAGCCTGCCAGCCGCTCTCTCGCCGTCTCCTCTGTCTTTGCGAACAGTTCCTCCGCGGTGTCAGGGAAAGTCCTGGTGAGTGAGGAATAGCGCACTTCGTTCATGATGAAATCTCTGAAGTTGCCCTTCGGCTCCTTGGTGGAATCGAGGATGAACGGATTCTTGCCCTCCGCCTTGAGCGCCGGATTGTATCTGTACATATGCCAGTAACCGCACTCTACCGCCTCTTTGATCCTTGTCTGGGCACCGCTCATGCCGCCCTTGATGCCGTGGTTGATGCAAGGCGCGTAGCCGATGACCAGCGAAGGTCCCGGATAGGCCTCGGCCTCCTTGAGCGCTTTGACAAGCTGTGCCTGATTGGCGCCCATAGCGACCTGAGCCACATAGACATAGCCGTAGGACATCGCCATCATGCCGAGATCCTTTTTCTTGGTCTTCTTGCCGGATGCCGCGAACTTGGCGACCGCGCCGACCGGTGTGGACTTGGACGCCTGACCGCCGGTATTGGAGTAGACCTCGGTGTCAAAGACAAAGACATTGACGTCATCGCCGGAGGCGAGCACATGGTCGAGGCCACCGTAACCGATGTCGTAGGCCCAGCCGTCGCCGCCGAAGATCCACTGGGATTTCTTCACCAGATGATCCTTGGCCGCCTTGATGCCGTCGATGAGCGCCTGCGCCTCAGGCGTACCCTCACAGCCGTCGATCGCCGCAAGCAGCGCCGCGGATGTCTCCTTGGATGCCTCGCCGAGATTCATGGTGTCAAGCCAAGCATTGGCCGCGTCCTTGATGGCGTCGCAGACATCCAGTTTTGCCAGCGCTCTGACCTTATCCGCCAGTGCTTTCCGTTGCTGCTTGACGCCTAAGTACATGCCATAGCCAAACTCCGCGTTGTCCTCGAACAGTGAATTCGCCCAAGCAGGGCCCTGGCCCTTCTCATTGGCCGCATAAGGCATGGACGGAGCGGACGCGCCCCAGATGGACGAACATCCCGTCGCGTTGGCGACATACATTCTGTCGCCGAAAAGCTGGGTGATCAGCTTGGCGTAAGGGGTCTCACCGCAGCCCGCGCAGGCGCCTGAGAACTCAAGCAGCGGCTGCTCGAACTGGCTGCCCTTGACAGTCTCTTTGCTGACAGGATTCGGTTTCTTCGACAGGGTCATCGAATACTCCCAGTTTGCCGCTTCCGCATACTGCGTGTGAAGCGGCTGCATCGTGATGGCCTTCTCCTTCGCCGGACAGACCGTCACACAGCTGCCGCAGCCGAGGCAATCCAGAACGGAGACCTGCATCTTGAAATAATACTGGTCGACGCCCTTGCCTTTGCCCTTGACCGCGCCGTAGCCCTCCGGTGCGGCGGCGTTCTCTTCCTCGGTCAGAAGGAACGGACGGATTGTCGCGTGCGGGCAGACATAGGAACACTGATTGCACTGAATACATTTGCTAGCATCCCAGGCTGGAACCATCGTCGCCACGCCGCGCTTCTCATAGGCGGCCGTGCCGAGCGGAAACTCACCGTTTGCGATATTGACGAAAGTGCTGACCGGCAGATCGTCGCCCTTCTGGGCATTGATCGGGTCAACCACATTTTTGATGAAATCAGGGACATGCCTCTCGGCTTTCGGGTTCTTATCCACCGCGTCAGCCCACGAGGCCGGTACCTCAACAGCGACGGCGCCGTCAACGCCGGCATCAACCGCCGCATAGTTCATATTGACGATGGACTCGCCCTTTTTGCCGTAAGTCTTCTGGATGGCTTCCTTCATGAACCTCACGGCGTCCTCGATCGGAATGATGTTGGCTAGCTTAAAGAAAGCGGCCTGAAGCACCGTATTCGTCCTGTTGCCGAGACCGATCTCCTTGGCAATATCCGTGGCATTGATGATATAGAACTTGATGTGCTTTCTGGCAATCACGCGCTTCATCTTGGCCGGCAGATTTTCCTCAAGCTCCTCCGGCGTCCACTCCGTATTGAGCAGGAAGGTGCCATTCTCCTTGATCTCGCTGAGCATATCATACAGATGGACATAGGCCTGATTGTGGCACGCCACGAAATCGGCCGTCTTGACATAGTAGGTCGAGCGGATCGGTTTCTTGCCGAAGCGCAGGTGGGACTGTGTGATGCCGCCGGATTTCTTGGAGTCATATGAGAAATAGGCCTGTGCATACATATCTGTATGGTCGCCGATGATCTTGATGGAGTTCTTGTTGGCGCCGACCGTGCCGTCCGCGCCGAGGCCCCAGAATTTGCAGCTGGTCGTGCCCTCGCCGGCCACATCGATCTCAGGGAGTACCGGCAGCGACAGATCCGTCACATCGTCAACGATACCGATGGTGAAGTTGTTCTTCGGCGCATCCGCCTTGAGATTCTCATAGACGGAGATGATCTGCGCCGGCGTCACGTCCTTGGAGCCGAGGCCATAGCGCCCGCCGACAACGGTCAGATCACGTCTGCCGGATTTGAAGAGTGCCGTGCAGACATCCTCATAGAGCGGCTCGCCGAGCGCGCCAGGCTCCTTGGTGCGGTCGAGGACAGCGATCTTCTTTGCCGTCTCCGGAATCGCTTTCAGGAAATGCTCGACGGAGAAAGGCCGGTAGAGATGGACTTTGATCAGGCCCACCTTTTCACCCTTGGCCGTCAGGTAGTCGATGACTTCCTCAGCGGCCTCACAGACGGAACCCATGGCGATGATCACGCGATCCGCGTCCGCGGCGCCATAATAATTGAACAGCCGGTAGTCGCGTCCGGTCAGCTTGCTGATCTCGCCGAGATATTCCTCGACAATCGCCGGAAGCGCCAGATAATATTGATTGGCGGCTTCCTTGTTCTGGAAGAAGATGTCCGGATTCTGGGCGGTGCCGTGGATTGCCGGATGCTCAGGATTCAATGCTCTCTTCTTAAAATCTGCCAGCGCGTCGTAATCGACGAGCTTTGCCAAATCGTCATAGTCAAGACATTCTATCTTCTGAATCTCATGAGAAGTTCTGAAACCATCAAAGAAATGGATGAAAGGCACTCTGCCCTTGATCGCACTGAGATGCGCGACAGCGCCCAGATCCATCACTTCCTGGACTGAATTGGAGCAGAGCATCGCAAAACCGGTCTGACGGCAGGCCATCACATCCGAGTGGTCACCGAAGATCGAGAGCGCGTGTGTGGCCACCGCCCTGGCGCTGACATGAAAGACGCACGGGAGCAGTTCGCCCGCGATCTTGTACATATTCGGGATCATCAGCAGCAGGCCCTGGGAGGCGGTGTAGGTCGTGGTCAGCGATCCGGACGTCAGGGAACCGTGTACAGCGCCGGACGCGCCCGCCTCTGACTGCATCTCCGTCACCTGGACCGGCTGTCCGAAGATGTTCTTTTTGCCGTTGGCCGCCCACTCATCAGTCACTTCAGCCATAGGTGATGATGGTGTGATCGGGAAAATACCGGCCACCTCGGTAAAAGCATAGGATGCCCATGCGGCGGCGGTATTGCCGTCCATCGTTTTCATAACTTTTGCCATTTTGTAAAAGTCTCCTTTCGTTCTTTCATTCGTTTTTATTGTATACCCAAACAGATAAATACGTCAAGAAAATATCCATCCGTTTTTCTTCCATATTCGTGTACAAAGTGACAGTCTCAGGCAAGCCAAATCGCCCGCGCAAATTTAATAGGATGCGCCGATCGATGTGTAAAAATAATCATCGCCCTGCGACGTATAGATATCGACCTCGCCATAACCTCTGTACTGAGTTTCCCCATCCTCGAACACATAGACCTGATCCAGCTGATCCTCATCCCAGCCGCTGGTATCGATGCCATTTTCTTTGAAATACCGCATGATAAAATCCAGCAGGGCCTTGCTGTCCCCGGTATTCTCCATGGAGAATCTGACCTCATGGAGCCTGCCGCTGAAAGAGTCACAGCTGACCATCAGATAGCGTCCGTCCTCAAACGGAAAGTCATAGGTCATCTCAAAACTTGTGTACCCGTATTCGCCCTCCATGATGGTGTTTTCTTCTCTGACCTGAAGGTCCGGTTCACGACTCTCCGAATCATTCTCCGGATAGGCGATACCGAAATCCTCCCCGAATGCCGCGAGCATTTCTCTGTAGAGCTCAAGACCGTCCAGATCGAAATGTCCAAACGCGTTGCACTCCTGCCCCATCTCCATCACTTCCTCATGGGTCAGTTCGCGGTACCCATCCGAATCCTCCGCCGGGATGTCATCTCTTGAAAATTTGGACAAGAGGTTGCCGATGACGCCGATGGCGATGATCAGGATCCAGATGATCAGAATGACAACAAAAACATTCGATTTCTTGCGCGCCTGGGGCTTGGATCCTGGCGGTCTGCCACCCTGATAGGAAGTCTGTCCCGCGGCATTCATCTGCGGATATGCCGCAGAATTTGACGTCTGCCTTGCAGTCCTTCCGGAATTTGCCCCTCTTCTTGCGTTTGTCTGCGCTGCCCTGCCTTGATTTGGCTGCGGCTGCGCTGTTCTGACGACAGTCACCCGCGATTGCTTTGAATGCTTTGAGGCAGCCTTCGCCGCGTCGTAATTGCTGCCCCTGTGTTTTTGCCAGTCCGCCGCATTTTCGGGGTAGGCACAGTCGACGTCGCCGCGCCTCTGGTCATGATTAAAATGGATATCGACCATATCCGCTTTCCAGACAAAAGAATTGCACGTATCGCAGTGATGTCTCTTTGTCATCTCATGGTCGCAGTATGGGCACATTCTGATTCTCATCGATTCACCCCCTATTGTCCTTTGCCGAAATGGCATACCGGATACCTGCACTCCCGGCACTGGACACACAGCCCGCCGTGGCCGTATGCGGCAATATCGCGCATCGTCAAATGCTCACCGGCCAAAATTCTCGGCAAGATCAGGTCAAATACCGTGATTTTGGCGTGCATCACACATCCCGGAAGGCCCATGATCGGTATCTCCCCTCCGTTCGCCCCTGTGACATAGGAAAGCATAAACATGGCACCCGGCAGCACCGGTGTACCGTAAGTGACAAGCTCGCCGCCGATCTCGCGGATGGCCGCGGGTGTCAAATCATCGGGATCCACAGACATCCCTCCCGTGCAGAAGATCATCTCCGCGCCAGAGTTGATCCACGCGCGGATGGCCGACGCGATCTGCGCTTTGTCGTCCGGGACAAACGTCTGTCCCAGCACCTCACATCGGTAGGCTTTCATTTTCTCCATGATCACCGGCCCGAATCGATCCTCGATGCGGTGATGATAGACTTCATTCCCCGTGGTGACGATTCCAGCGCTTCGCGGACGCATCGGCAGCACGCGGATAAGTTTTCTCCCATCTAAAAGTGTTTTGGCCGCCTGCAGTTTTTTCTCGTCGATCATCAGCGGGATCACCCGTGTCCCGGCCACATTCTGGCCGGCCGTAACGGGCGTATTGTTCATCAGAGTGGCGAAGGAAATCTCGCCGAGCATATTGAGCGCTAACAAAAGATCCGCGTCAACTTTGAAGACACCGTCGTAGGCCGCGTCGAAGCCGATCTTTCCCTCTTTGATCTCGCCGAAAGTCAGGCCCTCGCCCATCGCGGTGTCCCTCAAGAATGTCGCCGCGTCGTTCTCGTGAACCATCCCCGGCTGTTCCTCCCACACATAGAGATGTTCCTTGCCAAGTGACAGGAGGACCGGGATGTCCTCCTCCCGGACGATATGTCCCTTTTTGAACCTGCGTCCCTTAAACTCGCCCGGCAAAATCTGGGTGATATCGTGTACCAGGACGCTGCCCACGGCTTCCCGCACGGGTATCATCTTCATTGGCAAAACCTCCTATCAAACAGCGCTGCCACGCCATTCCGGTGAATACTGCGATGCTCCGGGGCTGGCCGCCTCGTCTGATCACTCGACGCCGCCGTACATCAGAATTGCCTGCAGCACGCCGCCCGCGATTGTCCTCGCTTTGTCTGAGATTGTAAAGCAATTTTCCTGTTCCGAAATGCGCGGGTCGATGTCCGCGATCTTGAATCCGCGCGGCACCGTAAGTCCGTCGCGCAGCAGCCCGCGCAGCACGCCGTCCAGTGTGGCAACCACAGGCGTTCCATCGCCAATCGGGTCATGGGCAAAATTCTCATTTTTCATAATGTAGGCGATGACTTGCCCTTTTTTAACAATATCAGAAATCTTGCAGATATTTTTCATCACGCCGGACGCGGGGGCGTGAATCACCCGCTCGCTGCTGTATCCGGCGATCACACCGGGTACACCGGTATTCGGCTGCGCCTGCCCCTCGGTGATGATCCGGCCAAGCCTGTGGCCGCGCATCGTCTCAATCACCACATGCACGTCATCTCCGGCCGTGAAACCGGGGCCAAGACCGATCACGAGCGGCGCCATATCGCGGTGCGTGCCGTTATTTTTCTTCGCGACGATCGCGTCCACGACCACATGGGGATGCAATCGCGCGATCCACGCGCCGTCCTCATCGGCGAGCATCGGTATCTCACCGCGCTGCCAGCATCGAGTGATCTCAACCGGGGAACTGACTTTCCTGGCGGTCAGTCGCTCGACCGTCGCCGATGCCTCCTGCATCGCCTCACAGAATGCCGCGCCACGACGGATGGCCGTTGGATGAGCGACCTCCAGCACAATCACTTTGAATCCGCACGATGCCAGACAGTGAATGGTCCCCGTGGCGAGATCACCGCCGCCGCGCACCATCACCAGCGTTTCGTTGACACGCATATGAACTACGCCTCCAATCGCTCAGAATCGTCCTGTGACTCAAATGGCATCTGATCCCCAAGCCGGTCCAGTTCTTTCTGTGACTCATATGGCATGAGCGCCTGAACGCGTTCGAGATCCTCCGGCGTATCGATGTCGAATCCCTGGATACTGTCATCCACAGGCACAAGGACGACCTCGTCCGGATAGCGATCAATAATTTTCCGGCCGCCGAAATCGCCGTCAATATGCATCAGCTCATCCCTGAACCGTATCGGGAAGATCACCGGATTGCCCCGCCGGCCGTCGTAGACAGGCACGACAATCCGGTTGCTGTCATCAAAGACATCCAGGAGCTTTCGCACAGTCTCGGCCCGCAGAAGCGGCAGGTCACCGCTGAAAAACATGATGCCGTCGCAGTCCGCGCCGCAGTTTGCTGTTCCCAAGGCTACCGAGTGTCCCTGGCCGGCCGCCGGATCGTCATTGAAAACCACCTGTGTATGAAAATGTTTTTCAGCGATCGCCGCAACCCGTGCATCCGCGGTCACGACACAGCGGCTGCAGAAATTCGGATGGTCGACACAATCGAGTACATACTCAATCATCGGCATCCCCTGAATATCGATGAGTAATTTATTCTTTTTCATGCGCTTTCCAAAACCGGAGGCCAGCACGACAGCCGCCACTTTCAGAAAACGCTTCTTTTTATAGATCTCAGCATAA
The DNA here is from genome assembly GCA_964423195.1 of uncultured Catenibacillus sp. Classification (GTDB taxonomy): domain Bacteria; phylum Bacillota; class Clostridia; order Lachnospirales; family Lachnospiraceae; genus CAKRHR01. The sequence goes on along the minus strand of CAYRDY010000007.1, from coordinate 28,743 downwards.
TCGTGTAAAAAACTGACGATAAGCGCCGCGTCGACATTCAGCTCCATATGGTTGATAAAGTCGACAGCGTTCTTATAATCATCCTCGCTCTCTATCTGATTGACCAACAGCACCTTTTTGGATGAGGAACCCTTGAACATCCCGCCGGGCGCATTGACCATCGCGCTGATATGATGCGCCTGCACGATGTCGCCCTCCGCGGCGCCGGTCAGCCGCTCAAATTCCAGCATCCGGTGAACGTTCTTTTCTGTCGCCTGATTGCCCAGTTCCTTCAGAGTCACCACCCCGATCGTCAGCGTGGTATCGTCGATGATCACCGGCTCATACGCCGCCCATCCCTTGAGCGGACGCCTTCTGGAACCATCCGCCTCGATCAGCAGCACATCCATCGTGCTCTTGGCCTGAGCCGCCATATAGGCACTGAACCCGTGAATCTTTCCGGGAATGATCTCATCCGCGAAGTAATAAATCCCGTTTTCCGTCACCGGCTCTGTGCACTCTCTGTGATTTCTCACAAAAATATCTCTATAAGTCCCCTTTTCGGGAATATACATCTTTGTCGTCGCCGCAACGCCGACTCTCATATGGGTCGAGAGAATCTGTGCCAGCCGCCGGATGAGCGTCGTCTTCCCCCCGCAGCCGACGACAGATACCACACTCCCCCGCTTGATTCCCAGGGTATCTGCCATTTCACATAAATTCATGATCTTTCACCATTCTTCGCCCGCAATATTTTGATACGTTTCCCAATGTAACCGACAATCTGAGCCGTCAATTTGCACGGATCAAATACTCAAAGTCTCTCTATAGCGCTGACAACATCATCCAGATATTTATCCGCGAACAATTCGATCTTGCCGCTGTCGCACAGCATCGCGATCTCCGGATCGACCGGCAGCTGGGCGTAGGTTGGAATCGATAGCGCTCTGGCTGTCTGACTGCTGCTTCGCTCGCCGTACAGATAAATCTTTTTGCCGCAGTCCGGACAGGTCAGATAACTCATATTCTGCACCAGGGCGATCACAGGAATGTTCATCTGTTCCGCCATATTGTACGCCTTCTTGACGATCATCTCCACAAGCTCCTGCGGGGATGTGACGATCACCACGCCATCCACCGGCAGAGACTGAAAGATCGTCAGCGGCACATCTCCGGTCCCCGGTGGCATGTCGACCAGCAGATAATCAATCTCGCCCCACAGGACCTCACTCCAGAACTGTTTGACCACGCCTGCCAGCACCGGCCCCCGCCAGATGACCGGCATCTCCTCATCGTCGAGCATCATATTGATCGATATGACCTTGATGCCGGTGACGGTCTCCGCAGGGAGAATCCCCTGATCAGTGCCTCTTGCCAACTCATGGATACCGAAAACTTTTGGGATGGACGGCCCGGTGATATCGGCGTCCAAAACGCCGACCTTGTAGCCCTTGCGCTGCAAGAGCACAGCAAGCTCGGCCGTCACCAGAGACTTGCCCACACCGCCTTTCCCGCTGACGATACCGATCACATGCCTGATATCGCTGTATTCATTTTGCGCCACCCTGAAATCCGGCTGCCTTGCCGCACAGTCCGCCTGGCCGCAGGATCCGCAGTCTGATGTACATTCACTCATTTTTACACCACTCCTTCATCCATCATATGTTTTTCGAAAACCCCCGACGGCGCGATCGCCGTTTACAGAGCCAGAAATGATTTCAACAAGATTAACTTATCCCGCCAGGCCACAAACCGACCCTCGCGGGTCAGCGGCACATCGCCGTCTTCCGGCTCATGGACAGCGACATACTCATGGTACTCATCTTCCTTCGCCATCACTTCTCTGTAGAATGTGGTCACAAAGATGCCACCCCTAGAGATACCCGCAAACTCTCCGTACCTGCTGTCATAGCAAAAGCTCCGGCCCGGATCCGTCAGGCAGTCCACCCGTTTTTCGACATGCGTTTTGCCCGCATCCGCCATATCTTCGACGGCAAAATCCCTCTCTACATAGACGTGATAGTTCCATGGATCATAAAAGTAAGTGCCGTTTGCGGTGTACGGATATTGACGAATCACGCGACGCGTCCCGCCCGAATCACCGCACAGAACAATCTTTTCAGTGCCGTCCCTAAAATCGCGCACCACGCAGACAATCTCATCGTTGTCATTTTCTAAGAACCGGACGCCGCTGTGGTCATCCGCCACACAGACATCCTCCAGAAAAAGCGGCATCCTCTCCGTCAACGCGCGGACAAACGCACCCTTGTCCATCCGATACACCGCGCTCGCCGGCGCTCCGCGCGCGTCCTGACACACACGGGACTCATCGTCCAAGTCACTGGACCTGTGGACGGCAATCACCACTGTGTCAGTGCGCACCCGAACCAGATCGATCATTCCGTGCAGCCGCCGGTCCGTCAGCGGATAGCGCTGCCCGCTGTGACAATCATACAGATAACAGACGTTGATATATTCGCCCTCATCCTCCTCAATATTAAACATATCGAGAAATTCATCCGTTTTTTTGACTTCATCGACGATCAGCAGATACCGCGCGTCAATGATGAAAATGTTTAAAATCTCGCCCAGCGCCTCGATGAGTATCTCGCCCTCCGGCGCCCATGTCGTCTTGTTGATTCGGCGCAGGCGCAGCCGGTAATCCTGAAGCACATTGACAGCGTAAAAGAAATCACGCATCTGCCGATACGTCTGGAAGGACTCGTAGATCCTCGTATACTCCAGCAGCATCAGCGAGTGATTGATGCCGGTCTCAAAATCATAGCGGCCGATACGACAGGCGTCCATGACTTCATTTTTCTGGTCGATCGCGTAGATCATGGCTGTATCCGTGACCTCAAGGACCTCTATCTCCCTGTCAAACATGTCTATCAGATTGATGCATCTCATCTTATGACTCCCTATCGCGCACCCAAAAAGTGCGAATGTGTGCCTGTCATGAAAAAACTCCTGCATGTCAGGAGTTCCTCATCGAGCTAGAAATACTTTTTGCTGCCCCACAGATTACTTTTTTTCAATTCGATATATTCACCATAGGCTCTTTCCAGAATCTGTTTTTCATTTGTAAACTTCAGTAGATGATAGGCTTCGTGGTATTTGTAATATCCGGAATCCACAAAAAACTCCTCCCGCTGCGGCTTGCTGTAATAACTGTCCGACATCATTAAATACCAGTGGACATCCTTGAGGATCATATCGCTGGAAGTGTTAAATGTATATTGGCTCATTCCCACGTATTTGATAATGGAAGCCGCGACGCCTGTCTCTTCCCTGACTTCACGAACAGCAGTCTCTTTGTATTCCTCGCCCTCTTCAACAGTACCTTTCGGTAATACCCAACCCTCGTATTTATTTCTGTAATTTTTATACAAGAGAAGAATCTTTCCTCTGAAAATAACCACACCGCCACAGCTCGTTGCTTCAATCATTGCAATTCCTCCTGTATAGTTATGGTGTGTAACACGACTTGATATAAGTATACCGTTTTTTTACAAATATTACAATAGAAAATACCAGAATATTCTATTTATTTCCGGAGGCTCTGCCGGCAAAATATGTCGAGAAAACCTGTCCGGCGATCGGCACGGCAGATTCACTGCTGCTCGAATTGGTGTCCGTCACCAGCACGCACACGGCAATCTGCGGCGCATCCGCCGGCGCAAATCCGATAAACCACGCGTTATTTCCGGCATTTTCCACCTCGGCTGTCCCTGTCTTTCCGGCAATCTCCACGCCCATGCCGGAGAGTGACGACGCCGTCCCCCGGCTGACGACATTTTTCATCATATCCTTCAGGATCTGCGCCTCCTCAGGCGTCATCAGGCTGCCGCCGCTCTCCGGCGTAAACCGTTCGATCACAGCGCCGCCGATATTTCTGACGGAATCGATCAGGTAAGGTTTCATCACCACGCCGCCATTGGCGACAGCACTCGTGAGTATCAGCGCGTGCAGCGGCGTCATCTGGGTCTTGCCCTGTCCGATCGATGCTGCCCCGACCTCCCACTGACTGGCGTCCGCGTCCAGCTCGAATGAACTCCGGACATGCGCGATGTCGGTCGGCAGATCCCGGTTGAAAAGCATCGAATCGCAGAGCCGGCCGAATTTGGCGATATCCAGATTCAGACCGATATTGGCAAACGAGGCGTTGCAGGAATTGACGAAGGATGCGTCCAGATCCTGCAGGCCGTGAGCGCGCCCGCCGTAGCAGCTCAGAGAGGCGTTGCCGTTATCGCTGGCCAGCGTGATGCTCCCGCTGCACTGATAACTGTAATTGTCATAATTTGGATATTCACGGATATATTCGAGTGCCGTGACCAGCTTAAATATCGACCCGGGCGCAAATCTTCCGCTGGTCGCCTGATTCAGAAGCACTTTGCTGTTCTCGTCCGCTATGATCGATTCATAGGACTGCGCCAGTGTATTGGGATTATAGTCCGGTTTGGATACCATGCACAGGACTCTGCCCGTTCCCGGCTCCATCGCCACCACGGCGCCCTGCCTCGTCCCGATCGCCGCGCTGGCCGTGGCCTGCAATCCGGCGTCAAGCGTCGTCCAGACATCATCCCCGGTGCTCTTCTCGCCCCGAATCTCATTGTAAATTCTTCGCAGTGGATTGATGCTCGAAGTCAGCAGATAATACTCGCCGGAAGCCTCGATGCCGGATCTGTTGGTCTTTGACATACCGACGACATGCGCGAACATTTCGTTATACGGATAATTGCGGTATTCGTTTCCTTCTCCGTCCTTCAGTGTCTCGGCCAGCACCGCGCCGTCCGCGCTCATGATTCTGCCTCTCACGACTGTATCCGCCATCTTCGCCACGCGGATATTATTGGGATTGCTGAGCGCCTCCTCGCTGTCGATCACGTCAAAATAAATAAAATAGCCGATCATCACCAGAAAGACCGCCAGAAATCCATAGAGAATCCCCATGATTTTCTTATTCTTGACCCGTCTCGGCTGCTTTCGCTCAGTCTTTCGCCGCCTTAAATCGCTCTCATCGACGGCGTCCGATTCGTCGCTATCTTCTTTATATATTTCTTTGGTATCCGCATCTTCCGCACTTCCCTCCCAAAAACGATCGTCGTCGTTGTCATAGTCCTCCACCTCATCCGGGTCATAGCTCTCATCCAGAGGCATGTGGATCATTGCGTCCTCATAATCATCAGACACATAGTTATCTCTGCTGCGCTTCGCCACGTTCAAGCACCTCCTTCTGTTTGAGCAGGTATAAGCCCTGTATGACTGAAAAGACCAGGATCGTCGACAAAATTGAACTTCCGCCGTAGCTGATGAGCGGCAGCGTGACGCCGGTATGCGGGATAAACTTGACCACACCGCCCACGCAGAGGATGACCTGCACACCGTAGGCGGTGCTGAGGCCTATCGCCAGCAGCTTATAAAACGGATCCGTCATCCGCAGCGAGATATTGAAGAACATCACCAGGCAGCTAATATAGACCAGAAGCAGGCAGACGCCGAACAGCGCGCCCATCTCCTCGACAATCGCTGAAAAAATAAAGTCGCTGCCGACGATCGGCGTAATTTCCGGCATCCCGCGATACAGTCCTGTGCCAAACCACCCGCCCGTGCTGATGGCAAACAGGGACTGGGCGATCTGGTAGGTTGTCACCTCATAATCCGACCACGGATGGAGCCATGCAGCCACGCGCACGCGCACATGCGCAAACAGTTTATATGCGGCAGCCGCGGCAGCCGCCAGTCCGCCGAAACCAAGTCCCAAATAGACCAGCCTTCCGCTGGCGATATAGAGCATCACGATATAGACGGCAAAAAAGATCAGCGCCGCACCCAGATCCTTGGCCGCCACCAATATGAGCACATAGACCGCTGCACAGGCGGATATGACAACGACATACTTAAAATCCGTCCGCCGGCAGAGCATGGCGGCAATAAAAAATACAAAGACAATTTTTGCGAGCTCGGACGGCTGAAGGGAGATCGGGCCGATCGATATCCATCCGGTGGCACCGTTTAGGTCGACGCCGATTGTCGGGATAAATACCGAAACAATCAGGATAATGCCTAAAATGCCGTAAACCGGACCCAGCCGCTTTAAGAACGCGCTCTTCTCCACAATGACCGGCACGGCCAGCGAGATCAGCACGGAGACGACCGCGATCACAAACTGACGGACAACCGGATAATCACTGCTGTCCAGACGGCTGAGTTCCACAAAGCCGATCATCATCAGAAAACACATATTGTTGATGATCAGGCGCGAGGCCTTCCTGTACATAAATCTGTAAAACGCAAGCGTGCAGATAAACAGCACGACCTGCATCAGGTAGAAATAGATTACCCGATTGTCCCTCGTGTTCAGGAAGATCAGCGCGTAACATATGAAATGGATCAGGAACATCAGCACATTTTGAACCGTATAGACGGACCCCCTGTCAAAATCATATTTTGCCCTGAATACCGTAAAACATTTCATGGCATATATGGCTGCCAGTATCACGATCAAATATTTTGAAATCTGTGTCAATATATTCAGCATATCTCTTACTCCACGCCTCTGTTCCAGTGCCCTCTGGTGAAATGTCCGACGGTTCCCTCCGATGCGCGTCCCTCAAACAGGACCCCGCAATAGCGATTCAGCACCTCCGTGATCTCTTCCGCGCGCTCGCCGGTAAACTCCAGCCGCAGACTGCCCAAAGAGAGCCGGAGAATCTTTTCGATCTCACCGGACAGATCAAGTGTCTGACTGTTATATATCAGATGATAACATCCCTCGCAGTGCGATACAACCCTCATGTAGCGGCCGGTCCGGTCCCTCAGAAGATGTGTCCCCCAGCCGTCTAAATCACCCGCACGGCGCTCGGCGGTTTCCCGGCTCTCGCCCGCCCCGCCGCTTCGTTCACTGGCACGGAATTGATTTTCGCCTCGACGCCCGCAGCGCCCACCCGCGGTTTTGACAAGGCACTGCGCGGAAATCATCAGCGGCCTGCAGCCGTAGACGATCATCTCCTCACCGTCGCAGCCGCGCCCGCAAAGTTCTCTGAAATTCAGTTCCTCAGGGACTGTCAGCACGTCCGCGCCCAGCGCTCGGACAAAATCGGCCGCGGCCCGGTTCCAGGTATAAATTCTTGCGTCGGCAATCACTCTCTCTAAATAGCCGCGTGACCTAAGCAGCAGAAGGCTTTCTAGATTGCGCACCAGCGCGCCGTCCGCCATCAGCGCCGTCCGGTACAGCGCCTCCTTATCAATATAGCCATCGTCCCGCAGCATATGCGGCATGGCCAGAAAAAAGCGCTTTCCCGCGCCGTGAATCCGGCGGATCATCTCGCGCAGTCTCTCCTCGCCCATCTGACGAACCGACAGATATTCCCCGTAGATGACAGACACATAAGCATTTGAGATCACAGCGGGTATTTTCTGCACATCCTCAAACAAAACGGCAAGGGCCGGCATCCCAGACATTTTGCCGGCGCATCTCACCGGGGCGACGACGCTGGCATTAGCCGCGCCGGTAGACCAATCCGCCAAGGCACCACATGTACGCTGCACTGAAACGGCTCCGATGGCATTAGCTGCGCCGCTGGTCTCCAAAGGTCCCCTTCTCCGGTGTTTTTCCAGAATCTTATCCTGTAGGGCCAAAACCGCGTCGCGCCGCAGACGATTCAGGGCTGACACAGGCACAAAAACATCCGGCGCCATCTCAATCTCCAGCGGATCAAAGATATATGGCGTGTTGCCGGTTCTCGCGATCTGCCGCCTGACATCCGCCTCCGTGATCGGCCGCCTGAGCGCGGCCACGGCCACGGCACCCGTCACAGTGACCGTCAGATCATCATATGTCACCGTCATTCTAACAGGCAAATCTTTACAAATTCTTAACTGAGCATTAATTTTTTCTTTATACTGAGGGGTTTTAAGCATCGCCTTGATCCCGTCAAACTGCTCGGTGCGCCGTGTGCTGTAATTCGGCTTTTTTACGGAAATCATCTGTCTGCCATTGTGCTGCCGGTAATAGCCCTCCGAGAATCCGCCGCGGCTGTATAGCTCGCCGAGCGCCCTCAGATCATCCTCATCCACAACGAAGCCCTCGTCACCCGTCTCGAAATACAGATCCGTATACTTTCTGTACATGGCGGTCACAAATGCCGTGTATTCCGGCGGTTTCATCCGTCCCTCGATCTTAAAGGAATCGATACCGGCGCCGACAAGCTCCGGAATCAGACGGATCGCGCAGATATCCTTGGGACTGAGCAGACATCCCTCGGCACCCTTTCCCGAAAGATTGCCGTTCGCATAAAACTGATAGGTCAGCCGGCAAGGCTGGGCACAGCGGCCGCGGTTTCCGCTGCGGCCGCCGATCATACTGCTCATCAGGCACTGACCGGAATAGCAGTAGCACAGGGCGCCGTGGACGAATGTCTCAATCTCGATATCGCAGGCCGCTCTGATTTTTTTAATTTCATTCAATGACAGCTCCCGCGCCAGGACGACGCGGCGGATGCCCGCGATATTCTGAAGCATCTCTGCAGCGGCCGCCGAGACCACTGTCATCTGAGTGCTGGCATGGATCGCCATCTCCGGAAAAGCGCGCCTCACCGCGGACATCACGCCAAAATCCTGCACGATCACAGCGTCCAGGCCGTGGGCGTAGAATGGACTTAGATAGTCGATCAGCCGACCCGTCAGTTCGTCCTCCTTGAGCAGCGTATTCACGGTCAGATACATCTTTTTCCCGCGCAGATGAACCTCATCGAGCAGCTCGATCAGACGCCCGCTGTCAGGATTTGACGCATAGGCGCGGGCGCCAAACAGCTCTCCGCCGATGTAGACCGCATCCGCGCCGCAGTTGAGCGCCGCGTCGACGCTCTCTGCGCTCCCGCATGGCGCGAGGATCTCCACTTTATTTTTACATCTCGAAACCATAGGACCTCCGTATTTCCGTCAGGAGAAATTCCATCGCCCGCTGCGCAAGACCACAAAACCGCGTGCGGCATCTGGCGCTTATCACCGAGCTGCTCTGCGCCACTTTTGGGATGCATCCCGTCTGCCGCGCACAGCTTCCGGTTGGCGCACGCGTCTGTCGCGCACAGCATCGGCTGACGCACGCGTGTGCCGCGCATAAATAGAATATGCTGCGCATCCTACAGACACGCAGCACACATCGTCATTTATTGCCGGCTTTTGTTTCCAGCTTCACAATCTGTTTTTGAAGTTCATTGTTCTCCGCTCTCAAACGCTCGACTTCCCTCTCGGCTTCCTCCTGACGAATCTGGGCGGCGATCAGCTCATGCTTTAAATCGTATTCGACCTTGTCCTTCTCTTCGATATCAGACTCCAGGGCCTCGATCTGCTTTTTCGCCTTGTAATAGTCGTCAGCCAGATTCAGCTCGACAAGAATCTTTTGCATATCCGAATTCAGGCGCTTAAAATTCGGCATGCTGTTGAGCTCCGCCAGTTTATTGTTTATATAAAGCGCAATCTTCTGCAGATAGGCCTCACTCTCATAACCGCTCAAAGTATACACTTTGCCGCCAATGACTACCTGTATATCCGTTTTTGATGACATCAAAACATCCTCCTACATTTAGAACTATAACGCAACACTTCATACTTGTCCGAAGTATGACCTGAAATCATTATAAACCATCAAAATTGAAAGTGCAACAAAAATCACAGCAGCTGCCTGTGAAAATGCTCATAGGCCTGCGCGGTTGCCATCCGGCCTCTCGGCGTGCGCATCAAAAGTCCGTTCTGCAGAAGGTAGGGCTCATAGACATCCTCGATCGTGACGGCGTCTTCGCCGATAGCCGCCGCCAGCGTATCCAGGCCGACCGGGCCTCCGTCAAACTTGTCAATGATCAGCAGGAGCAGCTTTCGGTCGACCTGATCAAGCCCCAGCTTGTCAACCTCCAAAAGGTCAAGGGCATATTCCGCCGCCTCTCTGGTCACTCTCCCGTCAAACTTGATCTGGGCAAAATCGCGAACCCGCTTCAGCAGCCGGTTGGCCAGCCGCGGCGTGCCGCGCGAGCGCCTGGCAAGCTCCATTGCCCCTTCAGGCTCCACCTCAACGCCCAGCACGCTTGCCGACCGGAGAATAATGCGGCAGAGCTCCTCCGGCGTGTAAAATTCCAGCCGTCTGACCACGCCGAAGCGATCCCTCAGCGGTGCCGTCAAAAGCCCCGCCCTCGTCGTCGCGCCCACCAGCGTGAAGCGCGGCAAATCCAGGCGTACCGACCGCGCCGTCGCGCCCTTTCCGATCATAATGTCAATGGCGAAATCCTCCATCGCCGGATACAGCACCTCCTCCACCTGACGGTTCATGCGGTGAATCTCATCGATAAACAGGACGTCGCCCTCAGAGAGATTGTTTAAGATCGCCGCGATCTCACCGGGCTTCTCGATGGCCGGCCCGCTCGTCACCTTGAGGTGCACATTCATCTCGTTGGCGATGATCATGGCGAGCGTTGTCTTGCCCAACCCCGGCGGCCCGTAAAACAGCACATGATCCAGCGGCTCCTCGCGCTGCTTTGCCGCATCGATATAAACTCTCAGTTCATCCTTTAACGCCTGCTGTCCGATATAGTCTTTCAGAAGTCTGGGCCGCAGATGATTCTCTATCGAGATATCTTCCTCGACCAATTCTGTTGTGATCACACGCTGATTCATGACTGACGCCCCTTAAAATCATACATTTTTATTTAAAGTCCTATCCGCCGGATTCTGCCCCTCGGTGCCGCGCAGGCAACCGCCGGGCACTCCGTGTCGGCTCCGGTGAAGTCCTAGGAAGTGACCATCCTTTTGAGTGCCAGCTTCAACACCTCATCACTGCTCATCTCATCCGTCGCACCGGAATCGGACACAGCCCTGAGCGCCTCCGCCTGACTGTAGCCAAGCGCGGTCAATGCCAGCACCGCCTCATTTCTCCCGCCGGAGAAAGTCTGACGGCCGGAACGCTGATGTTCATATTTGGACTCAAAGGCGTCCTCCAGACTGAGCTTGTCCTTCAGGTCAATGATCAGGCGCTGAGCGGTCTTGCTGCCGATGCCCGGCGCCCTTGAGATGGTCTTCGCGTCGCCGGAGAGGACGGCAAAGCGCAGGTCATCCGGGGTGATCGCCGATAAAATGCCCAAGGCGCCCTTGGGACCGATACCGCTGACGCCCAGGAGCAGCCGGAAAATATTGAGATCGTCTTTGGAGAGAAAACCGTAGAGATCCAGAATGCCCTCGCGCACATACAGATAGGTATAGATCTTGACCGGCGAGCCCAGCGGCGGCATTTGCTCAAGCACTGTCACCGGCACTGCGATCGCGTAGCCGATATTTCCGGACTCCACCACAATGCCGTTTTCATTCGTCTCAGTCAATTCGCCCTTGATATATGCAATCATTTTTTCACCTTTCTTGACGCACTTTAAGTGTGTCATCAAGATAGATTTGGAAGTTTACTTCCAAACCTACGCCATTTTGCCGCTCTCAGGCGGCATCAATCGCACCTGAAATTCATCGCTCGCGGCAGTTTGAACACGTCTGAACTGTCGTCTTTACAGATCCGATATTTTTGATTATAATGACAGACAGCGGCAGAATGATTTTGACTTGTCCGCTTTCCACGATAACTCTGAGCCGCGCAATCAAAATAAAGAGGTCGGATCCATATGCTCACTTTTAAAAATCAGATCGCCCATCGGGCGTCCCTGCCGTCACCGGCAGATGAGGATACCCTGTTTTTCGATATCGAGACCACCGGATTTTCCCCGCAAAAGTTCCATCTGTACATGATCGGCTGCGGTTATCTGGAAGATGACACCTTCCACACCTGCCAGTGGTTTGACGAGACGGGCAGTCCAGACGGTGAATTTCTGCTGCTCAGAGCATTCAGAGATTTTGCGTCGGGTTTCAAGACCTGCATCTCCTACAACGGGGCGACCTTTGATTTCCCGTTCATCCGCAAAAAATGTGATCACTATCAGATGGAGGATCCGCTGGCCCATATCGCCCACACGGATATATATAAAAAGCTCAAACCGTACAGGGATTTCCTCGGACTGCCGGATTTAAAACAAAAATCCCTGGAAAATTTTTTGGACATCCGCCGCGAGGATCCCTTTTCGGGCGGAGATCTGATCAAAGTTTATTATCAATATATCCGGTACAATGGCGCGCGTGAACGCCAATGGCTGATCCGCCACAACTTTGAGGACCTCTGCGGCATGATCCGGCTTCTCCCTGTGTTCTCTTATTTTCAGTTCTTTGAGGGACAGTTTGAAATCGAAGATGTTCAGACCGAAGGCGATACGCTGACGGTCGGCATCCGCCTGCGGTCCGCTGTCCCCGTCCCTGTCAAAAATAGACACGGCCTGGCCGGAATCGAGTTGGCCGGCAATCAGGGCCGCATGACTGTTCCGGGATATACCGGCACCCTCAAATATTTCTATGAGGATTACAAAAATTACTATTATCTGCCCGACGAGGATGAGGCTATTCACCAGAGCGTGGCGGTCTATGTCGATAAATCCCATCGCCGGCGGGCGACGAGGGAAAATTGCTATACCAAAAAAAGCGGTTTCTTTCTGCCGCAGCCGCAAATATTATTTGCGCCCGCATACAGAGAAACCGCCGCCGCATCCACGCAGTATTTTGAATGGGAAACTATTCGGAATGATCCTGAGCGTCTGCACCGCTATCTTGAAAGTCTCCTGAAAACTTAACCTTTTCTCTCTTTTGGGCTTCGAACTTACGGATGATATCAGCCGCCGTGATGACCTCCTCAGGCAGGGTATCATCCGTATCATCCGTCTGGCTCCGCCTGAGCTCAATCTCTTTCAGATAGGCTTTTTCCCTGGACTTTCTCTCAAACACATCCATAAACTCATCGTAATTGTCGGAGAAAACCCATGGCGCCAACTTGAGCAGCGCCTGATATCCCTTATCCATGATCTGAGCCTTTTTGCCATTGACCACACATTTGATCATCTTGAACCTCTTATCAAAAAGGATCAGATGGTAGCTGTCCGGCTCACTGGAACTGCCATAGACATTTCGCCCGAAACAGGCCACCAGATCATCAAGACGCAGAATATGAATGTGAGCGCGCCAGGAATGTGCATAGGCAACCACAAAATGCTGCGTGATGATCAGCCTGTCGCCGAAATGCAGCGTACTGCTCTCATTTAATTCTTTAAAAAACTGCCGGCGCTCATCCACGGTCAAAAATCTGAATATGCGTTTATTCATTGTCGCTGCCAGAAGGATAAAGTAGATGGCCGCCGCGATCAGCAAGGCGCAAAACACAATGCCCCAGATATAGGCATAGCGGCTTGCGCCATCATACGCTGTCGTCATTTCCTGCACAATCCCAAAGAGGACACCGAAAGTCACTGTCACAATGGCCACGCCGATGATCAGATGCTCCAGGTAATTGCGCATTCGAATCATATTAAAACCTGTCAATGAAAACTACTCCTCAACCGGTGTTTCCTCCGCCGTCTCAGAAACTGCTTCGGCCTCTGCTTCCTCTCTCGCCTCAGGAACTGGCACCGCCTTCTCCTCTGTCACCTCAGAAACTGGCACCGCTGTCTCCTCTGTCACCTCAGAAACTAGCGCCGCCTTCTCCTCTGTCACCTCAGGAACTGCCTCTGCCGGCACTTTCTCTGTCTCCTCGATGGCTGCTTCTGCAGGCGTTTCCCCTGCCGGCGCATCTGAGACCGCTGCCGGACCATTGTCAATCGCAGCCTTTGCCGCCAATGCCTGCTCTTTGTAACGCTTGTCAAGATTCAGCGCTTTGATGCTGAGGCTAATCTTTTTGTCTGTCTCGTTGAAATCAACCACCTTGGCCGTGACGATCTGTCCAACCTTCAATACATCCGACGGCTTGTCGACATGCTCTCTGGAAATCTGAGAGACATGAAGCAATGCGTCCACGCCCGGCTCCAGCTCCACAACAGCGCCGAAATCCGTCATCCTCGCCACTTTGCCCTCCACGATGCTGCCGATCGAATATTTCTCTGCCGCGGTCAGCCATGGATTTTGATCCTCAAACTTCAGGCTCAGAGCCACTTTTGTGCCCTGAATGTCCTTTATCAGGACTTTGATTGTCTCACCGACTTTTAAGAACTTCTTCGGATTGTCCACGCGTCCCCAGGACATCTCAGAAATGTGGAGCAGACCGTCCGCACCGCCGAGATCGATAAAAGCGCCGAAATCCGTCACATTTTTGACCTTGCCCTCCACGGTCATACCCACGGAGATCCGCTCAAAGAGCTCTTTTTGCCTGGCGGCCTTTTCAGCCACCAACAGCTGCTTCCGGTCGCCGATCACACGCCGCTTGCGCGGATTGAACTCGGTGATCACAAACGAAATCTCCTGACCCTCATATTTGCCGAGATTCTTCTCATAGGTATCCGAGACAAGGCTCGCCGGTATAAATACTCTGGCCTCATCGACGACGACGCTCAAGCCGCCGTCCAAGACATTGACTACCTTGGCCGTGAGCACCTCATGATTCTCATAGGCCTCCTCAAGACGCCTATTGCCGCGCTCAGCCACAAGCCGCCTGTAAGTCAGAAGCACCTGGCCCTCGCCGTCATTGACCTTCAGCACCTTGGCCTGCATGGTGTCACCCGGCTTTACCTCGGTGCGCAGATCGAGATTCGGTTTATTTGAATACTCATTTCTCGTGATAACACCGTCAAATTTATATTTAATATCCAGTATAATCTCATCCTCTTTGACGTCGATGACCGTGCCCTCGACCACCTCTCCTGTCCTGACTGTCTTCAATGTGACATCCAGCATCTGATCAAAACTCTCAAAATTATTCATTTCTGACATGTTCCAATGAACCTCCTCGATAATATTCTTTGGGGTTGATGCCCCCGCAGTAATACCTACACTATCCACATCTTTTAATTTAGAGAAATCTAAGTCAACAAGTGTCTGTATATAGTAAGTATTTCCACATTCTTTTCTGCATATATCATAGAGCTTTTGTGTGTTGGAACTGCTCTTTCCGCCAATGACAATCATGGCGTCAACGCTGCGCGCGATGCTGCGCGCCTCCGCCTGCCTTTCCTGCGTTGCGTTGCAGATCGTATTTACACAACTTATATCATAACCTTTTTTTGAAATAATTTCAACTAAATCTTTAAATTTCTTATAATTAAATGTCGTCTGTGCCACGATGACCGCTCTTTCATCCCGATTCTGGGTGTAATTTTGGGCGTCTGCCTCGTCCTCGATGACCGTCGGTTTGCTCCGGCACCAGCCGCAGACGGCCTCCACCTCCGGATGTCTCGGATTGCCGACGATAATGATCCGGCAGCCCCTTGCACCCGCCTCGTCGACGATCCGATGAATTTTTTTGACAAACGGACATGTCGCATCCACAATCCGGGCACCTGTGGCAGCCAGCGCCTCATAGGTCGCCCTGGAAACGCCGTGCGACCGGATAATGACCGTCGTATCCTCCCCAGGCACAATGTCCTCGACACTGTCGGCCACTAAAACGCCTTTTCTCATCAGATCGGAGACGACCTCCTCATTATGAATGATCGGGCCAAACGTATACACCCTAGGCTTGCCCGCTTCGGCATAAGCCATGTCCACCGCCCGTTTCACCCCCGGACAGAATCCCGCGGTCTTAGCAAGTACGACTTTCATCCTTACCTCTTTCCCGGCGCGCCATCCGTTTCTTGATCAAATCCTTGATTTTTCCGGTTACGGCATCGATGTCCATATCCGATGTGTCGAGATAAACCGCATCCGGGGCCTGCCGAAGCGGCGCAGCCTCGCGGTTTTTATCGCGCGCATCGCGCGCGTCGATGTCACGCTCGATGGCGTCGATATCGCAGTCAATGCCCTTTTCTCTCAGCTCAATATAGCGCCGTCGGGCGCGCTCACGGCTCGAAGCGGTCAGATAAACCTTGACATCGGCATCCGGAAGAATATGGGTGCCGATATCGCGTCCGTCCATGATCACGTCATGCGCTGCGGCGAGATCTCTCTGCAGATCCAGCAGCTTTTCCCTGACAGCCGGATAGACACTGACAGCCGAGGCCATGTTGCCCACCGCCTCCGTGCGGATCAGGCCGGACACATTTTCTCCGTTTAAGATCACCTGCTGGACGCCATCCGCATAGCGGATGGACACATTCACATCGTCCAGAGCCTGCTCAATGCGCTCCTTTTCATGGCCTTCAATGCCGCATCGGAGAAAATAAAGTGCGAGCGCCCGATACATCGCGCCCGTATCGACATAGATCAGACCCGTCTCAGCCGCCACACGGCGGGCAATGGTACTTTTTCCGGCGCCCGCGGGCCCGTCAATCGCTACATTAAAACTCATCATGTCCTCCTCGTGAAGTTTTT
>CAYRDY010000007.1:0-12296 GCA_964423195.1 uncultured Catenibacillus sp. | reverse complement strand
ACCCGGCTGAGATGCTCCTGCCGGCCAGATATCCGGTCGACCAGGCAATCTGCAGATTGAAGCCGCCGGTCAGCGCATCCACATCCAGCACCTCTCCGGCAAAATAGAGTCCCTTGCAGTGTCTGGATGCCATCGTGGACGGGTCCACATCAGCGACAGACACGCCGCCCCGCGTGACGACAGCCTCATTGAAATCGCGAAGCCCTGAGATATGCACGGTCAGATGCTTGATCAGTTCAACCAAACGCATGCGCTCCTCACGGGTGATCAGATTCACCTTTTTGTACGGGTCAATGCCGCTTTGCCGCACGATCACCGGAATCAGCTTGGCCGGCAACAGATCCGGCAGGGCATTGTGAAACTGTTTGTTGGCATATTTTTCGAAATCTCTGAGCAATCTCTGTCCCAACTGCTGCGGCGTGAGCGCCGGCTTGAGATCGATCACCGCCCTCAGACCGTAGATTTCATGCCTGATGCCCGCCGAAGCGGAGAGTACCAGCGGTCCACTGATCCCGAAATGGGTAAAAAGCATCTCTCCGAAATCTTCAAATATTTTTTTGGCGCCACTGTAAATGCTGAGACAGACATTTTTGAGGGACAGGCCTTGCAGCTCTCTGACCCACTCATCGCGGACATTCATCGGAACCAGAGACGGCGTCAGCGCGGTCACGACATGACCGGTCCGCTCCGCAAAGCGGTAACCGTCGCCCGTGGATCCCGTCGACGGATAAGTCAGTCCGCCGGTAGCCACGATCACCGCGTCCGCGTCCAGCGTCCTGAAATTTTGCAGCCTCACGCCTCTCACTTTGCACATCTCCGAAAATTTCTGGTCCAGGACAAGCTCACACACGGCCTGCCCAAAAATCATCTTGACATTATTTTTTTCGAGAAGCCTCTGCATTGTCCGAATCACGTCGGACGATTTGTCGGACTGCGGAAAGACCCGCTGCCCGCGCTCCACCTTTAATTTGAGTCCGGCCGACGCCATCAGGCGCATCATATCCTGACTCGTGAACCCGTGAAAAGCGCTGTAGAGAAATTTCCTGTTTGTCATGACATTGGCGAGCAGTGTCTCCACATCACAGTCATTGGTCAGATTACAACGGCCCTTTCCTGTAATGTAAAGTTTTTTGCCCGGCCGGTCGTTTTTTTCTATCACGATCACATGATGTCCGCAGCTTGCGGCAGAATATGCCGCGATCATGCCGGCAGCACCGGCACCGATGACAATGACCTTACTCATTCTCCTTCTTGTCAGCGTAAACGCTGTACTCCTCCCACAGATGCTCCAGAGTGCTCATATTCTCCACCACCTGACTCTTATTGCGGATGCTCAAGGCGGCGATCAGCGCGTTGATGACACTCAGCGGTGCCACCAGCGAGTCCGCGAAAGATACCATGTCGCTCTGGGCAAACAAAACGCAGTCGGCAAATCTGGCCATCGGGGACGCCTGACTGTCCGTCAGCGCCACCACCTTTGCACCGCGTTTTTTAGAAAATTCAATGACCTTGACCGTATCGACCGAATATCTCGGAAATGTGATGCCGATCACCACATCATCCGCGCCGATGCGGTGGATATCCTCAAACGACTCCATGAGGCTGCCCGAATCCACCAGGCGTACATCAGGAAAGATATAGTTCAGATAATAGACAAGAAAATGCGACAAGGGTTCACAGCTCCTGCCGCCGGCCACATAGATATGGCCTGCAGACGAGATCATATCGACTGCCCGATCAAACTCTCTTAGGCTGATCTCCTCGCGGGTACGCCTGATGTTGTCCTTGTCGGACTGGAGGACGGCATAGAGAATATCGTCCTTGTCCACCCTGTCTGTCGTCATGCTGATGCGCTGTATGGAATTCAGTTTATTTTTGACGATCTCCTCCAGCGCGTCCTGAAACTGCGGATAACCCTTAAAGCCAAGCTCCGTCGCAAACCGCACAACCGTCGACTCACTGACCCCGACGATACTGCCGAGCTTTGCCGCGGTCAGGTTGACCGCCTTGTCATAATTTTCGCAGATGTAATTGGCAATCCGTTTTTGCCCCTTGCTGAAAGTCTTGAATGAACTCTCAATCCTCTGCAGCAAGTCATTTGACGTCTCCATGTCACTCACCTCTAGAAAAAAATTTCCAAAGGTATTATAACACAATATCGTTTAAATTTTCAACAGTAATTATAAGTCTTTTCGGACGATTGCAGGATTTTTGAAGGCTCCTGCAATCGTCCGGAAAAACTTACGATTTTTGGCGTCAAAACAGGGCCGCCCCTTCGGAGCAGCCCCTCATGTCATCAATTCATAAATTCTTCCGGATGAAGCACCTTGATATCGTCAGGAATGATCAGTGTCGCCTCCGTCGCAGCCTGAATCTGTTCAAGCGTATATTCCGGATTGTACTCCTTGAGCACGATACCCTCCGGCGTCACAACCATCACACCCATCTCGGTGACAATCATGTTGACCTGACCCTGCGCGGTCAGCGGCAGGGTGCACTTTTTAAGGATCTTCGGTTTGCCCTTATTGGTATGCTCCATGGCCACGATCACTTCCTTGGCGCCGACAACCAAATCCATGGCGCCGCCCATGCCAGGAACCATCTTGCCCGGAATCATATAGTTGGCGATGTTGCCCTTCTCATCCACCTGAAGGGAGCCTAAGATGGTCACATCGACATGACCGCCGCGAATGATCGCGAAGGATTCCTGGCTGGAGAAAAACGCGCCGTCATCATAAATGTCGGCAGGTGTGCCGCCTGCATTGACAATATGCGGATTATGCGCCTCCTCGTCCGCCGGCTTGAGGCCGATAAAGCCATTCTCAGACTGAAGCGTGATATGAATATTCGGGTTGAGGTAATGCGGGACCAGTGTAGGAAGCCCAATACCCAAATTGACGACATCACCGTCGTGTAATTCCAACGCGACACGCGCCGCAATCAAGTTTTTAATATCTGACATCAGTTCACACCTCCCACAATATAGTCCACATAGACATGCGGCGTCTCAACATATTCAGGTCCGATCGCGCCTGCCTCGACGATCTCGGCCGCGCCGACGATCACGGTGTCAGCCGCCGTCGCCATCATCAGATTGTGATTTCTCTCGGAACCGATGTAACGGACATTACCCATCTTGTCGACCGTATGTCCGCCGATCAGAGCCACATCCGCATGAAGCGGGAGCTCGAACAGATACTCCCTGCCGTTGATGATCTTCGTCTCCTTGCCATTGGCAATCTCCGTGCCCACGCCGGTCGGCGTATAAAAACCGCCCAGGCCCGCGCCGCCGCAGTGGATCCTCTCAGACAGCGTGCCCTGCGGCACAAGCTCCAGCTCTATCTCTCCGGCCAGATACATCGCGCCGAACTCGGCGTTCAGACCGACGTGAGAGGCAATCAGCTTCTTCACCTGACGGTGATCGATCAGTTTGCCGACACCCAGCGGTGTCCCGACCCATTCACCTGTCGCCTTGTCTTTCCTTCTTCCCCAGCTGGCATCATTGCAAATGATCGTCAGATCCTTAGGACCCGCCTCCACCAGAGCGTCGATCAGACCTTCCGGTGTGCCGCAGTCCATAAAACCGCCGACCATGACTGTCATGCCATCCTTCACAAGCGCTGCCGCCTCGGCAGCCGTGATAATTTGTGCTCTTGCCATGATGTATCTCCTTTCAATTGTTATCTATCTCTTGACAATCAGCGCCTGGCCCTGACCGCCGCCGATGCACAGCGTCGCCAGACCGAGCTTTGAATCTCTCTTGGCCATCTCATAGAGCAGGGTGACGAGGATCCTCGCGCCCGACGCGCCGACCGGATGTCCCAGGGCGAGTGCGCCGCCGTTGACATTGACCTTGGACATATCAAAGCCGAGATCTCTGGCCACCGCCAGCGACTGAGCCGCAAACGCCTCATTGGCCTCGATGAGATCCATATCGTCGAGTGTCAGACCCGCCTTGGCAAGCGCTTTTCTCGTCGCAGGAACCGGTCCCGTGCCCATGATCTTCGGATCAACGCCAGCCGTCGCGTAGGAGACGATCGTGGCCAACGGTTTGATGCCGAGCTCATCCGCCTTTTCCTTGGACATCACAACCAGCGCCGCCGCGCCGTCATTGATGCCTGAGGCATTGGCCGCGGTGACTGTGCCGCCGTCCTTCTTAAATGCCGGACGCAGCTTTGCGACTTTCTCGATCGAGGAGCCGAATTTCGGGAACTCATCCGTGTCAAATACGATCGGATCACCCTTCCTCTGAGGAATCGTGAGCGGGACGATCTCATCTTTGAATCTTCCGCCCTTGATGGCCGCCTCCGCCTTGTTCTGGCTGGCCACCGCAAATTCATCCTGCATCTGTCTCGTAATGCCATATTGTTCGGCCACATTCTCAGCCGTAATCCCCATATGGTAGTTGTTGAAAGCATCCCACAGACCGTCATTGACCGTAATGTCGATCATCTGAACATTGTTCATCCTGGCGCCCCAGCGCGCGGTCGGAACCGCATACGGCGCCGCGCTCATATTCTCAGTACCGCCGCAGACGACAATCTCTGATTCATCGGCCTTGATCTGATTTGCCGCCAGCGCAACCGCTTTCAGCCCTGAACCGCAGACGATATTGATGGTCATCGCCGTGCACTCGATCGGAAGCCCTGCCTTGATCGACACCTGACGGGCGACATTCTGCCCCAGCCCGGCCTGCAAAACATTGCCGAAAATGACCTCGTCCACCTGATCCGGTGCGATGCCGGCTCTCTGAACCGCCTCCTTGACAACTGCCGCACCCATATCGACTGCAGAAACCCCTTTTAATGTTCCGCCGTAGCTGCCGATAGCAGTTCTGCATGCGCTCGCAATTACGATTTCTTTCATGGGAAAACACTCCTTCTCTTGTTTTATAAATTCTATTTTAACAGATAAATTCTAAAATTTCAATTCTTTAAATACATTTTGTGAATTTTGTGTCAATCTTATCAAAATCACCTGTTATTCTCTTAAAATTTACAAATCCAGCACAAGAACAGCCGGCACAGACCGAGCAACAGTTCAAAAGAGACTGAACTTTCGCGCGGTTATTCGACAGTCACGGATTTGGCGAGATTTCTCGGCTTGTCGACATCACATCCCTTCTCGCAGGCCACATAGTAGGCAAACAGCTGCAGCGGGATCGTCGCCAGAAGGCCGGTAAAATATTTATTTGTCTTCGGGATATAAAATACATAGTCAGCCGTTTTCTCGATGTCCGTGTTGTCCTCACTGGTCACAGCGAGCACAAACGCGCCTCTGGACTTGACTTCCACAAGATTGCTGACAATCTTTCCATACAAATGTTCCTGCGTGACAATGCCGATCGTCAGCGTCCCGTCCTCGATCAGCGAGATCGTGCCGTGCTTGAGCTCACCGGCGGCATAGGCCTCCGAGTGCACATAGGATATCTCCTTTAGCTTGAGCGAAGCCTCCATACAGGTCGCGTAGTCGATGCCGCGGCCAAGGAAAAAGACATCCTTCAGGCCGATGTAGCGATGCGCGAGATACTGAATCCGCTCCTTCTCTGCGAGCAGCTTCTCGATCTTATCCGGCAGCGCGCGCAATTCATCGATCATCGCCCGATAATCCCCGTCCGAGATTTTCCCCCTCAGAGACGCGAAATGCATCGCCAGCAGATAGAGCGCAGATAGCTGGCTGGTGTAACCCTTGGTGGTCGCCACGGCGATTTCCGGTCCTGCCCAGGTATAGAGCACATCGTCCGCCTCGCGGGCAATAGAACTGCCGACCACATTGACGATCGCCAGCGTGCGCACGCCGTTTCGCTTGGCCTCCCGAAGCGCCGCCAGCGTGTCCGCCGTCTCACCGGACTGGCTGATAATGATCGCCAGAGAATTTTCCTCAAAGATCGGATTGCGGTAGCGAAACTCCGACGCGAGATCCACCTCCACCGGAATCCTTGCCAGATCCTCGATCACATATTTGCCGGCCACGCCCGCGTGATACGCGGAACCGCAGGCGATCACAAAGATCTTGCGAAGCGCGCGGATCTGCTGATCCGTCATGCGCAATTCATGGATAAAAACCCTGTCGTCCCTGATGCGCGGGTTGACCGTATCGCGCACGGCCCGCGGCTGTTCGTGGATCTCTTTCAGCATAAAATGCGGATAGCCGCCCTTTTCAGCCGCCGAGACATCCCATTTGATCTCAGTCAGATCCTTCTCGACGACCTCAAGATCCTGATTGTAGATCGTCACACGGTCCTTGGTCAGCCGGACGATCTCGCCCTCCTCAAGAATATAGACATTCCTCGTATATTTGAGCACGGCGGGGATATCCGATGCGATAAAATTGCCCTCATCGGACACGCCGACGATCAGCGGGCTGTCCTTTTTGACCGCGTAGATCTCATCCGGATTGTCCGTGCTCATGATGCCGAGCGCATAGGAGCCCTCGATGCGCGTCATCACTTTGGCGATCGTCCGCATCAAATCGCCGTCAAAGTAATAGTCCAAAAGCTGCGCTATGACCTCCGTGTCCGTCTCCGACTGAAAATGATAGCCCTTTTTGATGAGGCGTTTTTTCAGCGTCAGGTAATTCTCGATAATGCCGTTGTGGACGACCGAAATGGTTTCCTTTTCATTGCTGTGCGGATGCGAATTGAGATCCGAAGGCGCGCCGTGTGTCGCCCAGCGCGTATGGCCGATGCCGGCCGTCCCCGGCAGATCCGCCCCGTTGTGACAGAGCTCCCTCAAATGATCAATCCGCCCCTTGGTTTTGACAGTCTTGATATTTCCGCCGTCATAGACAGAAATACCCGCGGAGTCATAGCCTCTGTACTCCAGTCTTGACAGGCCGTCCAGAAGGACGCCAGCCGCCTGATGGCTGCCGATATATCCTACAATGCCACACATCTGATTTCCCTCCAAATGAATCATCATGCGCCGCCAGCGCGGCGCGTCACCCTGAAAAAATGATTGTCAGGGCTTTCACAATAATCCTGTGCATGTTGAGAGCCAAAGCGATCTCACGGACTGTTTCGCGCCTCACATACCCATGGGATATCATATCATATCGGGCCGCCGATGTCTATTGACTTTTTTGTGACAAGCCGTGACGATCCGAAATATTCCGCAGCTCATTCTCGGTCCCGCCGGACCGGATTTATTTTTTATAATAGGCCGCTGTGGCCTGAAATTTCTGGCGCAGGAGTGCCTGATTATTCAGGTTCTTCACATTGTCGGTGCGGCGGATGATATAATCTTCCAGTTTCCTCATATATTCATCCGACGTGATCGTCCCCTCCGCCACATAATTGAGTCCCTTCTCCCAGCTCGCCGTCAGCTCCGGATTGAGCAGCTGCCGAATCGACGCGTCGACCACATCATAGACATTCTCTCCGAGCTGACTCGGCGTGATCACCTGAGTCCTCTTGTTGAGATTCAGATATTTGATCGTCACCAGTTTTTTCAAAATCTCGGCGCGCGTGGCGCTCGTGCCGATGCCGCTGCTCTTGATCTGCGCCCGCAGTTCCTCATCCTCGATCAGTTGTCCGGCATTCTCCATGGCAAGAATCATCGATCCCGAATTGTAGCGCTTTGGCGGCGTTGTCTCGCTCTCTCTGACAGCCATGTCCCGTACCCCCAGCCTGTCATTCTTTTTCAGGTCGATGAGCTTTTCCATCATCGCCATGTCACTCTGCGGCTTCTCGGAGTCATCCGGACGCAGGACTTTCAAATATCCCTCTTTGGTCAGCCCCTTAAAACTGCTGAAGAAAGATTCGTCTCCCATCCGGATGGTCACGGATAATTTCATATATTCCGCCGCGGGAAAGAAAATGGACAGAAAACGCCGCGCAATCATCTCGTAAATCTTTTGAAGGTTCGCCGTGACGCCATTCAGCGCCGAGAGTCCCTGTCCGGTCGGAATGATGGCATAGTGGTCGGTAATCTTTCCGTCATCGACATATTTTGATGACGCCAGTCTCCTGTAACCGCCCTTTTCCAGGATATAGGCGGCAAAATTGCCAACGGGGGCATAGGCCTGTAAGCCCTTTAAATTTTTCTGAATCTCCTTGGCCACAGCCGTGGAGAGTACCCTGGCATCGGTGCGCGGATAGGTGACCAATTTTTTCTCGTAGAGTTCCTGCACGGCTTTCAGGGTTTCATCCGGACTCAATTTAAACCTTTTTGAGCAATCATTTTGCAGTTCGGCGAGATTATAGAGCAGCGGTGGGGCCTTGCGCTCCTTTTTGCGCTCCACTTTTTCCACGGTGCCAAACATTTTCCCCGCAGCATCCTGAGACAGCGCTAAATTGCCGACAGCTGCCGGATCCGTGCCCCGCGCCTGCGCTAAAGTATCGTCTACTGTCGTTTCTGTGCCCGACGCCATCAATCTTTTGATCAGCGCCTCGGCGTCCTCCCTCTTCTTAAAGCCGTTCTCGCGGTAAAGTTTCGGACTGTTCAGATACGCCGAACCCGCGACGGCTCTCCACTCAGCCTCGATCAGCACGTCATGAAAATCAAAATTTCCCACAACTCTGTAGTACGGTGTTTTGACAAAATGCCTGATCTCGCGCTCCCTGCGCACCACCATGCCCAGTACACAGGTCATGACCCTGCCGACAGAGAGCACAGTACGTCTCGTCCCCATAAAATCGGAGATGGTCTGGCCGTATTTGAGCGTCAGGAGCCGCGAAAAATTGATGCCTATCAGATAATCTTCCTTGGCGCGCAGATAGGCGGAGGCCGAGAGATTGTCATAGGCGCTCCAATCCTTGGCCTCCCGCACGCCGCGCCGGATCTCCTCCTCTGTCTGCGAATCGATCCACACCCGCTTTCGGGTCTTATTTTTGACACCGGCCATCTGGTCGACCAGACGATAAATATATTCGCCCTCCCGGCCGGAATCCGTGCAGATATAAATGATCTCCACATCTCCGCGGTTTAAGAGACCCGCGACAATCTTATACTGTTTCCTGACATCCTTGATGACTTCATATTTAAATTCTTTTGGCAGGAAAGGCAGTGTGGACAGCGACCATTTCTTGAGCGCCGGATCATAACTCTCCGGATAACTCATTGTCACCAGATGGCCGACGCACCATGTGACGACGGCATCCGCGGATTCAAGGTAACCGTCGGCGTTTCTTCCGGATACGCCGAGAACACGGGCGAACTCCCGCGCCACACTCGGTTTCTCCGCGATAAATAATGATTTCCCCATGTAAACTCCATACTCCTGTGCAATTGATATCAATTCCGACATGATAATGCTTTCGCATCTTTGATATCAATTCCGTATCTTTGATATTTCCGTCATTTGTATTCTCTGATGAGCGAAAGGCCCCAGCTCTGCCAGTCCCATCCGGTCTGCCTGCCTGAGGTCTCGGTGATCACCAGGCGGTCCCGTTCATCGAAACGCCAGCCCGACACATCCATGCCGATATCTGAGGCCATCCACAGGGCGTGGATCCCTCGCTCCCGCCAGTCATAAATGTCAATGTGCTGCGACCAACGGCGCTCATCTCTCTCCACCCAAAAAGGTTTCGCGTCCCCGTATCTCCCGACGCGCCAGCACAGGAGCAGCAATTCCTCCGCCCCGTCATGGTCAATATCGCACCACAAAAAATCCTGAACCGGAACTTGCCGATCGGATGTCCAGACAGACTTGCCGTCTCTATATACCGTCACCCGTCTCTTTTGAAGCACGATCTCCGAGGGCAATTCCGCATCAGATTTCACCTCGCCGGCCGGCCGCAGAGTCTTCTCCTCCCATGTGATCCA
Source organism: uncultured Catenibacillus sp. (assembly GCA_964423195.1). Lineage (GTDB taxonomy): Bacteria > Bacillota > Clostridia > Lachnospirales > Lachnospiraceae > CAKRHR01. The sequence continues at coordinate 2,532 of CAYRDY010000007.1, read as the reverse complement.
CCTCGGCAAAAACGCGCCTTGCCGCCATGCCAGGATAATGGCAGCGGCGGCAATCGCCGCCGCTGCCACAAAGCCGATCACGATTTTCAGTCTGTTTTTCCGAAAAACAGACCGCTCAGACCGCATGTCGCACGCTCCCGGACTGACGTCAGTCATCAAAATCACAGCGATAGGACTGCGTCCATTCCGGCTGCGGTATATCGGCGTCATAGATGTAACTGCCGTCGTCCATGGCGGCAATGCCCATCCTCTGCCGCCACTCTATATCTGTCAGGCGGTCGCCAAGCGGCTGCTCAAACTGGTAGAATGTGTAGACCGCGCCGCAGCAGATATGCAGCTCGCCGTCGATTGGCACGATCACATAAATGAGGGACGGATTGCCTGTCGCCACCTCAAGACAGGTACCGTTCGGATCCGTGGCGATGTCGGCCACAATCGCCGCAGGAAAATCACCGGTCGTCACATATTCTTCCTCATCCTTATAGACTTCTGTCCAAAAATGCTCCAGATTGCCGCCGTAATTTCGGATCAGATCAAATTCCTCATCGGAGAGCAGCGTATTGCTCAGCTCCTTCTCCGTCATGGTCAGAAACTGCTCCGCCATGGTCTCAAGCCTCAAAAGATTTTCCTCGTCATCACTGTCGAGCATGCCGTAGGACCTGAGTCCCTCGGCCGTCCCTTTAGAGAGCGCGGCAAATCTGGACCACACCTTGGCCTCAGGCTCCACATAGCCTCTGTCATCCCACTCCGGTAATGGACCGCCGCCCATCTCCGCCATGACCTGTTTGGCGTAAAGAATCGTATCATGCTTTAATTCCGTAAAACTGCCCGCGAAGGATTCCAGGTTCTTTGTCGTCCACGCTTCCGTCCGCATAAAATCCGGATATCCCTCACCCTTCGCCTCAAGCAGCGGCGAAAGCGTGTGCAGCCATCCGGCATAGAGGCTCGCCGTCCACAGAGAGGAATCGGCTGAGGTAAGACTGGCGCGCAGCGCATCCATATTCTCCGAATAACCGGCATAATCCGTCGCGCCCTCGCTCTGCAAGATCTCCAGAGCCCTGTCGGATCCGAGCGCTGCTGGCACATCGAGCGTATCCGGCAGCATGCGGCGCTCGCCCGCGCTGTTTTCAGCCACATTCTCATAGATCAGCCGCTGAAAAATTGCCGCATCCACCGTAAATCTCTGCCCCATAAAGCGAAATCCTTTATTTTCTTCCGTGGACTTTGTGGACGGGTCATTGTCATCCAACGTCGGGATTGAATTGATGGCCGGCGGCGCCATCGCCGCGGTCAGCTGCCGGAACATCTCCCATGCCGCCGTATTTCCGGCAAGACCAGAGACTAAAATATCCTCACCGTAAGCGGCGTCGATCGCCGCCCTGTACTCATAATAGCCCAGATCATCGCTTGCGCCGGCAAAAAAAGACGTCACCACATAGATGGACTCCCACCGCGGCAGAATATCGCCGCTCATCGCAAGCGTCATCAGCAGAGCACTGCGGTCAAGATCCTCCTCCTTTTGCAAAAATCCGATCTGGCCGTACCACATCATCGCCCTGAAATATTTTTCGAGCGATTCATCGCCCTCATAGTAGCCGCGCGGCTTAAACTGAGAATAATCGATCATCGACCCGGTCAGGGCGCAGTCGCTGATGGCCGCCGCCTCCATGATCTTTGATATTTCCGAATTTACCAGATCCGCCGTCTCATCAGGAACAGAAACGCCTAAGTCCTGCAATTTTGCCCCGATCGCAAAAAAAGCCACATTTCTCTTGGCCGCCGCCTCCCACTCTGTGCCGGCAAGCGCCTCATACTGCGCCTGAGATTCCGACAGCATCGCAGCGCTGACATCTCTCAGCTGATCGGCCAGATAATTTCGCTCAGTCTTTTTCATCAGGTAGCTGAAATAGAGATGATAGGTGTGCATCATCGAATCCACAGTCACAAAATTGGGCGTCAAACCATATCTGTTGTTCTCATAAGTCTCAAAAAACTCTTTGCTCCATCCCTCGGCCACATAAAACATATTCTCCGTCAGAAGCCGCTCCGCCTCACTTCCCGGCTGAATATAATACTGATCCGTATTGGTGACATTGGCAAGCCCTGACGCCACGGAATAAGGCGCGGCAGACGCGGTGACATTTGCCTCATCCGCCTCATCATTCCCCAGAAGCTTCGGCCGTACCACCGAAGCTATTTTTTCTAAATCTTTTTCTATAGCACTTCCCTCGGTCTCCGCATCTGTGCCCTGCACATGCGGATCCTCCACAGAAGAATCGGTCAAATCTGTCTCAATCTCTGTCCCTTCATCTTTTCCTCCGCCCATTTCGCCTTTGCCGCTCAGGTCCGCCAGCTTTCGCACGGACGAACAGCCCGCCAACAGCAGGACAAGACACAGCAGCGCCGCCGATGCCAATGCCAACTTTCTTTTTTGCTTTTTCATTCTCAATACCTCCAAAAATGATATGACAGCAGGAAATACTCAAAAAAGGACGGGGACAGTCCTCCATCCCCGTCGGATCTCCTTTGCTC
>CAYRDY010000006.1:40359-45418 GCA_964423195.1 uncultured Catenibacillus sp. | reverse complement strand
GGCGCGCCCGATTGTGGGAAAGGATCTGTCTATGAGAGGTCTTGATTTGGCAAGAGCATATTACGAAGAAGTTGGCCGGCCGGCGCTCGTATCGTCATTTCCCGTACTTGCGGGGCGCTGGGCTGCCGGCCTGGTCGGCGAGGGATCGGAGTGTTTTGGATTTGATGATGAGATATCCAGAGATCACGACTGGGGTCCCGGTTTTTGTCTATGGCTGACGGATGAACAATCTGCGCTGTATGGAGGAGAGATGCAGAAAGTCTATGAGCGTCTGCCCCGGACCTATAAGGGATTTGAGCGCACGGAGACAGCGCTGGCAGGGAAAAGACATGGCGTATTTGGCATCCGCGAATTTTACGGACGTTTTTTGGGCGGACGGTTGGCGCCGGAGAGCAATATGGAATGGTTGAGTATTCCTGAGACTTATCTGGCTGTGGCGACAAACGGTGCCGTTTTTGAGGACGGCGCCGGAGAATTTTCGAAAATACGGGATAAGCTGCTGACTTTTTATCCGGAGGATGTACGGCGAAAGAAGATTGCGGCTCGGATTGCGGTGATGGCCAGGGAGGGACAATATAATTATCCGAGATGTCAAAAGCGCGGGGATGCTGTGGCGGCATTGCAGGCGCTTTCTCAGTTTATGGACGCCGCGATCTCTGTGATTTATCTCTTAAAGAAAAAGTATGCTCCGTATTACAAATGGGCTTTCCGGGGTCTGGAGCGCTGGCCGGAATTTGACCATTACCGGGAGCTTCTGATTACACTGGCAAAAAAGCCTGATCAGGAGACGATTGAGGCCATCGCCTGCGAGGTAATCCAAGAGCTGCGAAGACAGGGGCTGACAGAGTCATCGGACAGCTTTTTGCAGGCGCACTGTGCGGACGTCCTTCGCGGAATCGCGGACAGTCAGATCAGGAACAGGCATCTGCTGGAGGGTTGATCCGGCTGCCGGTGACAGTGGCAGAAGGGAGATGATCAGGGGCGCTATTGTGCCTTTGACGGTTATCTCATCACAGGGCGAATCGAGTTTTGAAAAGGGATAGCATTATGGGAGCAAAGGATAAGATTGTTGAAATAAAGGATAAAAATGTTGCAACTGAGGATAAGATTAGAGCAACATTGGATCACATCGTGGAGATAGAATGGCGGATGTTTCAGAGTGTGCAAAACATCGGCGGCCGCGCGGATTGTCAGGATGATCACGAGACATTTTGGGTGATGCGGACAAGCCAGCTGAAAATGTGGCCGCGCGGATTGCAGGAGAGCTATCTGTGTGACCTGCGCTCAGCGGAGGAAAATCATCAGAATCTGATTACTTTCAAATACGCCTACATGATGGAGCGCACAGCGCCTGCCGAGTTTGAGGCGATCAGATACCGGTTGCCTGAGGTCAGCGAGGAGAAGCAGAAACTGATCGACAGTATTGTCGAGCAGCAGCTTGGTCAGCTGGATAGGGTGGCAAAAAAATATCCCGGTTTTATCTTGACGGCCCGCCCGTTGCATCGAAGTGCAGACGGAGACGGCTGCACTTCGTTTGAGACTTATCTCTGGGGCGAGCTGAAAACGTATTCGGAGCGGACGCTCCATATTTACGCGGATTTTCTCGGTGAGGACAGCGGAAAGCATATGGTTGAGGACATTTTCGCGGAGATTGCCGGGCAGTACGGCTACGATTCGCTCGCGGATTTTTGAGTCTCCCGAAGCCCTGAGAGGATTTCCTCCGCGGATTTTCTGTATTTTTCCGCCTGGACAGGATCATTCAGCTTTTCATAGGTGCGAGCAATATTCAGGCATCCTTTGGCATAGTCGATATTTCTCCCGTAGATGATCTCTGTTTTTGTGAGAGCTGATTTGAAGAGTTCCAGTGCCTGCTGATCATCTCCCCGCTGAAAATACAGAGATGCCAGTGTGTTTAGCGCGGCAGGGTAGTGGGCGTTCAGCCCGCCGTCCGCTCCTTCGAGGATCCGTAGACTTCGATTGACCGCGTCAAAGGCGTCATCAAGCCGTCCGAGCTGCCGGCAGGTCACGGCGAGGTTATTATACGTTGTGGCGCGCTCAATGCATGTATTGTCTCCTTCAGGCAGATAGGACAGAGCCTTTTGAATATGTTTCGCCGCATCCTCCCATTGTCCCATATCCTGACAGACAAGTGCCAAGTTGTTGGAGATGCTCGCCAGAATAAAGGGATTCGGCGACTGCGATTTGAGTATGATCGTCTCTGATTTTTTAAATGTTTCGATGGCCAGTTCATGATTGCCTAAGAGGCGCAGCGTGCCGGCTTTATTTAAGAGGATGACGGCGTAATTTGGCGTATCTGTCTGCGAGAAAAACTCCAGTTCACGAAGCGCTTCGTCAAACAGCTCCAAGGATTTCTGCCACTTTGAGATGCCTCTGAAAAAGCAGGCGGCCTCGTTGCAGACACTGACATATTCTATGTTAACCGTCGGAAACACTGCACAGGTCGGGCAGGCGGACTGTGTCGGCATGCTGTCGTGGAGATGTCTGGTGCGCCGAACCATATCCAGCAGAAATGCCTCCGTCTCTCTGTTATCATGTTTTTGATAATGTCTGTCCAATTCCTCATAAAATTTTCGAATACTGAATGCCATATCTCTTGTCTCCTCATTGAATAAAGTTTAATCGAATCATGGGTGCCAAAATAGGCTTTGACACCTGTATTATACCAAAACAAAATCACTCTGACAATCCTCGATCTCCACCCGAATGTCTTGCATGAAGGCCTTTCAGGCCGGTGGCAGTGCGAGGCGCGGGGCAATTCGTGAAATCGATTTATCCCAACTTCCCAACATCATCACAGGATGACCTAAAAAAAGTGTAGCATATTTTGCGCGTTTGTGGTAATATTAGTCTTGCGTGTGTATTTCATGATTCGAACATCCCGAAAGGATTCGGGGAGAAACTTCCAAAATTTGTCTTGAATCTGCCCTGGTGGCGTCTGGTCGCGCCGGAAAAGAGGAAGGTATGGATCCAAAAAAAGGCGACAGGGAAATTTTGAGGGCGCTTGCGATGGTTTCCCAGCTGGGGATCTCGATGATCGTGCCCATCGTGCTCTGCCTGTTTTTGGGCCGGTGGCTGGATCAATTGCTGGGAACGGACTTTTTGGTGCTGATCTTCATTATTTTGGGGATTCTGGCAGCTTACAGAAACCTGTTCGTCCTCATGAAACCTTTGCTCAAAGGGGGAAGGAAACATGATCAAACGGATGATGGAGAGCCTGAAAGCCTGGATCATGAGAAGCAACGAGACGATGATTGAGCTGATTCTGGGGATTTTGCTTGTGAATCTATGTATAGCGATTCCCGGATCTCTGATAACAGGGGAGGCTCTTAAGTTTTGCCTCGGAGAGCTTCTGGGGACGGCGTATGCGGTCTTTGCCGTGATTCATATGACGGACACGATCGAGAATGGGCTGGATATGTCCGAGGAGGCATCCGCCAAATACGCGAGACGGGGCTATGCCGTGCGGATGGCGGTGTCGATTCTGGTCATCATTATCGGTCTGAGAGTGAAGATTTTTCATTTTGTCGCGGTATTTTTGGGGATGATGAGCGTCAAATTTTCAGTCTGGGTGCAGCCGCTGGTACACAAGCTGACGGCAAAATACCTGAACAAAGGAAGGTGAGAGGATGGATCAGGAAGTTGACTTTATGATCCACGGGTATCTGAAGTTGAATTTCTTCGGCAGTGAAGTTTACATCACGACGACCCATGTCTGTCTGTGCATCGTCTGTCTGGCACTGATCGCTTTCGGCCTGGTCGTCAACCGCAAAATGAAGCATGCCACCGCGGTTCCCGCCGGCGTGCAGAATATCGCGGAGAAATACGTTGAGATGCTGGACGGCATTGTCGAGAGCGGCATGGGGAGACATTGGAAAAAATACGCCAATTATATCCTGACGATATTTTTGTTTATTCTCGTGTCCAATATTTCCGGCATTTTCGGGCAGAGGCCGCCGACGGCGGATTACTGCGTGACACTGACGCTCGCGCTGATCTCCTTTGTGGTGATCCAGTTCAATGCCCTCCGGACATACGGGGGTTTTGGCTATCTCAAGAGCATGGCGCAGCCGGTGCCGATCCTGTTCCCGATCAATCTGATCAGCGAGATAGCGACGCCGCTGTCCCTGTCGCTGCGTCTGTTCGGAAATATTATGGGCGGAACTGTGATGCTGGGACTGGTCTACGGCATCCTGCCGAGGATCTTGACGGTGGGCATCCCGGTATTTTTGCATGTGTACCTAGATCTCTTCTCAGGCGCGATCCAGACCTATGTGTTTTGTATGCTGTCGATGGTATTTATCGCTCAAAAGCTGCCGGAATGAGTTCGGTGGATATAAAGGCTGCCGGAATAAGTTCGGCGGATATAGAGTTTGCCGGGGAACCGGCAGAAAAATAAATAAATTGCCGGGGAGCCGGCGAATATGAAAATAGCCGGGAAACCGGCGGATACAAGAATTGCCGGAGTGGATCCGGCGGATTTTGAAGGAGGAAATGAACGATGGAAGGAATTACAGGCAGAGCTTTAGTATTGGCATGTTCGGCGATCGGCGCGGGCTTGGCGATGATCGCGGGTATCGGGCCTGGTGTCGGCCAGGGTATCGCGGCTGGACACGGCGCGGCAGCGGTCGGGAGAAATCCGGGCGCCAGAGGGCAGATCACGACGACCATGCTCCTCGGTCAGGCCGTGGCGGAGACCACAGGTCTTTATGGTCTGGTCATCGCATTGATTCTTTTGTTTGCAAATCCGCTGATCGGCAAGCTTTGACCTGAAGTCAGGCTGAAGCAGGCTTTGACCTTAGGTCAGGCCGAAGGGAGGCTTATTTTTGGACGGAAGATTATTCGGGCTGGATATGCAGCTGGTTTTTGACGCCTGCATCGTCTTCATCTTTATCATGGTTCTGTATTTCACGCTGCCGAGGCTGTTCTTTAAGCCGGTTCGCGCCTATATGGAACAGAGGAAGGCGGCGATTGCGGCGGATAAGGCGGACGCTGCGGCAGATTACGCTGCGGCGGAGCAATTAAAAGCTGAATATGAAGG
>CAYRDY010000006.1:36703-40259 GCA_964423195.1 uncultured Catenibacillus sp. | reverse complement strand
GAGAAATGGGTGGTGAAGCATGGCAGAATTTATAATCACCGCGTTCAATATTTTTCTGCTCGCTTTTCTTGTCGGGTATTTTGGCTCAGGGTTCATCGAGGGCTTTTTTGGCAAGCGGAAGGTAAATATTGCGCAGAGCATTGATTCCGCGAAGAAGGAGAAGTTGGATGCCGCCGCTCTGAGAGCGGATTATGAACAGAGGATCCGCGATTTTGAGGCGGAGCGGGCGCGGATCCTTAAAGATGCCGGCGAGCGGGCGCGGATCCGCGAAAATGAGGTCATTGACGACGCGAAAACCGAGGCGGAGCGAATCCTTTTGCGGGCGCGCAGAGAGGCGGAGCTAAAAAAATCAAAGCTAAATGATGAGATCAAGTGCGATATCGTCAACTATGCCAGCGCGGCGGCCGCCAAAATCATCAGGGAAAACATCGATGATGATCTGCAGGCGCGGCTGATTGAGGATACACTGAACGGGATGGGAGCGACGACATGGCAAGGTTAGTGGATAAGACATACGGTCAGGCATTGTTTGAACTGAGCGTGGAGGAGAACCGCGTCGACGAATATGCCGAACAGGCGGCGGTCATTCGCTCGCTGCTTATAGAAAACCCTGATCTGGTGAAGCTCCTGAACCATCCGCAGATAGACAGGGAAGACAAGATTCAGGTGATTGAGAACTGTTTTAAGGGCAGAGTGGCGGACGCGCTGACCGGATGGATGGTGACCATTGTCCGTGCCGGGCGGCAGGCGGATCTCGATAAGATTTTGGCATGGTTTCTGCAGGCGGTCAGGGCTTACCGGCATATCGGCACGGCTTACGTGACTTCAGCGATTGCCCTGTCGGATGCCCAGAAACGGGCGGTGGAGGCGAAACTTCTTCAGATCACGGACAATGTCTCCTATGAGATCATTTACAGCGTGGATCCGGAGTTGATCGGTGGCATGGTGATCCGCATCGGCGACAGGGTCGTGGATTCCAGCATTCGCTCCCAGCTTGAGACGATGAAAAAACAGCTGATGGCGATTCAGCTGTGAAAGTGAGACGCACATGCGCCGCCTGCGCGGCGCAGCGCCATAAATGAGAGCCGCATGACAGGGCTTTCGGCGAGAGACAGTTTCATGACAGAAAGAAGGTGCGAAAAGCTCCATGAATTTAAGACCAGAAGAGATCAGCTCGGTGATCAAAGAGCAGATCAGGCGATATACGGCCCAATTGGAAGTGTCCGATGTGGGGACGGTTGTTCAGGTCGCCGACGGTATCGCGCGCATCCATGGCCTTGAGAATGCGATGCAGGGCGAATTGCTTGAATTTCCGGGCGGTGTGTTCGGCATGGTCCTCAATCTTGAGGAGGACAATGTCGGCGCGGTGCTGCTCGGCGATTCGAGGAATATCAGTGAGGGCGATATCGTGAGGACGACAAGCCGCGTGGTGGAGGTGCCGGTCGGCGACGCCATGATCGGGCGCGTCGTCAATGCGCTTGGCCAGCCGATCGACGGCAAGGGGCCGATCGAGACGAACAGCTACCGCCAGATCGAACGCGTGGCGCACGGCGTCATCGACCGAAAGTCTGTGGACACGCCTGTGCAGACCGGCATCAAGGCCATTGACGCCATGATACCGATCGGCAGGGGCCAGCGCGAATTGATTATCGGCGATCGGCAGACCGGCAAGACGGCGATCGCCGTCGATACCATCATCAACCAGAAAGGGCAGGACATGCTCTGCATCTACGTCGCGATCGGGCAGAAGGCCTCCACGGTGGCGGGAATCGTCCACACCCTGGAGGAATACGGCGCCATGGATTACACGACGGTCGTCTCGTCCACGGCATCCGAGCTCGCGCCGCTCCAGTATATCGCGCCTTACGCGGGCTGCGCGATCGGCGAGGAATGGATGGAACAGGGGAGAGATGTGCTGATCATCTATGATGACCTCAGCAAACACGCGGCGGCATACCGCACGCTTTCACTGCTGCTCCGGCGCCCGCCGGGGCGCGAGGCCTATCCGGGCGATGTTTTTTACCTGCATTCCAGACTGCTGGAGCGCGCGTCCAAATTGTCCGATGATCTCGGCGGCGGTTCACTGACGGCCCTGCCGATCATTGAGACGCAGGCGGGCGATGTCTCGGCCTATATTCCGACGAATGTCATTTCCATCACGGACGGCCAGATCTATCTGGAGACGGAGATGTTCAATGCTGGATTCCGCCCAGCCATCAACGCGGGGCTTTCGGTCTCCCGTGTCGGCGGCGCGGCCCAGATCAAGGCCATGAAAAAGATTGCCGGGACGATCCGTGTGGAACTGGCCCAGTACCGTGAGCTGCAGGCATTTGCGCAGTTCGGATCCGAACTCGACGCGGCCACGAAAGAGCAGCTCGATCAGGGCGCGCGCATCCAGGAGATGCTCAAGCAGCCGCAGTATCAGCCGATGCCTGTCGAGAAACAGGTCGTGATCATTTACGCGGCCACGCAGAAATACCTGCTGGATATTCCGGTGAATGAGATTCAACAGTTTGAGAGCGGGCTGCTGGACTATATGGATGCCAATTGCGGTGAGGTTCTCGGCGCGCTGCGCGAGCAGAAAGCATTGACCGAGGATATCGAGAAGGGCATTGTACAGGCGATCAAGGCCTTCAAGGAGACATATCAAACAAAAGCATAGGAGAGGTGAGCGGCGATGGCCTCAATGAGGGAGATCAAAAGGCGAAAGACCAGTATTCAGAGCACGGCAAAGATTACCAGGGCGATGAAGCTCGTCTCAACCGTCAAGTTTCAGAAATCGAAGGGTCGTGCGGAGAACTCAAAGCCGTATTTTGATAAAATGTACGCCACCGTGTCCTCCATCCTTGCGAGATCGGAGAATATCATTCATCCGTATCTGACGGGATCCGATGCGGGCAAAAAGGCCGTGATCGTACTCTCCTCAAACCGCGGGCTTGCCGGGGGATATAATGCCAATATTGTGAGGCTCATTCAGGATGAGGGTCCGGGACGGGAGGACGCGCTGATCTACGCCGTGGGCAGCAAGGGCAGAGATACGCTTGCGCGGCGCGGCTATGAGATTGCGGCGGCGGATTTCTCGGAAGTGATCGAGGCGCCGACGTACAGGGACGCGATGGATATCGGCGGTGAGGTGCTCAGGGCCTTTAAAGAGCAGGAGATCGGCGAGTTGTACCTGGCCTATACGAGTTTTAAGAATACGGTGACGCACATCCCAAGGCTGTTAAAGCTGTTGCCGGTCAATCAGGCGGCGGCCGACGCGCTGGTGAGTGATGAGGACAGGGAGAGCCTGCGCAATACACCGATGAATTTTGAGACGGACCCGGAAGAAGTGATCGACGCGCTGGTCCCGAAATATGTGTGCAGCCTGATCTACGGCGCGCTGATGGAGGCGATGGCCTCCGAGAACGGCGCCCGCATGAACGCGATGGACAGTGCCACCGACAACGCGGAGGAAATGATCGACCAGCTGACGCTGAGTTATAACAGGGCGAGACAGGGCGCGATCACGCAGGAGATCACGGAGATTGTCTCCGGGTCTGAGGCACTCGCGTAA
>CAYRDY010000006.1:34774-36603 GCA_964423195.1 uncultured Catenibacillus sp. | reverse complement strand
GGCATAGGAGATGGCAGATGTAAATACAGGCAGAATCACTCAGATCATCGGCGCCGTGCTTGATATCAAGTTTCCGGAGGGCAGGCTTCCGCAGATCAATGACGCGATCAGGATCACCCGCAAAAACGGGGAAAAACTTGTGGTCGAAGTGGCGCAGCACCTGGGTGACGATACGGTCAGGTGTATCGCCATGGGGCCGACGGACGGCCTGGTGCGCGGCATGGAGGCCGTGGGCACCGGCGGGCCGATTATGGTGCCGGTCGGTGAGAAGACGCTTGGGCGTATCTTCAATGTTCTGGGTGAGACCATAGATAAAAAACCGGCGCCCGAAGTGGAGACTTATTTGCCGATTCACAGGAAAGCCCCTGAATTCGAGGAGCTCTCCGATGAGAAAGAGATTCTGGAGACAGGCATCAAGGTCGTCGACCTGCTCTGCCCGTATCAGAAGGGTGGAAAGATCGGCCTGTTCGGCGGCGCGGGCGTCGGCAAGACCGTGTTGATCCAGGAATTGATCCGCAATGTGGCCACGGAGCACGGCGGTTATTCCGTGTTCACCGGCGTCGGCGAGCGCACGCGTGAGGGCAACGATCTCTATCATGAGATGACCCAGTCCGGCGTCATCGACAAGACGACGATGGTCTTCGGGCAGATGAATGAGCCGCCGGGCGCACGTATGCGCGTCGGGCTGACGGGGCTGACGATGGCGGAGTATTTCCGCGATTACGGCGGCAGAGATGTGCTGTTGTTTATTGACAATATTTTCCGCTTCACTCAGGCAGGCTCGGAGGTTTCCGCTCTGCTGGGGCGTATTCCGAGTGCTGTCGGCTACCAGCCGACGCTGCAGACGGAGATGGGCGCCCTCCAGGAGCGCATCACCTCCACGAAGAAAGGTTCCATCACTTCCGTGCAGGCCGTCTATGTGCCGGCCGACGATTTGACGGATCCGGCGCCGGCGACGACATTCGCCCATCTGGACGCGACCACCGTTTTGTCGCGAGACATTGTGGAGCTTGGCATTTATCCTGCTGTTGATCCGCTGGAATCCACGTCGCGCATTCTCGACCCGCGCATAGTGGGCGAGGAGCATTACCGGGTGGCCCGCGGGGTGCAGGAGATTCTTCAGAAATATAAGGAACTTCAGGATATCATCGCCATCCTCGGCATGGATGAGCTCTCCGAGGACGACAAGCTGACGGTGTCCAGGGCGCGCAAGGTGCAACGCTTTCTGTCACAGCCGTTCTTTGTGGCGGAACAGTTTACAGGCCTTCACGGGCGCTATGTGCCGCTCTCCGAGACAATCCAGGGCTTTAAGGAGATCATCGAGGGCAAGCACGACGATATCCCTGAGAGTTATTTCCTGAATACGGGCAACATGGATGATGTGCTGGCCAAGGTGAAGTAGGTGGTCCGATGGCAGAAAAGAAGATGAGGCTACAGATCATTTCCCCGGACCGCGTTTTTTACGAGGGCGATGTCACGATGGTGGAAATGACGACCAACGAGGGCGAGATCGGTGTCTATCCGGGGCATATCCCGCTGACGGATCTGTTAAGCCCCGGTGTGATGACCATCCACGAGGCGGGCGGAAATCGACAGGCGGCCGTGCACGCTGGTTTTGTGCAGATTTTGCCGAACAGTGTCACGGTCTTGGCGGAGGTCGCCGAGTGGCCGGACGAGATTGATATCAACCGTGCCAGAGAGGCCGAGGCGCGCGCAAAGCGGCGGCTCTATGACCAGCCAGCGGGAACGGACATCGGACGGGCGGAACTGGCGCTCAAGCGGGCGCTGACGAGGATCCGCGCAGCCGGAAATTAGAGCGATGCGCGCCG
>CAYRDY010000006.1:30875-34674 GCA_964423195.1 uncultured Catenibacillus sp. | reverse complement strand
CAGGGGTGATCAGATGGCGATTTTAAGGAAACAGTCGCTGGTCGATCAGATTTACGATCAGATCAGATCGGACATCATTACTTTAAAGATGCCTTTGGGCGGCAGGCTGAACGTCAGCGAGCTGCAGGAGAAGTACGGCATCAGTTCCACGCCCATCCGCGAGGCGATCAACCGGCTGCAGACAGACGGCCTTGTCGTCTATGAGAACAATGTCGGGGCCAGAATCATGGATCTGGACGAGAGGGATGTCTATGAGATCAATGAGCTGGCCATGACGCTGCACTCGGCGGCGGTCAGGTTTGCCATGAAAAAGGCGGATCATGCCGAGATGGCGCGAGAGATCAAGGCGCAGATTCAGAGATACAAAGAGGCCTCGACCGTGGAGGAGCGGACGATGAGCATCCACGATCTGGTGGGCGTCTTTTACAGAAACTGCGGCAATTCGCGCCTTGACGCCAATATGGGGCTGCTCAAGGGGCAGCAGATCCTGCTTCGCAATATTTATGGCAACGCGTCCGGCGGACGGGACAATTCGGCGGACTTTGAAAAAATCTATGAGGCGGTGCTCGCCGGGAACACCGAGGGGGTTCTCGCGGCGCTTGAGGCGAATGAGGAGAAGGCGGTTCCTGTCATTGTCGGAGCCGTGAGGCATCGATGATTTCAGACGTTCGGCGTTTTATATTAAAATGTCGGACGTTTTTTGTATAAAACATAAAAAATAAACGATTGATCTTTATTGTCTTGAAAAAAACCATGAGAGTGGTATAATATTATTATAAGAAATCTTGCATGATATATGATATATCATATATGAAATTGAAGGGCCGGATCACGGACGGTCGGGAGGATATGTCTCGGAGCTATCCCTCCGGAACCCTGTGCATGGCATCCTTTGATATCATATTCGGCGCAGGATTACGATCAGACGGCAGACAAGAAAAAAAGAGAAGGAGCAAGGTCATGGTAATTAAAAATTTTAATCAGTTGATCGAAAAGGTGAAAGGTTATCCGTCGATGAAAAAAATGGCAGTGGCGGCGGCCGGCGATGAGCACACGCTGCAGGCTGTGATGCATGCCAGGGCGGAGGGTATCGTCGATCCGGTGCTCGTGGGCGACAAGGCCGTGATCACTGAGATTCTCGCGGAAATGGGCGAGCATGTGGCGGAGGAAAATATTTATGATTATTCGGATGCCAAGGAGGCCGCGGAGCAGGCGGTGCGGCTTGTCAAGGAGGGCAAGGCGAATTTCCTGATGAAAGGGAAGCTGGACACTTCCGTGATTCTCAAGGCGGTCGTCAATAAGGAGAACGGCCTGGGGAAGGGCAGGACGATGACTCATTTCACAATGTTTGAGGTGCCTACCTATCACAAGATCATGGTGCCAGTGGATGGCGGCATGGTGACTTACCCGACGCTGGAAAAGAAAGTGGACATTATCAATAATACCGTTGAGACATTGATCAGCATGGGCTATGAGTGCCCGAAGGTTGGCGTTCTGGCATGCAAGGAGAAGGTTGACCCGAAGATGCCGGAGACCATCGAGGCCAACGAGCTGAAAGAGATGAATCAGCGCGGCGAGATCAAGAACTGCATCGTCGAGGGACCGATCTCCTATGACTGCGCCGTGGACAAAGAGATTGCCGACCTCAAAGGTTTCAAGAGCCCTGTGGCGGGCGATGTCGATATCCTGATCGCGCCGAACATTCATGCCGGCAATATCATGGGCAAGATGTTGGCCTGTACCTGCAAGGCGAGGATGGCCGGCTTCATCGTCGGCGCCAAGTGCCCGATCGTTCTTACCAGCCGTGGTTCCTCAGCGGATGAGAAATATATGTCAATCGTTGTCTCCGCTGCGGCGGCAGAATAATTACGGCATGCCGCGCGCGCCGCGATAAATAGAATATTGTATCAGAGGCATGCCGCGCCGCGAGGTTCGGGCGGCATCAAAAGATTTTCCGAATATTTTAGGAGGATTTATAGATGGAGAAATTATTGATTATCAATCCGGGATCCACATCGACAAAGATCGCCGTCTATGACGGGGAGGATCAGATGTTTGTCGAGAGCATTTCCCACAGCGCGGAGCAGATCGCAAAGTATGACGCGCTGGTCGACCAGTTTGAATTCAGGAAGGAACTTGTCCTTGAGAGCATGAAAAATCACGGCGTTGATCCGAAAGACCTGACGGCCATCGTGGCCAGGGGAGGTCTTCTGCCGCCGGTGGAGGCGGGCGCCTATGAGGTCAATGAGGATATGGTATGGCAGCTTCGGTTCAAGCCGGAGCATGAGCACGCCTCAAATCTCGGCGCCCTGATCGCCTATGCGATTTCCCAGGAACTCGGCATCAAATCATATATCTATGACGGCGTGACCGTCGATGAGATGCTGCCGATCCTTCGCGTGGTTGGCTTCCCGGAAATGCGCAGGAAGGGCATGGGCCACAACCTCAATATGCGCGCCGCGGCCATGCGCTATGCCAGGGAGCACAATAAGGCCTACAAGGACTGCAATCTGATTGTCGTCCATCTGGGCGGGGGCATTTCCGTGAGCCTTCACACCGACGGCAAGGTGGCCGATATTATCAACGATGAGGACGGACCTTTCGCGCCGGAGCGCGCGGGGGCGTTGCCGCTCTTCCAGGTGATCGACATGATGACTTCCGGCAAATATGACCACAAGTCAGCCATGAAGCGCGTGAAGACGCAGGGCGGTATCGTGGCGCATCTCGGCACCAATGACACCCGCGAGGTGGAAAAGATGATCGCCGACGGCGACGAGCACGCGAAATTCATCTATGAGGCGATGGCCATGAGCGTCGCAAGGAATATCGCAAGGGAGGCGCCGGTGGTCAAGGGCAATGTCGAGGCCATCATTCTCACGGGCGGGATCGCCTACTCGGAGATGTTTACAAGTATGGTCAGGGAGCTGGTGGAGTTTCTCGCGCCGGTGATCGTCTATCCGGGCGAAAATGAGATGCAGTCCCTCGCGCTTGGCGGACTGCGCGTGCTGCGCGGCGAGGAAGAGGCCAAAGTATTCAAAAGGGTAGAGTGAGATGTTTGAGCAAATTTTGGAGCTCATCGGCGATAAGACGAATTTCATTTTTGTGGGCGAGGCGGGCAGCGGAAAGAGCGAGGTCTCCATCAATTTTGCCGGTTATCTGGCCAAATACGGGGACAAGCCAGTGCATTTCTTTGATATGGATATGACAAAGCCGCTGTTTCGCTCACGCGACGTGATCACGCAGATCGAGGCGCTGGGCGTCACGTTTCACCACGAGGTGCAGTTTTATGACGCGCCGACGCAGGTGGGCGGCGTGGATATCCACATGCGCGATGAACATTCCTATGTGGTGATGGATGTCGGCGGCGATTACATCGGCGCGCGTTCGATCGGCGGCTACGCGCCGAGCCTGAATCACGAGAGCACCAATGTCTATTACATCCTCAACGCTTTCAGGCCGTGGTCGGACAACATCGACCACATCGATTACACGCTGGGCCAGATTCTCGGTGTCTCGCATATTCAGCTGGGTCAGCTCCATATGATCAATAACCCGAACAACGGGCTGACGACGACGGCCGAGGAGTTTATCGAGGGCAGCCGCCGCATGGATGAGATGGTGAGCCCCTATATCGCTCTGGATTTTGCCTGTGTCAGGGAGGAGCTCTACGATCAGGTGAAGGACGCCAGCCCGATACCGGTGATGCCGGTGAAACTTTATCTGACCTATGAGTGGCTGACGATGCCGGACGGCACGCCGTTGGACACAGCGCCTGGACCGCGAAAGAGATGACGTGCGG
>CAYRDY010000006.1:17969-30775 GCA_964423195.1 uncultured Catenibacillus sp. | reverse complement strand
CGCCGCGGCCGCGAAAGTATCATTTTGAGCATTTGAGTGAAATATTGCCGGATGCGGGCAATATTTACGATAATAACAAGTATTTCCTGAGAGGAGGATTTGATCAGCGATGGCAAAAGTGGAGATCATTTCAGAACGCTGCAAATGTTGCCGGTATTGCGTGAAGTTTTGCCCGAAGGGCGTCCTGGAGATCGGCAAAAAGGTGAACTCAAAAGGCTACGAGTATGTGGTACCAGTAAACATGGATGCCTGTATCGGATGCTGCATGTGCGCGCGCATATGCCCGGACGGCGCGATAGAGGTATACAAATAGGAGGGTAAGAGCAAATGGCAAGAGTATTGATGAAAGGCTGCGAGGCGATCGCTGAGGCAGCGGTAAGGGCGGGATGTCGTTTCTTCGCGGGTTATCCGATTACGCCACAGAACGAAATTCCGGAGTATTTTGCGAGAAGGCTGCCGGAAGTCGGCGGTACTTTTGTACAGGGCGAGAGCGAAGTCGCTTCTGTCAATATGGTTTACGGCGCAGCGGCCGGCGGCACAAGGGCGATGACGTCATCCTCCAGCCCAGGCATCGCGCTCAAGAGCGAGGGCATCTCATTCGCGGCGGCGGCGCGTATTCCGCTGGTCTATTCAAATGTCTCCCGCGGCGGCCCGGGCATCGGCGCGATCCAGCCGGCGCAGCAGGATTATTTCCAGGCCACCAAGGCTTCCGGCAACGGCGGTTTCCAGATGCTTGTCTTTGCGCCTTCGACCGTCCAGGAAGCTGTCGATATGACATACAATGCCTTTGATTACGCGGACCGCGACATGAATCCGGTATTGATTCTGGCGGACGGCGTGATCGGCACCATGATGGAGCCGGTGGAACTCCCGCCGATGAAGACGGACGAGGAGGTTGCGGCCATCAAGGAGAGCAAGAGAAAATGGGCCTGCGTCGGCCACAAGCTGGATTATCCGAACCGCTCATGGATCCAGCCGGGTCAGTGGGATACGAAGAAGATGGAGGCGTGGAATATCGCCGCCGCTGATATGTATCAGACCTGGGTGCCGGAGTCCGAGGTTTATCAGGTGGAGGATGCCGAGGTGGTCATCGCCGCTTATGGCATTTCCGGACGTATCGCCAAGTCAGCCGTCGACGTGATGCGCGCCGAGGGCAAGAAAGTCGGCCTGATCCGCGCGATCACCGTCAACCCGTTCCCTTACGCGGCATTTGACAATATTAACTATGACATCTGCAAGGCGGTCCTCGATGTCGAGATGTCCATTCCGCCTCAGCTGATCGCCGATATTGACCGCGGTGTCCATATGCGCTGCCCGCTTGACGTGTGCTTATGTTCCGGCGGCAACATCATGAGCCGCGACGCGATCATCAAGGCTGTCAACAAAAATCTGGAGAAATAGGAGGGATAGAACATGGAAAAGATTTATTCAAGAACAAAGACCATTCAGGAAGATAAAGTTTCCGGTTTCTGCCCTGGATGTATGCACAGTACGGTCATCAAGCTGCTCGGCGAGGCGCTGGATGAATTGAATATTGTCGACAAGACGGTCCTGATCACAGGCGTCGGCTGCTGCGGCCTGCACATGGATTACATCGCCTACGACACGATCACATCGCCGCACGGGCGCGCATGCGCGGTGGCTACCGGCCTGAAGCGCACCAACCCTGATTCGATCTACATCACCTATCAGGGCGATGGCGACCTGGCCTCCATCGGCCTGGCGGAGTCCGTATCGGCGGCAAACCGCGGCGAGAATATCACGGTGATTTTCATCAACAACGGTATCTACGGCATGACCGGTGGCCAGATGGCGCCGACGACGCTGATCGGCATGAAAGCGACCACAGCGCCGAAAGGCCGTGATCCGAAAGAGCACGGTTATCCGATGCATGTCTGCGAGGTTCTGAATCAACTGACCGCGCCGGTCTATCTGGAGCGCACCAGCTGCAATACGCCGCAGAACTGTATCAAGACAAAGAAGGCCATCAAGAAGGCCCTTCAGAATCAGATCGACGGCAAGGGTTTCTCACTGGTGGAGATCGTCACGAGTTGTCCGACAAACTGGGGCCTTGATCCTCTGGACGCTCTCAATTTCATTGAGGAAAAGATGCTTCCTGAGTTTCCGCTCGGCGTATTCAGAGATAAATAGGAGGGTGTATATATGGAAACAAATTTATGTGTCGCCGGATTTGGCGGGCAGGGCGTCATGACCCTCGGAAAATTTCTGGCATCCGCAACCTGCGATGCCACAGATAAAAACGTTACCTTCTTCCCGTCCTACGGCGCGGAGCAGCGCGGCGGTACGGCCAACTGTTATGTCGTGATCTCCGACGGATTAGTCGGGGCGCCGCTCGGCGATGTGATGGATGACCTGATCGTCATGAACGGGCCTTCCCTGAAGAAATTCCTCCCGACGCTCAAGGAGGGCGGCAACCTTTTCATCAACAGCTCGATCGTGAAGGATGAGATCGACCGCACCGATATCAAGGTCATCAAGGCGCCGGTCACAGAGATGGCGTATGAGCTGGGAAACGCCAAGGTCCTCAATGTCATTATGCTGGGCGTGTATGTCGGCTATACCGAGGTCGTCCCGCCGGAAGTGGTGTGGGAGACCATCGAGCATAAACTGGGCAGCAAGCCAAAACTTCTGCCGCTCAATAAGCAGGCATTTGAGAAGGGCCTTGAGATCGGCCGCTCGCAGAAATAAAAATCGGGACTGCAAAGTCATTCGACGCAGGACAGGCATTCAAATGATTTGACGCCTGAGTCACAGCGTGTCAGGGTCGACGCGGAATCTGTAAAGATTTCATGCGCCGGCCCTTTTTTGAATTTATTTTCGGTAAAAATTTTTATAGTATTTTAAAAGCATTGTGCTATAATAAATTTTGTGTTATGGGAATAGAAAATCTCCTGTGACTGCGAATTTCTGCGACGCAGAGGATTGCTTTCCGGCACGGCAAATTGCTGAAAGGAGAGTAAAATGAAAAAGAACAAGAGAACTATTGGCATCATCCTGTGGATATGTGTGATCGTTGTCTTGCTGGTGGTCAGTATCCTGCTGAACGGCTCTTATACCAGGCAGGAGACGATCCAGGAGACGATGAAAGACGCCGTGCTCCACGAGGAGAATCGGGTCAGTCTCTTTGGGCTGAAAGACGTCGATCCGGCGTTTATATCGGCTGTGACCGTCACGGTGGTGCTGCTCGCGGTGGCGGCGCTGATCCGTATTTTTGCGATTCCGCGGTTTAAACTGATACCGGGGAAGCTTCAGGCGGCGATCGAGATGTGGGTCGGCTTCTTTGACAATATGGCCACATCTAACAGCCCGCACCGCCACAATTTTTTGGGCGCCTATATCTTCAGCGCGGGCACCTATATCTTTGTCGGGACGATTTTTGAGCTGTTCGGCTTTCAGGTGGTGACGACAAATGGCGTGTCTGTTGCCATGCCGGCGCCGCTCTCAGACATCAACGCGGCGATCTCGCTCGGCTGCCTGTCGTATGCGATTATTCTTTCCGGCGGCATTGCCGGGAACAAGTTAAAGGGCGTGGGCCTGACGCTCAAAGACTTTTCGCTGCCGATCTCGATGAGTTTCCGTCTGTTCGGAGCTCTCTTGAGCGGCCTGCTGGTGACGGAGCTCGTCTATTTTTCGCTCAGTTTGAGTTATGTGCTGCCGGTGCTTGTCGGCATTCTGTTTACCCTGCTTCACGCCCTGATCCAGACGTATGTGCTGACAATGCTGACGTCCGTATTCTACGGCGAGGTCTCCGAGCCGCGCGCGCCGAAGATCAAGAAAGCTAAGAAGGCAAAAAAGGCAAAGATACAGGCAGCGGCCTGAAAAGGGAAAAGAAAAGGACAAAATATACAGGCAGTGGCCTGAAAAGGAAAAAGAAAAAAGAAAAAGCAAAATACAGGCGGATGCCTGAGAAAATAATGGAGGTTCATTTGAGATGAGTAAGTTAATGAAAAAAATGCCATTAATTTTGTTGGTGGTCATCACCGTATTGCTGTTGGGATTGACCGTGAGCGCGTTTGCGTCGGAGAATTCCGATGCGGGGGATGCGCAGGCAGTGGAACAGACTTCTGAGGCGCAGACCTCTGAGGCGCAGGCGGCGAATCCCACTAGGGATAAGGCATGGGCCGCGGGCGTAGCCATCGCGGTGGTCGCGTGTGCGGGTGCCATCAGCATGGGTATCGCCATCAGCAAGTCCGTCGAGGGCATTTCCCGCCAGCCGGAGGCCGAGAGCAAGATCCGTACCGTACTGATGCTCGGTCTGGTGTTTATTGAGACGGCGATCATTTACGCGTTGATTGTGGCAATTCTGATCATCTTCGTACTCTAAGGCGGTGAGATCGATGGGAATACCTTTAAATATTGACTGGCAGCAGATTGTTCTGCATCTGCTGAATTTTGCGATTCTGGCAGGAGGTCTGTATCTGCTGCTGTATAAGCCGGTCAAGCAGTTTATGGAAAAGCGCGCGGCGTATTTTGAGAAGATGGACAGCGACGCCAAGGCGCATTTGGCGGAGGCGGAGGCGAAGGAGGCCGAGTACCGGCAAAAGCTCGATGCCGCAGACGATGAGATTGAGCGCAGGCGCGTCGAGGCGGGAAAAGCGGCCGAGGCGTCCGCAAGGTCGATCGAGGATCAGGCACACGCGGAGGCGTCCAAGGTGATCGAGGATGCCAAGAAGACGGCCATGCAGGAGCGGGAGCGGATGCTTGAGAGCGCCAATCGGGAGATCGTGGAGATGGCGGTGGAGGCGACGAAGAAGATTTTGACGGACGATGCCTACGAGCAGTTTTTGGATGCCGCCGAAAGGGGTGCAGAGGATGCCGAATGATCAGAGCTTTGAGGGAATGAAAGCGGTTCTGCGCGGCGCCGTGCTGCCGAATGAGTCCCAGAAAAAGCGATTTCTTGATTTTCTTGAAAAAAAATACCGGCAGCCGGTGACGCTTGAGTGCATCACGGATGCGTCCATCAAGGGCGGCTTTGAGCTGCGGGTCGGGACGGATATCTACGACTGGACGCTTAGCGGCAAGATGGCTCAGTTTCGCGAATACCTGAGCGGTTTATCCCATGTCTCCGGCGAGAATATCATTTCTCTGCTGAGGGAAAATATCGACGAATGGCAGCCGGAGGCGGACGCTCAGGAGGTGGGCACCGTGCTGACGGTCGGCGACGGCATCGCCACGGTCAGCGGCCTGGAACACGCGGTCTACGGCGAGATCCTTGTCTTCTCAAACGGCGTGCGCGGCATGGTGCAGGACCTGCGCAGGGGCGAGCTGGGCTGCATACTATTCAGCGATGACACGGATATCATGGAGGGCAGTGTCGTCCACAAGACGGGTCGCGAGGCCGGTGTGCCGGTGGGTGAGGAGTTTCTGGGACGCGTGATCAATGCCCTGGGGGCGCCGATCGACGGCATGGGAGAGATTCACGCCCGCGGTTATCGGCCGGTGGAATCGCCGGCGCCGGGCATTATTGACCGGCAGCCGGTCAATAAGCCGCTTGAGACAGGGCTTCTGACGATCGATTCCATGTTTCCGATCGGGCGCGGCCAGCGCGAGCTGATCATCGGTGATCGGCAGACCGGCAAGACGGCCATCGCCCTAGACACGATTCTCAACCAGAAGGGCAAGGATGTGATCTGCATTTATGTCGCCATCGGACAGAAGGCCAGTTCCGTGGCACAGCTGGTGGAGACGCTAAAAAAACACGACGCCATGTCGTATACGATTGTGGTCAACGCCTCGGCCAGCGATCCGGCGCCGATCCAGTATATCGCCCCTTATGCGGGCTGCGCGCTCGGCGAATATTTTATGGATCAGGGCAGGGATGTCCTGATCGTCTATGATGATCTGTCCAAGCACGCCGTGGCCTACCGGGCGCTGAGCCTATTGCTGGAGCGCTCGCCGGGGCGTGAGGCGTATCCGGGCGATGTCTTTTATCTGCACTCAAGGCTGTTGGAGCGCTCGGCGCATCTGTCCGATGAAAAGGGCGGCGGCAGCATGACGGCGCTGCCGATCGTGGAGACGCAGGCGGGCGACGTGTCCGCCTATATTCCGACCAATATCATCTCGATCACGGACGGGCAGATTTTCCTGGAGACGGATCTGTTTTTCTCAGGCCAGCGCCCGGCGGTCAATGTCGGCCTCTCCGTGTCGCGTGTGGGCGGCAGCGCCCAGACCAAGGCCATGAAATCGGCGGCGGGCACGATCCGCCTTGATCTGGCGCAGTACCGCGAGATGGCAGTGTTTACGCAGTTTTCCAGTGATCTGGATGAGATGACGAAGAAAAATCTTGTCTATGGCCAGGGCCTGATGGAGATGCTCAAGCAGAAGCAGTATCACCCAATGTCACAGCACAGGCAGGTCATCACGCTGACTGTGGCTCTGGATCACGGCCTTGTGGAGGTGCCGATCAAGAAGATCGGCTCCTATCTGGAGGGGCTCTGTGCCTACTTTGAGGAAAATGCGGATGATATCTGCCAGGAGATCGACGCGCAGGGCATTTTGAGCGACGAGAACCGGCGCAGGATCCCGGAGATTGCGCGGGAATATCTGGATTCCGTGAAATCGGCATGGTGAGGACGGTGAGACGGAATGCCAAATTTAACTGAAATACAGAGCCGTATGAGAAGCATTCGGGACACGCAGAAGATTACCAATGCCATGTACATGATCGCCTCCACAAAGATGAAGAAGGCGAAAAATGAGCTGGATATGACCAAGCCGTATTTTGAGGCGGTGCGGCGGGAGATCAAGCGCGTCTTCCGCACGGTCGAGACGGTGGACAGCAAGTATCTCTATCCGGAGGAGGGCAGCGAGGCGCTGAACGGCACCTATGGCTGTCTGGTGATCACGGCGGACAAGGGGCTTGCCGGATCATACAATCAGAATGTTCTTCGGGAGGCCAGGCGCATGTACGATGAGCATCCGGATATGCGGATGTTTGTGGTCGGAGAGTACGGCCGCCAGTTCTGTTTGCGGCACAATATTCCGATCGCGCAGAGTTTTCTCTACACGGCGCAGAACCCGACCATCGATCGCGCGATGGAGATCGGCGAGGTGCTGCTCCATCAGTTCAACGACGAGGGCCTTGACAAAATCTTTATTATTTTTACAGATATGAAAAACGGTATCTCAGCCGAGGCGGTCTCATTTCGCCTGATCCCTTTCCATCACTCGCATTTTTACTCCACGCCTGAGGAGAAGGAGATGGATCATCCGGTCGAGTTCCGGCCGTCGCCCGGCGTGATTCTGGACAATATGATCGAGAGCTATGTGACCGGATTCATTTACGGGGCACTCGTGGACAGTTTCTGCAGTGAGCAGAACGCGAGAATGATGGCGATGAGCGCGGCCAATGAGAACGCGGAAAAGATCCTCGGTGAACTTTATGTTCAGTTTCACCGTGTCCGTCAGGCGGCGATCACACAGGAGATCACGGAGGTCTGCGCGGGTGCCAGAGCGCAGAAAAGGCGTAAGGAACGTAAGGAGGCGGATCAGGAACCTGCCGCCGCTGCGAAAGGCGGCAGTCAGAGCCGGCTTGAAATACACAGGGAGGTGGCCAAGCCTTGAATATAGGAAAAGTTGTGCAGGTTTCGGGGCCTGTCATCGATGTGGCGTTTGCGGCGGGGCATTTGCCGAAGATCAGGGAGGCACTCTCAGTCACAGTTGACGGGCAAAAGCGTGTCATGGAAGTGGCACAGCATATAGGAAATGATACGGTGCGCTGCATTATGCTCGCGGGCAGCGAGGGGCTGGGCCGCGATGTGGATGTGGAGGCATCGGGGGAGGATATCTCTGTGCCGGTGGGCGAGGCGACGCTGGGCCGCATGTTTAATGTGCTGGGCGAGCCGATCGACGGCGGCGCGCCGGTGCCGGAGACGGAGCCGCGCCGGGCGATTCACCGCAAGCCGCCCGGATTTGACGAGCAGAGTCCGGTGGTGGAGATCCTGGAGACGGGCATCAAGGTGATCGATCTTCTGGAGCCCTATGCCAAGGGCGGAAAGATCGGCCTTTTCGGCGGCGCTGGCGTGGGCAAGACAGTTCTGATTCAGGAGCTGATTCACAATGTGGCCATGGAGCACGGCGGATATTCGATCTTCGCCGGTGTGGGCGAGCGCAGCCGCGAGGGCAACGATCTCTGGAATGAGATGCACGAGAGCGGTGTAGCGGAGAAGACCGCGCTGGTCTTCGGCCAGATGAACGAGTCGCCGGGCGTGCGTATGCGCGTGGCACTCTCAGGGTTGACCATGGCCGAGTATTTCCGCGATGAGCAGAATAAAGATGTGTTGCTTTTTATAGATAATATTTTCCGGTTTGTGCAGGCGGGCAGCGAGGTGTCCGCGCTGCTGGGGCGCATGCCGTCCGCCGTGGGCTACCAGCCGACGCTGGCCACGGAGATGGGTGAGCTGCAGGAGCGCATCACTTCCACAAAAAAGGGTTCCGTGACTTCGGTGCAGGCGGTCTATGTGCCGGCTGACGACCTGACGGATCCGGCGCCTGCGACGACGTTCGCCCATCTGGACGCGACCACGGTGCTGAGCCGAAAGATCGTCGAGCAGGGCATTTATCCGGCGGTCGACCCGCTGGAGTCCACCTCGCGCATCCTGGAGCCGGACATCGTGGGCGATGAGCATTACGACACGGCCAGGGCGGTGCAGGAGATTCTGCAGGGCTACAGCGAGCTGCAGGATATCATCGCCATTCTCGGCATGGATGAGCTGAGCGACGCGGACAAGAAGGTCGTCACCAGGGCCAGGCGCATCCAGAGATTTCTCTCTCAGCCGTTCCATGTGGCGGAGAAGTTCACCGGCATGTCCGGCGTCTATGTGCCGCTTGAGGAGACGGTGCGCGGCTTTCAGGCCATCGTCAGCGGCGAGATGGATGATTTTCCGGAGGCGGCATTTTATAATGTGGGAACGATCGATGATGTCATCGCGAAGGCGGAGCGGCTGAAAGCGGGTGAGCGCTGATGAGCAGTTACACGGTGCACATTCTGGCGGCGGCGCGGCCATTTTATGACGGCCCGTGCGAATACTTAAGCGTGCCGGCGCTGCTCGGACAGTACGCGGTCATGGCGCATCACAGCAATGAGATCATCGCCATCCGGCCCGGACCGATGCACTTTCGCGTGCCGGGCGGTGAGAACCAGTACGCGTGGGTGTCGTCGGGAATGATGAAGATCGAGGACAACGATGTGCTGATTCTGGTGGACACGATCGAGCGGCCGGAGGAGATCGACGAGAACCGGGCGAGGCTTGAGGAGGCCCGCGCGAGGGAAGAGCTCCTGCAGAAGAAGAGCATCCAGGAATATTATGCCGCGCAGAGCCGGCTCGCCCGTGCCGTCAGCCAGCTTCGGGTCAAGCGCGACTATATGAAATTCAGAAAAAAATAGAGAGCGACTTTGGCAGAAGCAGGCACGGTCAGGCATTTGCCCAAAAAGTAGGGAACGAGTGCCGGTACGATTTGGTTTGTGCGCCATGCGCTGCACTTTGTTGTGATTCCTCGGAGAGAAGTTTGGAGGGGCGTTTGATGAAAAAAGAAAAAGAGGTTTGCCTTTATAATGTCATATTCCCGATATGGCTTTTCTTTCTGTGGCCGTCCCGGATGTGGCTGATTCTGCTGCCGGTCAATCTTGTCATTGACAGTCTGGTATTCTGCCTGACGCTCAAATTTCAGAAGGTCGAAAAGAAGTTTCCACTTTGGAAAAGGTATATCTTCAGCATCTGGCTGAATGGATTTATCTGTGATCTGGCGGGCGCGGCCCTTATCTATGTGTTGGCGCTGCTGATCGGCAAGGGCGCGATCCCGGTGAGTGCGATCTATTTTCCGGGGACAACACTGATATCGCTGCCGGGCGTTGCCCTGGCGGGATTTCTCATCTATTATCTGAACAAGTCTTTTACATTTAAAAAGAGTGACCTGCCGGCGCCGCTAGTCAAAAAGGTCTGCCTGTCACTCGCCGTCTTTACGGCGCCGTATGCGATGCTGATCCCGATCAACGGGTGAAAAAATTGCCGGCGACCGGTGTAGAGACACCGGCCGCCGGGCTGTACACCTGCTTTATTCGCGAAGTTGGCAGGCGTCACGATAGCGCCGGGCGCCACCGCTGTTTTCCCCTCATTTTGATCAATAATAGATTTTGTTATAGTTGCTTGACGTCGGTTTCGCTAATGGTTATAATTTATATCATGATATTCTATTTGCAAATATCACAAGGGGAGGACATTCATGATGGAAATACGCACGCTGCGCTATTTTCTTGCCATCGCGCGGGAGGAAAATATGACCCGCGCCGCAAAATATCTTCATGTAACGCAGCCGACGCTTTCAAAGCAGATGCAGTCGCTGGAGGAGGAGCTTGGGAAAAAACTGTTTATACGGCACAGCTTCAGCATCGAGCTGACAGAGGCGGGAATTCTTCTCAAGAAACGCGCGGAAGATCTGGTCTCCATGGCGGATAAGATGATCGGTGAGTTCGTATCGCTCGATGATGTCACTGGCGGGGACATTTATTTCGGTTTGGCGGAATCCTGTCAGATTCGTTTCCTTGCCCGCATTATCAAAAAGTTCAAGGCGGATTATCCCGGCCTGCGCTACCATATCACGAGCGGGGACACCGAGCAGGTGACGGAGAAGCTGGACAAAGGACTTCTGGATTTTGCGGTACTGGCGGAAACTCCGGACAGGACAAAGTATCGCTGCCTGTGTTTTCCGGAAGCGGATCAATGGGGATTGGTTTTGCCTGCCTGCTGTGCGCTTGCGAAAAAGGACGCCATCACGGCAGATGACATCGCAGGGCTTCCGCTCTTCTGTTCGGGACAGGGTTGGGAGAAAGATATTCCCGGTTGGTGCGGGGAAAAGATGAAAGACATGCGGCTGGAAGGCTCCTTTCGCCTGTCCTATAACGCCTCGCTTTTTGTCAAGGAAAAGCTCGGCTATCTGTTGACGTTAAAAGGTCTCGTGGATACCAGTGCGGAGAGCGGGCTTGCATTCCGCCCTTTATCCCCGAAATTGGAGACGAAAATTTATTTGATATGGAAAAAGTATCAGATCTTTACGCCGATCGCAGAGAAATTTCTCAGCGCGGCAAGAGAGGAGTTCATACAGGATGGGGATGTCCGGGATGATTGACGCTATGGGGAGAAATATAGAATATCTGCGGATTTCAGTGACGGATCGCTGCAATCTGCGCTGCATTTATTGCATGCCGCAGGGAAATATTCGATGGCTTGAGCGGGAGGAGATACTCACCTACGATGAGATGCTCCGGCTCTGCCGTATCTTTGCGGGACTGGGCATCTCGAAAGTCAAGCTGACCGGCGGGGAGCCGCTGGTGCGGCGTGACCTGCACGTGTTTGTCCGGCGCTTAAAAGAGATAGAGGGCATTGAAAATGTGACGCTGACAACCAACGGTGTGCTGCTGGCGGAGCAGATCGACGACCTGGTCAAAGCCGGGCTTGACGCGGTCAATATCAGTGTCGACGCGTTTGACCGAGAGATTTTCGAGGAAATGACGGGCGTGGACGGCGCGCACGGCGTGCGCACGGCGATTGAAAAGGCACTGGCTTATGAGAATCTGCGCGTGAAGCTCAACTGCGTCCCCATCCGGGGCGTCAATGACGGTCAGTGGATAGAGATTGCCTCCCTGGCGCGGGATCACCGGTTAAGCGTCCGGTTTATTGAGATGATGCCGATCGGGACAGGCAGACGGTTTGAGGCTGTGAGAGAAGACGAGCTGAGAGCCCTGCTTGAGGAGGCTTTTGGGAAGATGACTTATTTCGCGGGAAAACTGGGAAACGGACCGTGCCGATACTTCACGATCGAGGGCTTTCAGGGAAAGATCGGCTTTATCAGCGCCGTCAGCCACAGATTTTGTGATCAGTGCAACCGCGTCCGGCTGACATCGGACGGCTTTTTAAAGACTTGCCTGCAGTACGGCGACGGCGTGATGCTCAAATCCCTGCTGCGCGGCAGCGCGTCGGATGATGAACTGCGCCACTGCATCGAAGAGACCGTGTATCATAAGCCGGAGGGACACCACTTCGAGGAGGAAATCTGCAGGAGGGCAGACGGCGGCTGTGCAGGATTCAATACAGAAGACCACCAGATGTTTCAAATAGGGGGATGAGATTGTGGGCAGAGATCATGCACTGCGCTGAGAAAGCTAGCAACGATTTTCTAGAATCTGAACCATTTGTCGGGGTGTGACAACAAATGGTTTTTCTGGATAGTGCTTCATATTTCCTGTCACAAGGTATGTATTTTCATCAATCGTTTTGTGGGAGAGGGCAGCTTCAAAGAAAACTGCATCATCCAAATCTGGAAAAATTTCACCTGATGATGAAATAATTTTTTCGTGTAGCCCGATCAGTTTAATCTGGCTGATTAAAATTTGAACATTGGCGGAATTGAAATGAAATTTATTGCGGCTTAAAACCTCTTCATATTCCTCAAGAATTTCCCTGTTATAGATGGGGGTAAGTGCACCCTGAAAAAGATATTCTATAACTTTTGCGGGCGCACTCACAATATCTCTTCGGCTTAGCAAAGCGGACACAAGGACATTTGTGTCAATAACGGCGTAATACAAGTCACTCACCGGCTTTCTTTCTGCGTTCTGATCTGGAGGCGCTGATCTCAGCATTGATTTCGTCCAGTGTCATTTCGGAGAGGCCATTGTCCTCTGCTTCCTGACGCAAGGCCATGAAAGCGCGCATGCCCTCTGGGCTCTTGTAGGATGGCGCTGTGAGTTTCACTTCAAATGGGATTCCACCCTCAGAAAGACATTTTTT